>DIFQ01000033.1 GCA_002419215.1 Syntrophaceae bacterium UBA5744
ACGATGTCCTGACATTTGACAGCTAGTGTTCAGTGAAGAGAAAGATCACAAGTCACTAACCACAAGTCACTAACCACAAACCACAGGTGGTACATGGGCGGAAAAACACGGAGAAAGCTCTGGAGCGGGCGGTTTACGGAGGAGACGGACCGGCTCGTGGAGATCTTCACGGCGTCTCTTCCCTTCGACATGCGGCTCTACGACCACGATATCGAGGGGAGCATCGCCCACTGCCGGATGCTGGAGAAGCAGGGGATCATCCCCCCTGCCGACGCCGGGAAGATTGTCGAAGCGCTGGCCGGAATCCGGGCGGATATCGGTTCGGGCGCCTTCCGGTTTGTGCAGACCGACGAGGATATCCACATGGCCGTCGAGCGGGGCCTCATCGAGCGAATCGGTCCCGCAGGCGGCAAAGTCCACACCGGCCGGAGCCGCAACGACCAGGTCTCGCTCGACATGCGCCTCTACCTGAGAGACGAGATCGGCGAGATCCTGAAGCTCGTAGACAGGCTGGAGAAAACCCTCATCGCGCTGGCGAAAAGGGAGATCGACACGATCATGCCCGGCTACACGCACCTGCAGAAGGCCCAGCCTGTGCTGCTCGCACACTACCTGCTCGCCTTCCGGGAGATGCTCGAGCGGGACTCGGCAAGGCTTGCCGAGTGCCGGGAAAGGGTCAACGTGATGCCGCTGGGCTCGGCGGCGCTGTCGGGCACGAGCCTGCCGCTGGACCGGAAATACACGGCGAAGCTGCTGGGCTTCAAAGCGATCTCGGCCAACAGCATGGATGCCGTCTCCGACCGGGATTTTGCGGCCGAGTTCATCTTCGATGCGGGCCTTCTGATGATGCACTTGAGCCGATTCTGCGAAGACCTCGTCATCTGGTCATCGGGGGAGTTCGGTTTCGTGGAGATATCCGATGCCTACACGACGGGCTCCAGCATCATGCCCCAGAAGAAAAACCCGGACGTGGCGGAGCTCGTGCGGGGAAAAACCGGCCGGGTCTACGGGAATCTCATCCGGATTCTCACGGTCCTGAAAGGGCTTCCCATGACCTACAACAGGGATCTCCAGGAGGACAAGGAACCCCTCTTCGACACCGTCGACACGGTGAAGATGAGCCTCAAGGTCCTTTCCGGGATGGCCGGCAACCTCGCCTTCAACCGGCGGCGGATGCTCGAAGAGGCCGCGAAGGGCTTCTCGACGGCGACCGACGTGGCGGAGTACCTCGTCACGAGAGGGGTCCCTTTCCGGGAGGCGCACGGGATTGTAGGACGGCTCGTGGCCTACTGCATTGCCAAGGGGAAGGATCTCCCCGATCTGAGCCTCCGGGAGCTCCGGAAGTTTTACACGGGTTTTGACGACGATGTCTATGCCGTCATCCCCGTGAAAAAGGCCGTTAACGCCCGGCGCACGATCGGCGGAACGGCGAAGAAGGAAGTGCTCAGGCAGATCGACCAGGCTGAAAAACAGGCGAAAGGCGAAGGGCAAAGGGCAAAGGGCAGAAAATGAAAAGAACGCGCTTGTGCAGATGTGCCCTGGTCATTATAATAGGCATCTTTTTGCTGACCGTGCCCGCTTGCGGGAAGAAAGGGGATCCCGTACCCCCGGCGACGCCGAAGGCGAATACGATGTTCAACATGGGCTGAACATCGCGGCTACAGGCAAGGACCGCATCTGATCCTCTGCAGCCTCCAGCCCTTCGCCCTGTGCCTTTTGCCCCGAAGGAAATGTATGAACTACTTCAATTACCGCGACGACAGGCTCTGGTGTGAGGACGTGGCCGTCGAGGCCATTGCCGGGAAAGTCGGCACGCCCTTCTATCTGTACAGCCACAAGACCCTGCTTCATCACTTCCGGGTCTTCGACGGGGCCTTGAAGGAGATTCCTCACATCCTCTGCTTTGCCGCAAAGGCGAATTCGAACCTGGCCATTCTCCGCATTTTCGCCAGGGAAGGCGGCGGGGTCGACATCGTCTCCGGCGGGGAGCTTTACCGGGCGCTCCGGGTCGGCGCGGACCCGCGAAAGATCGTGTACTCCGGCGTGGGGAAGCGCATCGACGAGATCGATTTCGCCCTACGGTCGGACATCCTCATGTTCAACGTGGAATCCCCGGAGGAGCTGGGGGTCATCAACGAGCGGGCCGGCCTGATGGGGAAGAGGGCGCGGATCGCTCTTCGCATCAACCCCGACGTGGACGCCAAGACACACCCCCATATTTCGACGGGGCTCAAGTCGAACAAGTTCGGCATCAACATCGAGAAGTCCCTCGATGAGTACCGGCGGGCGAAGACCCTGCCGCACGTGGAAATCGTCGGTGTCGACTGCCACATCGGCTCCCAGGTCACGCAGATCTCCCCCTTCATCGATGCGCTGGAGAGATTAAAAAAACTCATCGAGCGGCTGGGGGAAGAGGGCATCGAGATCCGGTACCTGGACCTCGGCGGGGGCCTGGGCATCACCTACAACGAGGAGATGCCGCCCCACCCGGAGGAGTATGCCCGGGCGGTCATCGACTCGGCACGCGATCTCAAGGTGACCTTCATTTTCGAGCCCGGGCGGGTGATCGTGGGCAACGCCGGAATCCTCGTCTCGAAGGTCCTCTACACGAAGGGCAACGAGGAGAAGAACTTCGTCATCGTCGATGCGGGGATGAACGACCTGATCCGGCCGAGCATCTATGGCTCCTACCACCAGATCCAGCCCGTGGTGCTCAGGGACCGGGGAAGCTTTGTGGCCGACGTGGTGGGCCCGATCTGCGAATCGGGCGACTTCCTCGCCAAGGGGCGGATGATCCCGAAATTCGAGCGCGGCGACCTGATGGCCGTCATGAGCGCCGGGGCCTACGGGTTTTCCATGGCGTCGAACTACAACTCCCGGCCGCGAGTCGCCGAGGTCCTGGTGAAGGACAGGAAGTTCCATGTCATCCGCAAGCGCGAGGAGTACGCCGATCTGGTCAAGACGGAAAAAGTGCCTGCATACCTCAAAAAATAAGGGGACTCGGGTATCGGGACTCGGGTACATGAAGAAGGGTATCGGGTTTAGGGTCTCGGGTATCGGGAAGGAAGAAGATTTCGTCATAAGAATCTTTAGTACCTTCAGGCCCTATACCCTATACCCGAAACCCGAGACCCTATTCTTGCCACGGAGTGGCCCATGATTGAATTCTACAAGATCCAGGGGAGCGGAAACGACTTCATCCTGATCGACAACCGCGACAATGCCCTGCGGGAGGTCGGGAAGGTCGACGAGTTCGTGAAGGCGGTCTGCCGGCAGCATGTCGCGGTGGGGGCAGACGGGCTCATCGTCATCGAGAACTCCGACAGGGCGAATTTCCGCTGGCGCTTCTTCAATGCCGACGGCAGCGAAGTGGAGATGTGCGGAAACGGGGGCCGCTGCGCGGCGCGATTTGCCGTCATCAAGGGGATCGCCCCCGAAAAGATGTCCTTCGAGACCCGGGCGGGGATCATCGATGCCGAGGTCACGGGCGATATCGTGAAGCTGCGTCTCACGGACCCGAAGGGCCTCCGCAAGGGCTACACGATCGACGTGGACGGTACGGCCGCGCTGGTGAACAGCATCAACACGGGGGTGCCCCACGTGGTGGTTTTCATCAACGATGTCGACGGCCACGATGTTTTCAACATGGGCAGGACGATCCGGTATCACGGGGAGTACCAGCCCGCCGGGACGAACGCAAACTTCGCCCGGGTGCTCAATCGGCACCGCATCAAGCTGCGGACCTACGAGCGCGGCGTGGAGGACGAGACGCTCGCCTGCGGGACGGGGGCCGTGGCAACCGCCCTGGTCGCCTCGTGGACAGGACTCGTTGACAGCCCCGTGGATGTTCTGGTAAAGAGCGGTGAGACCTTGAAAATCTACTTTGAAAAGACGGACCGGGGATTCGAAAAAGTTTACCTGGAAGGAGGCACCACGGTGGTTTACCAGGGCTTCCTCTGGGACGAGGCGTACCACGCGGCTGGGCGGTAGTCGTCGATCGGGCGGAAGACTGCGAGAACCGACCGGCGGAGGATATGCGGCGCGAAGTTAAGAAGTTAGGAAGCTAGGAAGTTAGGAAAAATCGGAAAGAAATGTTCGATTCTTAACTTCATAACTTCCGAACTTCCTAACTTCGTCGGCAAGTCGCTGTCGATAAACAATAGGCGGAAAGAAAACGCTTTCTGCCGATGAGCTTAATGAGAAAAGAGGAGGGTTGTATGGGAGCTATGTTCAAGGGCGCCATTGTCGCCATCGTGACACCTTTCAAGAAGGGGAAGGTGGATGAGGAGGCCCTTCGGGGACTGATCGAGTTCCAGATAAAAAATGGAACCGACGGCATCGTCCCCTGCGGCACTACGGGTGAGTCGCCGGTGCTGTCCCACAAGGAGCACGACCGGGTCATCGAGATTACCGTGAACGCCGTCAAGAAGCGTGTACCGGTCATCGCCGGCACCGGATCCAACAGCACGGATGAGGCCATCCGGCTCACCAGGCACGCCTATGATGTGGGTGCAGACGGGGCGCTGATCGTCGCCCCCTACTACAACCGGCCGACCCAGGAGGGACTTTACGAGCACTACAAGCTCATCGCCGAGACGGTCCCTATCCCCATCATTGTGTATAACATTCCCAGCCGGACGGGAGTGAACATCACCCCTGATACGATGGCGAAGCTCTCGAAAATCAAGAACATCGTCGGCGTGAAAGAGGCGGCCGGGTCCCTTCAGCAGATGCAGCAGATGATCACCGCCTGCGGCCCCGACTTCACCGTGCTCTCGGGTGATGACTTCTTCACCTTCCCCCTGATGTGCATCGGCGGCCACGGGATCATCTCCGTTGCCTCCAATGTGGCGCCCGCAGCCGTTGCGGAGCTTGTCGACCTCATCAACGCCGGCAAGATCAAAAAGGCCAAAGAGCTTCATTACAAGCTGACGCCGCTGGTGAATTCCCTTTTCATCGAGACCAACCCCGCGCCCGTCAAGGCGGCGCTGGCCATGATGGGCAAGATCCAGTACGACATCAGGCTTCCCCTGGTGAAGTTGAGCGATGCCAATTACGAGAAGCTCAAGCAGTCCTTGAAAACATTCGGGCTCATCAAGTAGCAGGCATTTCGGTTTGAACGTGGAGCCCGTCTGAAAAGCGGGCTTCACGTTTATGGGGAAGGCAAAGGAAAAGGCTAAAGGCAAGAAAGGGAGGGGCGCTATGGTAAGGGCAATCGTCATGGGGGCAGGCGGGAAGATGGGCGGCAGGATCGCATCCATCATCAACATGACGGACGGCATCGAGATCGCGGCCGCCGTCGAGAAGGCCGGGCATCCCGTCATCGGTCAGGACGTGGGAGAGATCCTGGGGCTGGGCAAGAAGGGTGTTCCGATCGTCGCGGGTCTCGAGGCGGCCATCGGCAAGGGCGACGTCGTCATCGACTTCACCCATCACGAGGCCTCCGTGGAGCATCTCCGGATCGCGGCGGAGAACAAAAAGGCGATTGTCATCGGGACAACGGGGTTTTCTGCGGACGAGACGGCTAAGATCAAGGAGTTGGCCGCGAAGACCCGCTGCGTGCTGGCCCCCAACATGAGCGTCGGCGTCAACGTCATGTTCAAGGTCCTCGAGTATGTCACCGGCATCATCGGCGAAGACTTCGACGTCGAGATCATCGAGGCCCATCACAACCTCAAGAAGGACGCCCCCAGCGGAACGGCCATGAAGATGGCCCAGATCATCGCCGCCACCCTCAAGCGGGACCTCGACAAGGAGGCCGTCTACGAGCGCAAGGGCATGATCGGGGCTCGCACCAAGTCCGAGATCGGCATGCAGACGATCCGGGCAGGCGACATCGTCGGCGAGCACTGGATCATCTACGGCGGACTGGGCGAGCGGCTCGAATTCATCCACCGCGCCCACAGCCGCGACAACTTCGCCAAGGGCGCCGTCCGTGCCGCAAAGTGGATCGTCGGCCAGCCCAACGGTTTCTACGACATGCAGGATGTCCTCGGTCTGAAAAAGTAAACTTTTTCAGACCGAGAGGCGACAGGAAACAGGCTACAGGCTACAGGCTTCATATTTCTTTAGCCTGTTGCCTGCAGCCTGCGGCCTCAGCATTGTTTTCGGATCACACATCACTCGAGGGAGGAGACAAACGTGCAGATCGCCGACAGACTATCGAAGATTCCCCCCTATCTGTTCATGGAGTTGAGGAAGAAGATCAACAAGGCGAAGGCGGACGGTGTGGACGTCATCAGCCTCGCCATCGGGGACCCCGTGGAGCCCACGCCGAGCGGTATCATCGAGGAACTGTGCCGCACGGCGAAGATCCCCGAGAACCACCGTTACCCCACGGACGAAGAGAAGGGCATGTTCGCCTTCCGGGAGGCCGTGGCCGTCTGGTACAAGGAGCGCTACGGCGTTACCCTGAACCCGGCCGACGAGATCCTGGGGCTCATCGGGTCCAAGGAGGGCTGCCATCACTTCATCTTTGCCTGCACGAACCCCGGCGACATCGTCCTCATGACGGACCCGGGATACCCGGCCTACCGGGCAAGCATCCTCATGGGCAACTGTGAGCCCTGGCACATGCCGATGCTCCCCGCAAATGACTACTATCCCCTTTTCGAGGAGATCCCGAAGGATATCCTGAAGCGGGCCCGCGCCATGTTCCTGAACTACCCGAACAACCCCACGGGGGCCTGCGGGTCGCGGGAGTTCTTCAAGAAGGCCGTAGTCTTTGCGAAGAAGAACGACATCGCCATCTGCTACGACAACCCATACAGCGAGGTCGTCTTCGAGGGTCAGGAGCGCCTGAGCTTCCTCTGCGTCGAAGGGGCGAAGGACGTGGCGGTGGAGCTCAACTCGCTGTCCAAACCCTATAACATGACGGGCTGGCGCATCGGCATGGCCCTGGGGAACCCCCAGATCATCGCCGCCATCAGCAAGGTCAAGGAGAACACCGACTCGGGGATCTTCAACGCCGTGCAGTTTGCGGGGATCAAGGCCCTCCAGAACGAGAACGAGAATATCGCCCGGATGCTCGAGATTTACCGCAAGCGCCGGGAACTGGTTCTCGGGACGCTGAAGAAGATCGGCATCGACTTCAGGGCCCCGAAGGGGACCTTCTATTTGTGGGTGCCTGTACCGAAGGGGATGACCTCCCTGGAATTCACGGACCGGCTTTTCGAGAAAACGGCCGTTGTCGTGGCCGCGGGCCCTGCCTACGGGAAGTTCGGCGAGGGCTTCATCCGGATCTCGCTGACCGTGCCCGACGCGAGGCTGAAAGAGGCCATGGCGAGGATCGAGAAGGAGTTTGTCTAGAAAAGCCCTCTTCCTTGATCTTCCTCTCCCTTGAGGG
>DIFQ01000034.1:0-6000 GCA_002419215.1 Syntrophaceae bacterium UBA5744
TGCGGAATCTGTTTCTTAGGAGCCGAGTCTCTGGGGAAGTAAAGGAAGTGAAGATATAATAAGAGTCATTGCGAGCCGAGCCTCTAGCAAACCCCTTCCATAATCTCCCTCTCCCTATAAGGATATTTACCTTATAGGTTCCCTCTCCCTTGAGGGGAGAGGGCAAGGGTGAGGGTGAATGCCTCCCCTTCCTCTGGTTGGAGAGGGCAGGGGTGAGGGTGAAAAAAGGTACGGGGATCAGTCCCCCTCACCTCGGTCCTCTCCCTCGAGGGGAGAGGAAGATTAAGGTAACGGGTATTCAAAGGCGTGGCAATCTACGATTGGAACGTAGGGAATTAAGTAACTAATTAATTAAGTGAATCTTTCCGTTTTCCCAATTACTTATTACCCAATTACCAGTCACTTCCGCGAAGCAGCTGGATTGCTTCGTCGCTTCGCTTCTCGCAATGACTTCTTGGACGGGACAGACCGGATAGACTGAATAGACCGGACAGACCCGAGACCCCTTGCATTGACGAAACAGACGGAGAAAAAGTATGGCTGACCTGAAAGGTAAACAAGTGGCCGTCCTCGTCGAGGACATGTACCAGGAGTTGGAGTTCTGGTACCCGATTTTGAGGCTGCGTGAGGAGGGGGCCGAGGTTCACATCGTCGGGCCCAGGAAGGGACAGACCTACACGAGCAAGCTGGGGTACGCCGTTTTGTCTGAGATGGCGGCTCACGAGGCTCAGCCCGGCAGCTTCGATGCCGTCATCGTCCCGGGCGGTTATGCGCCCGATATGATGCGGAGGCATCCCGAGATGGTGAACCTGGTGAAGCAGGTTTTCCTCAACGGCAAGATCGTGGCTGCCATCTGCCACGCGGGTTGGATGCTTGCATCGGCAGGGATCGTCAGGGGCCGCAAAGTGACGTCATTCTTTTCCATCCGCGACGACATGGTTCATGCCGGGGCAAACTGGGTCGACCAGGAAGTCGTCGTTGACGGAAACCTGATTACGTCGCGGGTGCCCGATGACCTCCCGGCCTTCATGCGGGCCATCATCCGCTCGTTGTCGCAGTAGCGACAACGAGCAGGCCACAGGCCACAGGTCACAGACGGACGCCGACTGCACCTTTTTTACTGTAGCCTGTATCCTGTAGCCTGCAGCCTTCGCTCACTTCCCAGTGCCGAAGGGCATAAGACAAGGTACTACGGGGGATTCATGAAGAATCGCATTCAAAACACGATGCCCAAGGAGGCCATGCTCTGGCGGGCGTGGGGAGAGGGAGGCGTCGAGTGCTACCTCTGCAATCACCACTGCCGGATCGCGGATGCGGGGTTCGGCATCTGCGGGATGCGCGAAAACCGTCAGGGAAAGCTCTACACTCACGCCTACGGCGAGTTGATTGCCGCCCACGTGGACCCCATCGAAAAAAAACCCCTGTACCACTTCCTGCCGGGGACCCCCTCGTTTTCCGTCGCAACGATGGGGTGCAATTTCAAGTGCTCTTTTTGCCAGAACTGGCAGATCTCCCAGGCCTCCATGCGTGACGGCGGGTCGGTCGAGGGCTACCGAATGCGGCCGGAGGATGTCGTGGAGGCCGCCCTCGAGCATCACTGCCGGAGCATCTCCTACACCTACACGGAACCAACCATCTTTTTCGAGTATGCCCATGACATCTCGCGCCTGGCAAGACACGCCGGGCTTGCGAACATTTTTGTCACCAACGGCTACATGACGACGGAAGCCCTCGAGGCGATCGCCCCGTACCTGGATGCTGCCAATGTGGATCTCAAATCCTTCCGGGAAGATTTCTACCGGACTGTGTGCAAGGGCCGGCTCGGGCCCGTCCTCGAATCCATCCGCTTCATGAAGAAGCTGGGCATCTGGATCGAGATCACGACGCTCATCGTTCCCGGCATGAATGACGGGGAGGAGGAACTCGACAATATCGCCCGCTTCATCGCCGGGGTCGATCCCGACATTCCCTGGCACGTGAGCCGCTTCCACCCCGACTACCGGATGATGGACACCGGGGCAACCCCGCTCGAGGGCCTGCGCAAGGCCTCGTCGGCGGGGAAGAAGGCGGGGCTGCGCTATGTCTATCTCGGCAACGTGGTGGGTGAGTCCGCAGAGACCCTGTGTCCCGGGTGCCGGAACCCTGTCATCCGCCGCCGGGGCTTCTGGCTGGAGCGAAACGACCTGCGCGACACCCAGTGCCCGCGCTGTGGGACCCGCATCGCCGGGGTCTTCCGGGAGCGGCGGGCGCAGCCGGCAAACCCGGAGAGCCGCTATCAGGCAACAGGCGGGCGCTAGCCAACAGCCAACAGCCGACAGGCAACAGGCAACAGGCAACAGATCCAAGCTGTAGACTTCTTTTTTTCGTAGGCTGTAGACTGTTGACTGTAGGCTGTAGACTGTCGGCTTGAAAAATCCCGCTCTTTCCCTATATATCAAGGGAAAGAGCGGGATTTTTCTTGATTTCTCCCGCTCGGGATGCTATCTCAAACCCTACGTCAGTGTTGATGAATCAGGCTCTTCGAAGAGCTTCAATCCAGCACGTCCACCGGTTAACAATACCAGCAAATCCCATCAAAACGCGGCACCGTTGCTCCCGGGTAACCTCCTTCGCCCATCGTCTTTCGAGCCTTCACTCGGTCAGCGCACGATGACGGATTACGCCCCCTTTTCATTGTCGACGCGTTACAGGATGGCAGCCGACCGCCAGGTCGTGCGGCGCACCGCACCTGCGACGAAAGCCAACAGCCAACAGCCAACAGCCAACAGCCAACAGCCAACAGCCAACAGATTCCCCCTGTATACTTTGTTTTTATTCTGTCGGCTGTAGACTGTCGGCTGTCGGTTTCTTTTATTATTTCTGAAAGGAGGTGAATCCGGGGTCAAAGAGACACTTCTTCCGAAAAAACGGCTTTCGACGGAAATGATCTGAGTACGGTACTCAATCGATGCGGTCTATAAAGGAGGGAACTTTATGACTGTTTTTAAAAATTACGCCGAGACCAAGAACAAAAAACCCGGACCGCTTAGCGGGCTCCGGGTCCTCGAAGTCTGCACGCTCCTGTTCGGGCCTGCAGGCCCGTCCTTCCTGGCTGGGCTGGGCGCCGAAGTCATCAAGATCGAGCTGCCCCCTGCGGGGGACGTGACCCGGTCGCTGAATCCATTCGGCTGGTTCTACAAGGAACAGGGGCCCATGTTCATGCACATCAACCCTGACAAGTACTACCTGGCCCTGGATCTTCACATCGACATGGCCCAGCAGATCTTCAAGGATCTCTGTGCCAAGTCCGACGTGGTCGAGTTCAACCTTCGGCCCGCCGTCACAAACCGCTGGAACATCGGCTACGAGGACATCAAGAAAGTCAACCCCGGCATCATCTACCTCGAGAAGAACGGCTTCGGCCAGTGGGGCCGCTACGCCGAGGAGGACCGTCCCTCCAATGACGGAGCTGCCCAGGCCCTTTCGGGCTATGCCTGGATGTCCAGCTTCGGGGGCCAGCCGCCGCTCAAGCAGAGCATCTGGATCTGCGACGTCTACGGGGCCATGATGGGCGAGGTGGCCGTGATGGCCGCCCTGCATCACCGCAAGCGGACGGGCAAAGGTCAGTACATCGAGATGTCCCAGAGCGAAAACATCATGCGCGCCATGGGGTGGGTCTGGCCCTACCAGCAGGTGACCCAGACACATGCCGAGCCCTCGGGCAACCGCGACCAATGCATCTGTCCCGCCGACACGTTCTTGTGCAAGGACGGCCTGTTTGCCGCCCTCGCGGCACCGGCGCCGGACGAGTTCAAAGGTCTCTGCGCGGCGATGGGCAAACCGGAGCTGGCCGGAGAGGCCCGCTTCAAGGAGCACACCGAGCGTCTCAAGACCGAAAACGCCCTCGCAATCCTCAAGATCATAGCCGACTGGGCCGTCACGAAGACTGCCGACGAGATCGAAAAGCTCGGCGTCAAGCACGGCTTTGCGGCGACACGCCTCCACACGGCCAAGGACGAGTGCGAGGATCCTCACCGCCGCGACCGCGGCGCCGTCAAGGAGATCGACGACCCCATGTACGGCAAGTACATGGACCACGAGATCCCCATCAACATGTCCAAGACGCCTCCCAAGCATCGCTGGACGGTCAGGCCCGTCGGCTTCGACAACGACTACATCATGTCGAAGATCCTGGGCCGCAGCCAGCAGCAGATCGCAGAGCTTTACGGACACGGGGTGCTGGGGAAGTGGAAGGACCAACAGGGCCGCAGGCCGCCCTCCGACTGGGACGGGCAATCCGGCGCCATCTTGAGGAGGTGATGAGCTATGGCAGACTACAAGAGAGCGAAATGGGCGGCCTGGGCGGACCACGTCCGCGGGCAGGACGACCCTGCGAAGAATTTCGAGAAACCCGAGGCCCTCGACGATCTCGTCGTGATCGACATCAGCTCCCGCAGCCTGGCGGGGTGTTACTGTTCCTCGCTGCTGGCCGAGCTGGGGGCCGAGACGATCCGCATCGAACCCCCCGGGGGCGATCTTGTGCGGACCTATTCCCCCAACGGCATCATGGTCAAGGACACGGGGCTTGCCTACCTCCAGGAAGGGCGCAACAAGCATCACGTCACCCTGAACATGGAGACCGACGAGGGGCGCGAGATGTTCAAATGCTTCATCGGGGCCGCCGACGTCCTCATTGAGACCTATCCCGCGGGCAAGATGGATGCCTGGGGGCTTGGTTACGAGGAGCTGTCAAAAATAAACCCGCGGCTGATCATGTGCTCGATCACGGGCTTCGGGCAGTTCGGCCCCGAGAGCGGCCGACAGCAGTACGACTACGACAACGTTTCCCAGGCGCGCTCCGCCGTCCAGTACGGCACGGGCGAGGTGCTCCCCGAGGGGAAGACCGTCAAGGATATGCCCTGGGCCGTTCCCACGAAGGCGGGGCCCCACATTGCCTGGGCCGTCTCGGGCACCTTCGGGGCCATGGGAATCCTCTCCGCCCTCTACCACCGTGACAGTAGCGGCGAGGGGCAGGCCATCGACATCTGCACGCCCGAGGCCTACGGCCGCCTGCATGATTACCAGCTGATGTGGTACGCCCACGCCGGCGTGACGGCCGAGCGCTTCGGCAGCCTCGACACGGCGCTGTGGCTCTACGGGTTTTACCCGACGAAGGACGGCGGCGTGTTCCTCGGCGGCTTGAGGCTCGAGATGTGGAAGGCCTTCGTCGACATCATCGGCAAGTACGACGAGTGGAAGGCCGAGGAGTGGACGACGCTGGCCCCCTTCATGAAAAAGGACTGGCAGCTGAAGTACCAGGCCATGATCAATCCCGAGACGTCCAAGTACACGAGCGAGGAACTGACGGCGAAATCCGTCGAGTACGCCAAGAGCGGCCGCCTCGCCCCGATCACGCCCGTCGTGGCCGAGATCGTGTCGCCCTGGAAGGCCATGCACGACGAGAACTGGCAGGACCGCGGCATCTTCGCGCCGGTCCAGGACCCCGTCTATGGGTCCGTCATCTGCGCACAGGCCCAGTGGAAGTCCACGGAGACGCCGCCCCGCACGAAGTGGGCCTGCCGCCCCGTGGGTTACGACAACGGGCACATCTACCTGTACTATTTCGGCTATGGTCCGGTGAAGCTCAAGGAGCTTCAGGAGAAGGGGATCATCTAGAAGAAGTGGAAGAAGTGTCTGAGTGTGAAAGTGTTTGAGTGAAGAACAAGAGGGATTCGGGATTCCGGCTTTGGGCGTCGGGATCAGAAAATAGAAAAAGAGTCATTGCGAGCCGAGCCTCTTGAGACCCTTTCCATAGTCTCCCTCTCCCTTGAGGGGAGAGGGTTGGGGTGAGGGTGAAAAAAGGTACGGGGAACATTCCCCCTCACCTCGGTCCTCTCCCTCGAGGGGAGAGGAAGATTAAGGTAACGGGTATTCAAAGGCGTGGCAATCCACGTTTGAGCAACATCCTTGAGATTGCTTCGTCGCTTCGCTCCTCCTAAGAAACAGCTCGACCCATGGTCG
>DIFQ01000034.1:6048-10135 GCA_002419215.1 Syntrophaceae bacterium UBA5744
GTTTCTTCCATCGATAACCCCGTCCCCAAGACGGGGTCTGTTGCTCGCAATGACAGAAAAAGGAAAAGTTCCTCGCAATGACCTGATAGGTCAAGGCAAGACGTTGCAGGCCCCGAGCAAGAAAATCCCCCTCTGTCCCCCTTTACAAAAGGGGGAAACAATAAAAAGCCCCCCTTTCGTAAAGGGGGGTAGGGGGGATTTGGACCGGACAGACCGGATAGACCAAATAGACCAGATAGACCATATTTCATAGGAGGGAGGTTTTATTTTATGTCTCTTGGTATTCCCCTGACGGACGCGGACAAGGCAAAATTCAAAACCCTGAACAAGGAAAGCGTCGAGTTCCTGATGACCCGCTACAACAAGGTCAACCGCTGGGTCATCGCGGACATGATCCGCCGCAGCGCCTACCACTATCCCGACAAGACGGCCATGATCTTCGGGGACAGGAAGATGACCTATGCCGAGATGGAGGGCGAGTGCAACCGCGTGGCCAACGCCCTCATCGACCTGGGCATCAAGAAGTACGACCGGGTGGCCATCCTGGCCCACAACACGATCGACCATGTCCTCACCTGGTTCGGCTGCTGCAAGGCGGGCGCCGTGTACCTCGCCATCAACTACCTGCTGCGGGGCAAGGACATCGCCTACTGCATCAACCACTCCGAGAGCAAGCTCTTCATCGTCGAGGACTCGCTTTACGATCTCGTGAAGGATGTGCTGAACGAGATGCCCACGGTGAAGACCTGGATCTGGTCCCGGCAGGGTGCGGGAAAGCCGCCCGTCAGCGACAAGTTCAAGGATTTCGAGCCCTGGTACAAGGCCTATCCTGCGACGGAGCCCGATACGGTCCTGCGAATCGAGGACCCCGTCCAGATGACCTACACGAGCGGCACCGAGTCGCTCCCGAAGGGCGTCATTATCTCGAACCAGGCCCTCATGGCCCAGTACATGGGCGCCATCGTCGACGGCCAGTACGACGAAGACGACGTCCAGGTCAACGCGCTTCCCATCTACCATTGCGCCCAGCGCGACGTGTTCCTGAACCCCGTCTTCTGGGTGGGCGGGACGAACATCCTCATCGCGCCCGACATGGTTCAAATCCTGAAAAACATTGCCGACTACAAGGCCACCATGTTCTTTGCGCCCCCCACGGTCTGGATCGGCCTGCTGAGGCACCCCGACTTCGCCAAGTACAACCTCAAGAGCCTCAAGAAGTGCTACTACGGGGCCTCCATCATGCCCGTGGAGATCCTCAAGGAGGTCATGGAGAAATTCCCGGGGTCGGGAATCTGGAACTACTACGGCCAGACGGAGCTTGCGCCCTACCACACGGTCCTCAAGGCCAAGGACGCCCTGCGCAAGCTGGGCTCCGCCGGCATGGGCGGCATCAACATGGAAACGCGGCTCGAGGACGACAGCTTCAAGCCCGTCACCCGGACCGGCGTGCCCGGCGAGATCTGCGGCAAGGGGCCCCACGCCCTGATGATGTATTTCAAGGAACCCGACAAGACCGACGAGGCCATGAAGGGCGGCTGGTTCCACTCGGGCGACGTGGGCATCATGGACGAGGACCGCTACATCACGGTTGCCGACCGCAAGAAGGACATGATCAAGACGGGCGGCGAGAACGTGCCCACGCGCGAGGTCGAGGATGCCATCTACAAGGATCCGCGCGTCCAGGAAGTAGCCGTCATCGGCATTCCGCACCCGAAGTGGGTCGAGGCCGTCACGGCCGTCATCGTTCCGAAGGCGGGCCAGACGATTACCGAGAAGGAGATCGTCGAGCTGTGCCGCAAGGAACTGGCCGGATTCAAGGTCCCGAAAGGGATTGTCTTCGTCCAGGCCCTGCCCAAGACGCCGACGGGCAAGATCCTCAAGCGCGACATGCGCGTGACGTACAAGGGGATGTTTGACAAGGACAAATGAAAAAGTGTCTGAGTGTCTCAGTGTCTAAGTGCCTGAGTGAAGAAAAAGAGGGATTCGGGATTCCGGCTTCGGGCGTCGGGATCAGAAAAAAAGTCATTGCGAGTCGAGCCGTGCGAGGCGTGGCAATCTTCGTTTGAGAGTCTGATATCGGGATTTGAGTTAATTCTTTCTATCCCGAGACCCGATACACGAGGCCCGAGTCCTGCTGCGAAGCAGCTGGATTGCTTCGTCACTTCGTTCCTCCTAAGAAACAGCTCGACCCATGGTCGAAAGATGTAGGGGCCGTTCCCCGAACGGCCCGACAAGCCCGATCGGGGATCGGGCCCTACGAGATTAAAGGTGTTTCTTCCATCGATAACCCCGAACGAAGACGGGGTCCGTTGCTCGCAATGACCGAATTGGTCAAGGCAAGAAAAATCCCCCCGCAACCCCCCTTTCGTAAAGGGGGGCAAGGGGGGATTTAACGAAACAAACGAAATAAACGTCAAGAACGAAATAGACGCATCCGTGAATGTTCTTTTGGTGAATCCCGTCTTCACGGGCAGAACGGATCTCCCGCCGCTGGGGCTCTTGAGCCTGGCAGCCGTTCTGCTGCAGGAAAGCCTGTCCGTGGAGGTGCTCGATCTGGACATCGGGCCCCTGCCGGACCCCCTGGCGAAGCTCGATGAGACGCTCCGCCGTCTCGATCCGGTGGTCGTGGGCGTGACGGCCATGTCCGACAGTTTCCGGTCCGCCCTGGTGGTCTGCCGCCGGGTGAAAACCTGGAATCCGGCGGCGCTCACGGTTCTGGGAGGGGTCCACGCGACGGTGCACGACGAGCGGATCCTCGCCTCATGCGCGGATGTGGACGTCGTCGTCCGGGGCGAAGGGGAGGTGACCTTCCGCGAGGTCGTCCTCGCGCGAAGCGCCGGGCTGCCGGTTTCGGGCATCCGGGGGATTACTTACAGGGACGCCGGGAGGGTCGTTCGCAATCCCCGGAGGGACATTCCGCCGGATCTCGACGCCTATCCCATCCCGGCGCACCGCCTGCTCGAGGGGCAGGGGTACCGTGCGCGGGGTGTTTCGTCCAGCCGGGGGTGCAGCCACCGGTGCACCTTCTGCTCGATCCGGAGCCTCTACGGCGGCTCTGTCCGGTTCCGCGACATCGGCAGCCTGATGGACGAGATCGACCTGCTGGCCGACCTGGGGGCTCAACGGATCCTCTTCAGCGACGACAATTTCACCGACGATGCGGCCAGGGCCGCGGCCCTCTGCAGCGAGATCGGGAAGCAGGGGTTTCACCGGCGGATGCGGTTTTTCGCGGAAGGCCGAATCGACGACGTGTGCCGCAACCCGATGCTGCCCGGTGTCCTCTCGGGGGCAGGGTTCGAGGCCGTCTATTTCGGGGCGGAATCGGGTTCCCAGGAGATTCTCGACTACTACCGCAAGGGGATCACGCCGGCCGGCATGGAGCGATGCGTGGCGCTCTGCGTGGAGCAGAACCTCACCCCTGTCGTGAGTTTCATCCTGTTCGGGCCCATGGACACGGCGGGCACGATCCGCGAGACCCTGGCTCTTGCCCGGCGGCTTTTCGAGTGCGGAGCCGAGATCGCCTACACGGAGATGCTCATCCCGTACCCCGGCACGCCGATTGCGGGCCGGCTGAAGAAAGACGGGAAATACCGCGAGGCGGGGGAAGTGTACTATTTCGAGTCCTGCCGGGGCCTGGAGACGGGGCACATCCTGAACCTGCTCCATGCGGCAAGGCGGATCGCTGCGCTGATGCATCGCGACGAGCCCTTTGCCAATCCGCGCAGGGTATACCGCGAGTTCGGGTACCTTGACGAGATGCTTGCGGGGAAGGTTCCGGAGAACTTTCCGCCGTTTGTGGCGGGACTGGGCGACGGGGGGCCGGAGAAGGAGGAAGGCGAGCAGCTCCTCCGCGAGATGCCGCGTCTTGTGGAGTGTGCTCAGAAATGATAAGTCATTGCAAGCAACAGACCCCGTCTTCGTCCTGGGTTATCGATGGAAGAAACACCCTTAATCTCGTAGGGCCCGATCCCCGATCGGGCTTGTCGGGCCGTTCGGGGAACGGCCCCTACATCGTTCGACCATGGGTCGAGCTGTTTCTTAGGAGCCGAGATGCTGGGGAAGTGAAGAAGTGAGGGAGTGCAGGAAG
>DIFQ01000095.1 GCA_002419215.1 Syntrophaceae bacterium UBA5744
CCGGCGGCTGCGGCCCCGTCAAAGCGCGCCGCAGGGGAGCAGTCGGAAACACTGAAAAAGGCCCAGGCGAAGGCATCCATTGCCGCGGACAGCGACAGCTACATCATCGGGCCTGAAGACGTTCTCTACATCTATGTATGGAAAGAGGAGAACCTATCGCGGACGGTTCCCGTCCGGATGGACGGCATGATTTCCATCCCTCTCGTGGATGATGTGAAAGCGGCGGGCATGTCGCCCCTGCAGCTCAAGGAGTTGCTGCTGATGCGGCTGAGAGAGTTTGTGGATACGCCCGACGTCACCGTCATCGTCACGGAGGCGAACAGCTTCAAGGTCTACGTGCAGGGTGAGGTGAAAACTCCGGGCGTGTACAAGCTCCGGACGGAGACCTCCCTGGTCCAGCTCCTCGTGATGGCCGGCGGATTTACGGACTGGGCCGACCGCAAGAAAATCACGATCATCCGAAAGGAAGGGGGCAAGGAGAGCCGAATCCGCGCCAACTACAAGAAGATCATCGACGGCGATGAGGGGGCGAAGGACATCATCCTCAAATCCGGCGACATCATTATTATACCTAACTGAGAAGTGACCGGTGACCGGTGACCGGTGACCGGTGCAGAGAGCACGGATTCGAGAGGCAGGAGAGAGACACAAGGAAGAAGCAAAAGAGGAGATTGCTTTAAATGTTTACTGACCGGAGGCAATTTGGTTTTTTTCACTGGTCACTGGCCACTGGTCACTGGTCACTGCCCCGAAGGGGCAAGAAGGAGGGGGTACATTGAACAGAAAAGGGTTGGTTCCGGCGTTGATCCTGGCGTTTCTTATTGGTATGGCAACCCAAGCAGCCGGTCAGGTAAGTCCCTATCAACCGGGAGGGGCCGAGCAGCCGAATGTTCCCGTTATGCCCGGCACCCCGGACCTGACAGGCACATCGGCTCCGATCAGCTTGCCCTCCGGGCAGCGCTACGCGATCCAGCCATACATCTTTGTTACCGAGCAGTACACGAGCAACGTCTACCTCACGAAGGAAAACAAGAGGGAGGACTGGATCACCACCCTCGGCCCGGGCATCCGGCTGAGCGTCAACGATCCCGGCTTCGGCGCCGATCTGATGGGCAACTTCGGTTACAACTGGTATGCCAACAACACCAAGGATGACTACTGGAGTGTCGACGGCACCCTCGGCCTCCGATACAACCCCACCCCGCAGCTCACCTTCAGGGTGCGGGAGTACATCCTGCGCTCCGAGAACACGGTGGAGCAGAACTTCGCGCAGGGAGGGCAGCCGGCCCAACCCGGCAACCTGGCAGGTACCAACCGGGGCAACACCCCATACATTCGCAACGTGGTGGAGCCTTCCGTCGACTGGCAGTTCAGCCGGCAGGGCAGTGTCGGCATCCTTTACCGCAACAACATTCTGAGAAACGACGACAACATCAATTACGATGACAGCACCGAGAACTACGTGCGCCCCAGCATCAGCTACTGGTTCAACCAGCGAAACAACATCGCCCTGGACTATGGCTTCACCTCAGGCGAGTACACGCGCGAAGTGGGCCCGGCCACGCCGGACTTCACGTCGCATAATCCTCACGGCCGCTACACCTACCGCTTCGATGCCCAGATGTCCATGTTCCTGGATTACATTTATTCATACCGCGACAGCGACGAGCCGGGATTCGACTACAATGTCAACAATCCCTCCGTGGGCATCACGTATGCTTTCAACCCCACACTCATCGGCACGGCCCAGGTGGGTTACTTCTGGATGAACCCCGATCGGGGCGATGATTTCGACGGCGTCACCAGCAACTTGAGCATCACGCAAAGGGACGGGCGGACGACGTACACCCTGGCCTTCAACAGCGGATACGAGCAGGACCAGTTCGGCTTCGACAACCTGGGCTTCAACAAGTATTACGGCGGCTCGGCCAGCATCTCGCACGCCCTCACGCAGCGCTTCAATATAGGCTTCGTCGGGAGCGCCCTTTACAGGGAGTACGCTTTCGTCGACCGCGATGACTGGGTTTACACGGCGGACGCCAATGCCCGCTACCAGCTCCTGCAATGGCTCTCGGTCGGCTGCAGGGCAGGCTACCTGGCGCAGGATTCCGACCTCGACGTGAACAGCTACGATGAATGGCACGTGTTCCTCACGCTGACCGCCACATTTGACAATCTGCTCTACGGACGCTGAGGGGCGGGGAAAGAAGAAGTGACCGGTGACCGGTGAAAAAGAGAAGTGACTGGTGATGAAGAAGCCGACAGCCGACAGCCGGAGAAGAAGTCGAAAGTACCTGAGTGAAGAAAAAGAGGGATTCGGGCTTCAGGCGTCGGGATCGGAAAATAGAAGAAGAGTCATTGCGAGCAGCGGACCCCGACTTGGGGTCGGGGTTATCGATGAAAGAAACACCTTTAATCTCGTAGGGCCCGATCCCCGATCGGGCTTGTCGGGCCGTTCGGGGAACGGCCCCTACATCTTTCGACCATGGGTCGAGCTGTTTCTTAGGAGCCGAGCCGATAAAAAAGAAAGGTCATTGCGAGCCGAGCCTCGCGAGGCGTGGCAATCTTCGTTTGAGAGATATTTATGAGATTGCTTCGTCGCTTCGCTTCTCGCAATGACGAAACAAACGAACTCAACGAAACAAACGAACCAACGAAATAAACGAAAAGAACGAAACAGACTGGAGTTTTAGATGATCAACCCGGGACGTTCCTACAACGTCAACGACTACAAGGAAATCTTCCTGCGCCGCAAGCTCTACTTCGTCATCCCCTTTGTAGTCATCATCACGGCGGCGGTGCTCTGGGCGGCCGTCGCCCCGCGCAAGTACCAGGCCTCGACCCTCGTGCTGGTGACGCCCCAGCGCGTCCCGACCGAGCTTGTCCGTCCCACGGTGACGGCGGGCATCATCGAGCGGCTCAACTCCATCAGCCAGGAGATCATGAGCCGCACGCGCCTCGAGCGGATCATCGACGAGCTCAAGCTCTACCCGGACGAGCTCAAGAGCATGAAGCGCGAGGAGGTCGTGGAGCTGATGCGCAAGAACATCAAGGTGGAGATCCCCAAGCGCACGGCCGAGACGGCCGGATACTTCACCATCAGCTTCACCGGCGAGGACCCCCGCGTCGTGACGGTCGTGGCCAACAAGCTCTCCTCGCTCTTCATCGAGGAGAACCTCAAGCTGCGCGAGCAGCAGGCCGTGGGCACCACCGAGTTTCTCACCAGCGAGCTGACCGCCACGAAAGAGAAACTCGAGGCCCAGGGTCAGACCGTGGCCGACTACAAGCGCAAGAATATGGGCTCGCTCCCCGAGCAGCGCGACACGAACATCAAGATGCTGGAACAATTCCAGGTGCAGCTCCAGCGCAACGAGGAAAGCCTCCGCGCCCTCGAGGACCGCAAGCTGTTCATCCGCAAGCAGATGGCCGATCTCGAGAACCCGCCGGCTGCGGGGGTAAACGCCGACGGGACTGCCCAGCCGCAGAAAGGGGCCCTGAGCTACGAAGCCCGGCGCGAAGAGCTGAAGAAGCATCTCGCCGATCTGCAGAGCCGCTACACCGAGAAGCATCCCGACATCGTGCGGACGAAAAAGCGCCTGGCCGATCTCGAGAAGAACAAAGACATCATGTCCGTGAAGAACGACCCGAAGTACCGGGAAATGGAAAATTCGATCGCGGCCATCAACATGCAGATCAAACGTCTGCAGGGGGAGGGCGAGAGGCTGCAGGTCCAGGTCGGCCAGTACCGTGGGCGCATAGAGGGCGCCACCCAGCGCGAGCAGGAGATGGCGGCCATGATGCAGGAGTACAACAACACGCGGCTGCTGTACGACACGCTCATCAAGAAGAGCGAGGAGGCGCAGCAGGCGGAAAATCTGGAACGGCGTCAGAAGGGCGAGCAATTCCGCATCATCGATCCGGCTCGCACCCCCGAGAAGCCCGTCCAGCCCGACATACCGAAAGTGCTTCTGATCGGTCTTCTGGCTGGTCTTGGCTGCGGCCTCGGCGGCATATTCGTCCGCGAGCAGCTCGACCGCTCCTTCCGCGACCCCGAAGACACCGAAGTCACGCTGGGCCTCAAGGTCCTGGCGAACATCCCCAAGATCGGAAGCAAGGCAGCCTGATTATGTACGAGCAATTTTACGCACTGAAGGAAAAGCCGTTCGAGATCACGCCCGACCCGCGGTTCCTCTACATGAGCGAGCAGCACCGCGAGGCTTACGCCCACCTGACCTACGCCCTCAACGAGACGAAGGGCTTCACGGTCATCACGGGCGAGGTCGGCACGGGAAAGACCACGCTCATCCAGATGCTGCTGGCACGGCTCGACGGACAAACTCGCACGGCGCACCTGTTCAACCCCAAGCTCTCCACCCGGGACTTCCTGAGTTACATCTGTCACGACCTGGGCCTGAAAACGGAGGGCCTGACGACGAAGGGCGAGCTGCTCACGCTGCTGCACAGCTTCCTGCTCGAGTGCTACGCCCGCAAGGAGCGCGTCGTGCTCATCATCGACGAGGCACAGACGCTCTCGCCCAAGCTCCTCGAGGAGGTGCGGCTCCTGACGAACCTGGAGACCCCGAAATCCAAGCTCCTGCAGGTCATCCTGATGGGCCAACCCGAGCTGGACAAGATCCTGGCGGACCAGCGCTTCCGGCAGCTCAGGCAGAGGATCAGCGTCCGCTACCACCTGAAGCCCCTGAACCGCAGCGAGACGAGGGAGTACATCGAGAAGCGGCTCAAGGTGGCCGGCGCGCGCGACTGCCATCTTTTCGACGATGGGGCCATCCGGGAGATCTGGAAACGCTCCCGCGGCGTCCCGAGGATCATCAACGTGCTTTGCGACAATGCCCTGGTGACGGGCTACGTGGAGGAGAAAAGGCCGATCGACAAGAGGGTCATCCGCGACGTTGCCAAGGACATGGATGGGCCGGTCGAAGTGACAAGTCCTGCCTGGAGCTATGTGTTTGCGTCCGTCGTGTTCCTCATCGTAGTGGGCATCCTGTTTTTCTGGGTCAGGGAGGCATCCCTGGGCGATATGCCCTCGACGCTGGAATCAGCGGGAAACATCTTCCGGGCACGCATCCTTAAACAATGAAGAAGTGACGACCGCTTTGCGGCAGTGAAGGAAGTGGATGAAGTGAGGATATAAAGAAAGTCATTGCGAGCCGAGCCGATAAACAAGAAAGGTCATTGCGAGCCGAGCCTTGCGAGGCGTGGCTCCTAAGAAACAGCTCGACCCATGGTCGAAAGATGTAGGGGCCGTTCCCCGAACGGCCCGACAAGCCCGATCGGGGATCGGGCCCTACGAGATTAAAGGNNTGTTTCTTCCATCGATAACCCCGTGCCTACCCGGGGTCAGTTGCTCGCAATGACTCATTGGACCGGATAGACGGGACAGACCAAGAAAAGGGATTCGGGATTCCGGAATCCGGACTCCGGATGCCAGATTCCGGCCGTGAGGCGGCCTGACGAAACAGACGAAACAGACCAAATAGACCAAACAGACCAAAAGGACCAAACAGACCAAAAGGACGAAACGGACGAAAGAATGGGCAAACTCTACAAGGCGCTTGAAAAAGTCGAGAAGGATCGCGTCCCGGGGAGCGAACCGGAGCTGCGGCAGGAGACGGCGCCGCCGGTCGAGGAAGTGAAAATCGAATTCGACAGGCGGCCCTACCTGGAAGTGCCCCGCGAGATCAAACTGCCGAGCATGGACGAGAAGCTGGTGGCGTACCGCGAGCCGGGCTCCATCGCCGCCGAGCAGTTCCGCAAACTGCGCACGCAGCTGCTGGGCATGCGGCTTCCCACGCCGCCCAAGACGATCATGGTGACGAGCGCCACCGATACCGAGGGCAAAACACTCGTAGCCACCAACCTGGCCACGGTGCTCGCACACGACCTCAGCAGCTACGCCCTTCTCGTCGATGCCGACCTGCGCAACCCGTCGCTCAGCCGCTGGTTCGCCCTGCAGGCCGGCCGGGGCCTTTCGGACTACCTGACTGCCGGGGCGGGCATCCAGGAGCTTCTCGTCAAGACGAACGTCGACAAGCTCACGATCCTCCCGAGCGGCTCCTCCCAGTCAAACCCCGTCGAGCTCATCGGCTCGAAGAAAATGGAATCCCTGGTGCGCGAGATGCGCGAACGATACAGCGACCGCTACATCATCTTCGACTCCTCGCCGCTTCTGGCCACCACCGAGCCCAGCGTGCTCACGCGCCTCGTCGACGGGATCATCCTCGTTATCCGGGCGGGTGTCACGCCCCGCGAGACGGTGCAGCATGCGCTTGCCACCGTGGAGAAGGAGAAGGTCCTGGGCATCGTCCTCAACGACCTCGAGTTCGAGTCGGGGGACCTCGCCTCGCGCTACTTCGGCTCGTCCGAGTACTACTACCGGTACAGGAACAAGGACAACGAACCCGAAAAACCTCCTCGGAGCTGGCGAAGCCTCTTCCCGTTCTTCAAGAAGGAGGACTGAAGCAGATGATCGAAGAGCCGGGCACACCGGTTGAACTGAAACGCAGCTGGTATGTCATCCAGACCAAGACGAAGAAGGAACTCGAAGCGAAATCGTATCTCTCCATGAAGGGTGTAGAGGTCTTCAGCCCGACCATGGAGATCGTCACCGCCCGCGGCGGCAAAATGGTCAGCGAGCAGCGAGCCCTTTTCCCCGGGTACCTCTTCGGGCGCTTCAACCTGCTCGAGGACTACAGCCTCGTGCGGTGGGGCAGGGGGGTCAGGAAGCTCGTGGGCTTCGGGGCCGAGCCGCTGCCCGTGGCCGACGAGGTGATCGAGCTCATCCGGAACCGGGCGCAGGGCGGCGAGCTCGTGAAGAAGGCCTGCAGTTTCGAGCCCAACGAACTCGTCCGCGTCCGCTCGGGCCCCATGAAGGATTTGCTGGGCGTCTTCGAGCGATGGGTTTCCGACTCCGAACGCGTGAGGGTCCTGCTCAACCTGGTGGGCTACCGCCCCGCAGTCGAGCTGCACTACTCGCTGCTCGAAAAGGTCGCATGATGCGACCGGGCTTCCGGACTCGGGCTTCAGGATTCGGGATCAGAAAATAGAAAAAGAGTCATTGCGAGCCGAGCCTTGCGAGGCGTGGCAATCTTCGTTTGAGATATTTCAGATTGCTTCGTCACTCCGTCCCTCGCAATGACGAAACAAACGAATTGGACGAGACAGACCAGATAGACGAAACGAACGAAATAAACGAACCAACAAAAGAAACGATACTACCCCCTCACCTCAATTTTCTCCCGCCAGGGGAGAGGAAGTTCAAGGAAAGGGTCTACACAGGACCGGACCATAGAGATCGTAGATTGCCACGCCTCGCAAGGCTCGGCTCGCAATGACTTCTTGGACCGGATAGACCAGACAGGCCGGATAGACTGAGATTTTTCTTATAGTGGTTCACTGTTCACTGACCACTGATCACCGGTTCAGCGCAGCGAACCCGAGGCCTTCGGCCTCGACATAGGCAAGGCACTCAAGGGAATGAGGCACTGCTGTTCAAGAATGGTTGTTTCGTCGACCGGGAAGGGATCCCGAGTCGGATGGGCGGGAGCCTGCCTGGAAATTATGACTTTAAATCAATATCCTATTGACAAGGTCAACAGTTGTGGCAAAATACACTAACTCCTTCCACAGGTACTTGCCACACAGGTATGTCGCACTGCGGCAACATCAATCGGTAATTAACCAGCAGAAGAATCAATCATTGAAAGCCATTTTGCGATGAATCTCCTGTCACTTCAGGTTACAGGCAATGAGGAGTTGAGCCTCTAAGACTTTCGTCTTATGGGGGAGCTGCAGAGGCTTATTTCCGACCTCCAAAAATTGTAGCTTGGCCGTCAGATTTTCGCTTTTTGCCAGTCACAAGGATGTTCTGAATCCCGGTTCATCATGCATGTTGTTCGTGCGGCTGGGGTCGGTAAAAACTAAACTCATTCTGATTCAAGGGCTTGTGTCGCAACACCGAAAGTTTGAACTTGAACCACTAAATATCGGAACATTTGTTGCAGGTCTTTAATACAAATTGGGACAAGGGAGATTGCCTTGAAAGAAGTCAGTTCCACTAAGATCAAGCTGGTAAAATCTCATTCCGTAAAACCCGACGTGTTCGACGGGATACAGGGATTTTACAATGAGGATTACTTCAACCGCATGCTCTCCCTGGAGCGCAAGAGGACCCAGCGCTCGAGAAAGCCCTTCCTGATGATGCTCCTCGACATCTCGAAGCTCGTGAACCCCCACCCGAACCTGGTCGTCATCAACAGCATCGGCCGGGTCCTCGATGCGGGCATCCGCGAGACCGACGTGAGGGGCTGGTATCGAAAGGGACGAGTCATCGGTGTTCTCTTCACAGAGCTGGAGAGTGCCTGCGTGGCCGTGCGCGAGAAGATCTTCGCAAAGCTGCTCCTGTCGCTGGCGGCCGAGATCGATCGGCAGGACCTCGAGAAAATCGAGGTCACCTTCCACGCCTTCCCTGAGGACCAGGACAAGGGCAACGGAAATGGCAACGGCCACTTCAACATGAAACTCTACAAGGACCTGCTCGAGGGCAACACCAACAACGGCCTTTCACGGAAGATGAAGCGTTTCATGGACATCGTCGGCAGCCTGCTGGCGCTCATCCTGTTCTCGCCCGTCATCCTGGCCGTCGCCGCCGCCGTGAAGTTTACCTCCGACGGTCCCGTGCTGTTTCGCCAGGAGCGGATCGGACAGTGGGGCGAGACCTTTACGTTCCTGAAGTTCCGGTCCATGCAGGCCAAGCAGGCCGAAAACCCGCACAAGGCCTACATCGAGAAGCTCATCAAGGAAAACCAGAGCGCAAACGGCACGGCATGCGACGAAGCCCCGGTCTTCAAGCTCACCGATGACCCCCGGGTCACCCCGGTGGGGCGCTTCATCCGCAAGACAAGCCTCGACGAGCTGCCCCAGCTGATCAACGTGCTCCGGGGCGAGATGTCCCTCGTGGGTCCCCGGCCCCCCGTGCTCTACGAGTTCGAGATCTACGACGTCTGGCACCGGATGCGCATGCTGACCGTGAAGCCCGGCATCACGGGCCTCTGGCAGGTCTACGGCCGCAGCAGCACCAACTTTGACGAGATGGTCCGCCTGGACCTCAAATACGTCACCGACTGGTCCCTCTGGCAGGACATCAAGATCATCCTCCGGACCCCCTGGGCCGTAATCGCCGGCAAGGGAGCCTACTGAGCGCGGAGCGCTCAATAGCCGACAGCCGACAGCCAACAGCCTGCAGAAGAGATGAGAATGGGACCGGGGCGTCAAAATTCAACAGTGAACGGTTTCGAGGATCTTGAAGTTTGGAAAAGGGCGGCAAGACTTAGTGCCGCGATATACCGCGAACTTCAGAATTTGAAGGATTACGGGTTCCGTGATCAAATCACACGATCCGGTCTTTCCATACCCAGTAACATCGCCGAAGGTTTCGAGCGGAAATCCCATAAAGAATTCGCTGTCTTCTTAAACTACGCTCGCGGAAGTTGCGGGGAATTGCGCACGCAGGTACATATTGGCAGGGAAATTGGCTACATCAGTGCGGCTGCAGGAAAGGCCTGGATGGCAGAGTCAAAAGAAATATCAGCCATGATTACGGCCCTGATCAAGACCACAAGAGGATTCATCAAAGAGCCGTCAAAACCGTAACAACTCCCGTCTTTTCTATTTGTTCTTTGCTTTAGGCTGTCGGCTTCTTTTCTATGCTGTCGGCTGTAGGCTTCTTTTCTTTGCTGTAGACTGTCGGCTGTAGGCTGTCGGCTTTTGTTCTGCCGGCTTCCTACGTGACAAATGACTAAATACTGTGAAAGGCAGAACAAAATTCCATGCAAGCGAAAAATGTAAAAGTGCCAGCGGTTGATAAAGGTGCGGTGCACGCATCCGGATTACGGATGGGCGTTGTCGGGTACGGCTACTGGGGACCGAACATCGTCCGCAACTTCAGCTCCGTGGACGGGGCTGCAGTGGTCGCCGTGAGCGACCTCCGGGATGAATCCCTGAAGAAGGTCGAGAAGAACCACCGGGGCGTGCGGACCACGAAGAACGCCGACGAGCTGATCCGGGCCACCGACATCGACGCCGTGGCCATCGTGACGCCCGTCTTCACCCACTTCGAGCTGGCCAAAAAGGCCCTCGAGGCCGGCAAGCACGTCTTCGTCGAGAAGCCCTTCACCTACACCGTCGCCCAGGCCGAGGAGCTCATCAACCTGGCCGAGCGGAAAAACCTCAGGATCATGGTAGACCACACCTTCCTCTTTACCGGGTCCGTCCGTAAGATGAAGCAGCTTGTCGACGACGGCACGCTGGGCAGGATCTACTACTATGACTCCATGCGGGTCAACCTGGGCCTCTTCCAGCACGACGTCAACGTGGTCTGGGACCTGGCGCCGCACGACCTGGCCATCATGTTCTACGTGCTGGGCCGGAAGCCGAAGGCCGTGGTGGCCACCGGCTCGGCGCACGTCAAGCCCGAGATGGAGGACATGGCCTACCTGACCTTCTACTTCGACGATGACGTGATTGCGCACATCAACGTCAACTGGCTCTCGCCCGTCAAGGTCCGTACGACCCTGGTCGGCGGCCAGAAGAAGATGCTCGTCTGGAACGACATCGAGCCCGACGAGAAGATCAAGATCTACGACAAGGGCGTCGAGGTGAAGAGCGTCAACGGGGTCTATGACCTCCTGGTGAGCTACCGCTCGGGCGACATGTGGGCCCCGAAGGTGGAGCAGACCGAGGCCCTCAAGCTCGAGGCCCAGTACTTCATCGAGTGCTGCTCCAACGGCACGAAGCCCATCAACGACGGGACGGCGGGCCTGGAAGTGGTGCGCATGCTCGAGGGGGCCATCCAATCGCTCCGCAACCGTGGAGGGATGATCGAACTGTGAGCGAAAACCCCTTCGTCGTCATCGCCCCCGACGTCAAGCTCGGGAAGAACGTCAGGTTCTCGAAGTTCATCAACCTCTACGGCTGCTCGATCGGGGACAACACCAAGATCGGCGCCTTCGTCGAGATCCAGAAAAACGCCCACGTGGGGGCCAACTGCAAGATCTCGAGCCACACCTTCATCTGCGAAGGGGTGACCATCGAGGATGACGTATTCGTGGGCCACAACGTGGCCTTCATCAACGACACCTACCCGCGCGCCACCGCGGAAGGCGGCGCGCTCCAGACCGAGGCAGACTGGAAAGTGGAGTACACCCGCGTGAAGCGGGGGGCCTCCATCGGCTCGGGCTCGACCATCCTGGCCAACCTCTCGATCGGTGAGAACGCCATCATCGGCGCCGGCAGCGTCGTCACGAAAGACGTGCCCGCCAACGCCATAGCCGCCGGAAATCCGGCCAGGGTCTTAAGAAGGATCGAGGATAAAGGCTAAAGGCTGCAGGCTACAGGCTACAGGCAAAGAACACTGGGAATGCATACACCAAAAGACACAAACATGCGATTTGAAGACCTCGAGGTATGGAAACGATCGGCGCGATTGAGCGCGGACATTTATCGTGAGCTGAAAGACTTAAAGGACTATGGGTTTCGTGATCAGATAACCCGTTCAGGACTTTCGATACCGAGCAACGTCGCAGAGGGTTTCGAACGGAAATCCAAGAAGGAATTCCTGGTTTTTCTGAAGTATGCCCTCGGATCCTGCGGTGAAGTGCGAACACAGATCTACATCGGTATTGAGATCGGTTATATCAGCAACATAACAGGCAAGAAATGGATTCAGGAAACGAAAGAAATATCAGCAATGATTACCTCCCTTGTCAAAACCAACCGTCAATACTTGAAGGAAACAAAATGATTTGTGGGCTCTCGTCCATTTTCTGTGGCCTGTAGCCTGTAGCCTGTGGCCTGTAACCTGTAGCCTTTTACCTGGAGCGGAGAGCTATGAAGGTACCCTTTCTGGATTTAAAAGCACAGTTGGCACCGATCAGAGAAGAAGTGAAAACCGCAATCGACGCAGTCCTCGACGCGACGGCTTTCGCCGGAGGGCCTTTCGTAGAGCGGTTCGAAAAGGAGTTTGCCGCCTTCTGCGACGCGAAGTACTGCGCGGGAGTGGGCAACGGCACCGACGCGATCTGGCTGGCCCTGCTGGCCCTCGGCATCGGCGAGGCCGACGAGGTCATCACGGCGCCCTCGACCTTCATCGCCACGGCGGAGGCCATCAGCTTTTCCGGCGCCGACCCCGTCTTCGTCGACATCGACCCCGACACCTGCAACATGGACCCCGCAAAGCTCGAAAGCGCCATCACGGCGCGCACCAAGGCCATCATCCCCGTGCACCTCTTCGGGCAGCCTGCCGACATGGACCCGATCCTGGCAATCGCCAAAAAGCACAACATCCCCGTTGTCGAAGACGCCTGCCAGGCCCACGGGGCCCTCTACAAGGGCAAAAAGGCCGGCACCATGGGCATCGCGGGCTGCTTCAGCTTCTACCCCGGAAAGAACCTGGGCGCCTTCGGCGAGGCCGGGGCCGTCGTGACCGACGACGAGGAGCTGGCGAAGAGCATCAAGGTGCTGCGCGACCACGGCCAGCCCCAGAAGTACCACCACGACGTGATCGGCTGGAACGGCCGCATGGACGGCATCCAGGGCGCCGTGCTCAGCGTGAAGCTCAAGCACCTCGACAAGTGGAACGAGGCCCGCCGGGCCAACGCGAAGAAATACGACAGGTTGCTGGCCGGTGTGAGCCAGATCCGCCTTCCCGTCGAGAAGGACTACGCCCGGCACGTCTACCACCTCTATGCCATGCGCGACCCGAAGCGCAATGCCCTGATGACGTTCCTCGGCGAGAAGGGCGTGGCCACAGGCATCCACTACCCCGTGCCCCTGCACTGCACGAAGGCCTACGAGTACCTCGAGCTCAAGCCGGGGAGCTTCCCCGTTGCCGAACTGGCCGCCTCCGAGTTCGTCTCGCTCCCCATGTTCCCCGAACTCACCGACGACCAGATTAATTACGTCTGCAGTTGTATAAAAGAATTCCACTCCAAATAGTTGATGAGTTTATGAGTTGATAAGTTGACAAGGTAATCACAACGGATCAACTGTCTGTGCCGCTCAGCGGCGTTTCATTGCTATCAGTCATACTCCTGAACCTGTCCCGGATACTCCATCCGGCCTGTATTGTTTATGAGATTCGAAAACTTGGAAGTGTGGAAAAAAGCCCGCGAACTTAGCGCGAACATCTATAGAGACCTCAAGGGGCTGAAGGATTATGGCTTCAAGGACCAGATAACTCGATCTGGATTGTCCATACCCAGCAATATTGCGGAGGGTTTTGAGCGGGGTTACCAGAAGGAGTCCATAGTGTTTCTTTCATATGCGAAGGGTTCCTGCGGCGAGTTGAGAACCCAAATCTATATCGGGATGGATATCGGCTATATAGGCAAGGAAAAAGGGGAGGCGTGGCTTGCAGAGGCTTACAAAATCTCAGCAATGCTGACGGCACTCATCAAAGCCCGTCGTGCATCTCCTCACAAACCCGATCAATCTTGATGGCGCTTCTTTCTTCTTGAACCTGTGTTTTTCTTTGGACCCCTGAACCTTTTTCTTCTTGAACCCTTGAACCCCTGGACCCCTGAACCTATCTTTTTATGAAAATACTGGATCCGACAATCACTGAAGGTTGGGATGCGGAGATCGCCGCTCTTCCCGGAGCCTCCTTCTTTCACGGTGCCGCCTGGGCGACGGTCTTGAAGCAATCCTACGGCTTCAAGCCCGTCTACTTCACGAAGGCGGAGGGGTGTCTTTCCGCCGCCATCCCCCTGATGGAAGTCGACAGCTTCCTGACCGGGAAGCGCGCCGTCAGCCTGCCTTTCACGGATTACTGCGAGCCCCTCGTGCCGCACGTCGAAGTCTCGAAGGTGTTGTTCGAGGCAATCGTTCACGAGGGCAGGAAGAGGCAATGGAAATACATTGAGCTCCGCGGGGGAGCCGATTTTCTCGGCGACGGGCCCGCCTCGGCCTGGTTCTACCGCCACGCCCTCGACCTGACCCCGGGCGAAGCGAAGCTCTTCAGGAGCCTGCGCGACTCCACCCGGCGCAACATCAAGAAGGCCGTGAAGGAAGGCGTGGAGGTCCGCTTCGAGTCGACCCCGGACGCCCTCCGGGAGTTCTACCGCCTCAACTGCCTGACGCGCCGCGAGCACGGCCTGCCGCCCCAGCCCTGGCAGTTCTTCGAGCATCTCCACGAGGAGATCCTGGCCAGGGGCATGGGCGCCGTGGCGCTTGCGTATTTCCGGGGCAATGCCATCGCCGCCAACGTCTACCTGCACACGGGCGGCGCGGTCATCTACAAGTACGGCGCCTCGGACAAGGCCCACCAGAACCTCAGGGCGAACAACGTCGTCATGTGGGAGGCTGTCAAGCTCTATGCCGCCAGGGGCTTCAAGAGCCTGTGCTTCGGCCGCACCGAGCCCGAGAACGAGGGCCTGCGACAGTTCAAGACGGGCTGGGGCGCAGAGGAGAGCATCATCAACTACTACCGTTACGATCTGGCCGCCGGCGCCTTCGTCACCGGGCCGAAAGGCGTGTCGGCCCGGGCCCACCAGGTCTTCTCCCGGCTGCCCGTACCGGCCCTGAAGGCCATCGGCGGCATGCTTTACCGGCATATGGGTTGACCCCTCCCGATGCAATTCCGCAATATCTATTACAGCCTCAAGCCTTTCATTCCCCGCAGGCTCCAGATTTATCTCCGGCGGAAGTATGTGTTTCGCAGGCGGTGTGAGACCGCGGGGACGTGGCCGATCGACGCCAGGGCGGCAAAGGCCCCGGAGAGCTGGCAGGGATGGCCCGACGGCAAGCGATTTGCGCTGGTGCTGACCCATGACGCGGATACGGCAAAGGGCCATGACCGCAGCCTCGAGCTGATGAAACTGGAGAGCCGCCTCGGGTTCCGATCGTCGTTCAACTTCGTCCCCCGGCGCTATGAGGTGTCTCCCCGGGTGAGGCAGGAACTCGAGGCACAGGGCTTCGAAGTGGGCGTGCACGGGCTTTACCACGACGGGAAGTATTTCGAATCGAAAGAGATCTTCTCGGAGCGGGCCGTCGAGATCAACCGTTACATCCGCGACTGGGGTGCTGCGGGTTTCCGTTCGCCCTCCATGCTGCACAATCTCGAGTGGATGCACGAACTGGACATCGAATACGATTCTTCCACTTTCGACACGGACCCCTTCGAGCCCCAGCCGGACGGCGCAGGCACGATCTTCCCGTTCTGGCTCTCGGGCGGCAGGGAAGGGAAGGGCTATGTCGAGCTTCCCTACACGCTGCCCCAGGATTTTACGCTGTTCATCCTGATGCGGGAAACCACCCTGGATATCTGGAAAGAGAAGCTGGACTGGATCGCCGGCCAGGGCGGGATGGCGTTGATCCTGACCCACCCGGACTACATGTGTTTCGATGGGTCCCCCCAGGCACGCGAGGAATACCCCGCGCGGTATTACGAAGAGATGCTTTCGTACATCAGACAAAAGTACGACGGCCAGTACTGGAACGTCCTGCCAAGGCAGCTGGCAGCCTTCTGGCGAGAACACTACGGTAATACCTGATGTCACCCCAAGCGAAACCAACGAAATAAACGAACCAACGAAACAAACGAAATAAACGAATTCTGTTTTCCCGCCGCCCTTCGGCAATAAATTTCATCAAAAAATGTGGGCCCGGATGTGAAACTGGGACCCCGTTACACAAAATGTCGCTGCAGAGAGGCTGCAAGGTCATTACATGCAACGCCCATACGACTATCCCAGCGATAATATTGGACAATATAATGGATGGCGGTTTAAGTTCCGCAGGGCCATTTTGAGATCTCTGGCGCGATTTATGCAAATATTTATCTCAAAAAAACCTGTGCTAAAACAGAAGATCGAAAGGGAATCCTCAATGGCAACTTCAAAGCAAAAAAAAATCTGGGTCGACCTGGACAATTCGCCTCATGTGCCGCTGTTCAAGCCGATCATCGATGAGCTCAGCCATAGGGGTTACGATTGCATGGTCACGTCCCGGGACTGCTTCCAGGTGGCGGGCCTGGTCGATTTGTACGGCCTCAAATGCAAAACAATCGGGAAACACTACGGCAAGCACACCCTGCTGAAGCTCTTCGGCCTGGTTTACCGCGGCGCCCAGCTGGCCCCGCCGGTTATCCGGGCAAAGCCCGACATTGCCATTTCGCACGGGTCCCGCTCCCAGCACCTCGTGTCGCAGCTCCTGGGCATTCCGCTCATTACCATGATGGACTACGAGCATGTGACATTCATGCCCTTTGCCGACAATTCCTGGTTCTTCATCCCGGAATATGTCCCCAAGGAGGCCATCCACATGGACCGGTCTCACGTTTCGCAGTATCCCGGCCTGAAGGAGGATGTCTATGTCCCCAATTTCAAGCCGGACCCGACGATCTTGAAGGAGCTCGGCATCAAGGCGGACAACCTCATCGTCACCGTCCGCCCCCCTGCGACGGAGGCTCATTATCACAACCCCGAGAGCGAAGTGCTTTTCGCGGAGGTGATGAATTACCTGGGGGCCATGGATCATGTGACCCTGGTGCTGTTGCCGAGAAACGATGCACAGGCCGGCATGATCCGGGAGCACTGGCCGCACCTCGTCTCGGGAAGGAAGGTCATCATCCCGGACCACGTCATCAACGGACTCAATCTCATGTGGCACTCCGACCTGGTGATCAGCGGGGGCGGCACGATGAATCGAGAGGCTGCGGCCCTGGGTATCCCCGTCTACAGTATCTTCAGGGGGCCGACGGGAGCGGTCGATCACTATCTGGCCGAGCACGGCCGGCTGCTGATGCTCGAGAGCCCCGCCGATGTCCGGGAGAAGATCCGGGTGGAGCGAAGGGACAGATCCCGCGACGGCATATCCCACAACGGGGCCGTATTGAACCGCATCGTCGACGAAATCGTCCGGATCACCGACAGCTGCAACGGCGGCAATGGCCACAACGGCCACAACAGCCACTAGGCAGAAAAGCGGCAGTGATCAGTGGCCAGTGACCGGTGAAACGATAGAAGTGTCTGAGTGGAGAGATAGAGCAAAAGAAAGTGTGGTAGCGTCAACTTTCTTGTGTAA
>DIFQ01000052.1 GCA_002419215.1 Syntrophaceae bacterium UBA5744
ACCGGGGGAGTGTTTTGTGCAGGAGATTCCGGAACCGGAACGAGAGCGAGGCCCGGACTTCGGGCGCCTGCCCCGCCTCCGTGCCGGCTGCGTCGGGCGCGCCCTGCGGGGGGGCCGTCATCGAGTCCTGTTCCAAAAGATCGAGTTCAACGCGCCTTGCCATGGTCTTGCCTGCTTACCGGAGGTCCTTGACCCTGCCCCGCAGCCTCAGCACGGCCTGGGAGTGGAGCTGGCAGACCCGCGATTCGGTGAGCTTGAGAACGCAGCCGATTTCCTTCATGGTGAGCTCTTCATAGTAGTAGAGCGACAGCACCAGTTTTTCCTTGTCGGGAAGCGCCTCGATGGCGTCCTTGAGGATCTTTTTCACCTCGCCGCGGGCCAGGATCGACAGGGGAGAGCCCTGGTCCATCTTTTCCAGCACGTCGTAGGTGGCGTACTTCTCACAGTAATCGGGCGGCAGATCCTCGCTCGAGAGCAGCGAAACCCCCGAGGCCTCGTCGAGGAGATGATAGTAGTCCTCGAGCGCCATGTCGAGAAACTCCGCCACTTCCAGTTCGTCGGGCGGCCGGCCGAGCTGCTTCTGAAGGGCATGCATCGCCTTTTCGATGCGGGCGTCCTTGTTCCGTGCCGACCTCGGCTGCCAGTCCCTGGCCCTCAGTTCGTCGAGGACCGCCCCGCGGATGCGGAAACGGGCGTAGGTCTCGAACTGCACGTTGCGCGTCTTGTCGAATTTCTCCAGGGCGGAAATCAGGCCGATGACCCCCACGTTGACGAGGTCTTCACGCTCCGCCACGTGACCGGGCACCTTGCAGGCAATCCTGTCGACAATGCTCTTGACGAGAGGAGCGTATTTCAGAATCTGCTTGTCCCGTTCCTTCTTGTTCACGTCTTCCCTTATCCGCGCCCTTTGTCGACGATCGATTTCCAGAAGAACTTCAGGCTTCCCGACTCGCAGAACTCGGGCTGGAGCCGGCAGAGCTTGCGGGCGATGGACTGCAGGCACTTGCTCGCCCGGGCATCGGGGTAGATCTCCGCCAGGGCCTTCTGCTGTCTCACCGCCTCGGTCACCCGGACGTCCTCGAGGACGTACCCGAGGTACTCGATGGAGAGGTTGAGGAAGTGGGAGGTGGCGTTGCTCACCTTCAGGAACACCTCCCTGGCCTCGTTCGAGTTCTTCGCCATGTTCACGAGGAGCATGAAGCGCTTCTCGCCGTGATTGTTGTAGAGGATCTTGATGAGCGCATACGCGTCGGTGATGGACGTGGGTTCCGGGGATACGACGACGATGATCTCCCGGGCCGCCACGTTGAAGTAGATGACGTTTCCCGCGATTCCCGCCGCCGTGTCGATGAGCATGAAATCCAGATCGCTGCCCAGCCCGTCCAGTTCGTCGATCAGCGCCAGCTTCTCGCCCCTGGAAAGCTCCGCCATCTCCGGAATGCCCGATGTGGCCGGCAGGATCTTCATCCCGCCGGGCCCGTCGACGATCACGTCGGCGAGCGCCTTTTCGCCCCTCAGGACATGGTAGAGGTTGTACTTCGGGGCAATCCCCAGGATCACGTCTATGTTGGCCAGGCCCATATCCGCATCCAGGATCAGCGTTTTCTTCCTCATCTGCGATAGATGATAGGCCAGGTTGGTGGCCACGTTGGTCTTTCCCACGCCGCCCTTGCCGCTCGTGATGGCGATGACGCGGACGGGCCGCCGGGTCAACCGCCCCTCCACCGCGACTTCCGGGAGGGGAGCGTTCGATCCATTCTTCTCTTCCGACGCTTTCTTCATCCGCCTGAGCATTGAAGCCTGATCCAAGTGAAAGTGTCCTCCAGACCGCCGTCTTTTCTATCGGGAGTGCATCCCATTGAAACCATTGCATTCATCTTCCGGCATTCCGCCTGCGAAGATCGGAAGATCAGAAGTGAGGAAGAGCGGATAAGGACACCAAGACGATATCGACTCCGATCTTCTGCTCTTCTGCGCTTCCTAACTTCCCGCGATTGCGGGCACCTTCCTTCCGGCCATCAAGAGACATCCTTGTCATCTCTGTTTGTCGCCTACTCCCTCAGTGCAGGTTGCTGGTCATGATGATTTTTGCCAGCCGGCCCGGGTCGATCTTCTCGATGTCCTGGGGAACATTCTGGCCGTTGGTCACCCAGGATACGGGTTTGCGCTCCTGGTCGATCACGTTGTAGATCATGCCGAAATGGCGGCTCTCGTCGAGCTTGGTGAAGATGATCGACTGGTAGCCAACGGGTTTGAACCGCGCCAGGTTCTCGGACAGGTTGTCCTGGCTCGACGTCAGGGGCAGTAACAGATTCGTCTCCACGGGTGTCTCGAGATGGAAGAGGTCCCGGAGCTTCTCGATGTATCCGGGCTCCACGGAGCTCTTGCCGGGAGTGTCCACCAGGACGAGATCCCGGTCCGACAGCTTCGCCAGCGCCCTTCGGAAGGCGGCCTTGTCGCCCACCACTTCGATGGGGATCTCCATGATCCGGGCGTAGGTCTTGAGTTGCTCCGCCGCGGCGATCCGGTAGGTATCCGTCGTGATGAGCCCCACCTTCATTTTCTCCTCCAGGGCCGAGCGGGCGGCGATCTTCGCCAGCGTCGTCGTCTTTCCCGCTCCCGTGGGGCCTACGAAGGCGCAGATCCGTTTGCGCTCCGCACTCCGGTAGGACAGGCCGATGGACTTGGCCAGCAGCATCTCGACGATCCGGCAGATGCCTTCCTCGCTCTGCAGTTCCTCGGCCGGGAGGTTGCGGCTCAGCGTGCTCACCAGCATGAAGGCCCTCGAGCGCGACACGCCGCTGGAGACGAGGTGATGATAGATCTTCGAGAGACTCCCGGGGACGTTCTCCTTGCGCTGGAAGCCCATGGTGTCGAAGAAGGTGTCCAGCATCTCCTTCATCTCCAGGAACTCCCCGTAGGGGAACGGGCGCTTGGCCGTCTCGGCGAGCAGCGTCTTGATCTCCTCCACATCGCGGCGAAGCGTGGAAGCCAGGGTCTCTTCCGTCGCCAGCGCTGCCTGGGCAGCCTCGGCAGGCAGGGAGAGCGGCTTGACGCGCTGTCCTTCCGGTCGCTCATCCACGGCGGCGGTCACCTCGAAAAGCGGTACCCGCCCGCTTCTGAGTTTTCGCGTTGAGAGCACCACGGCATCGGAACCAAGCTCGCTCTTGATCTTCAACAGGGCTTCCTGGGTGCTGGCGGCTTCGAAACGCTTGATCTGCACGGCTCTACTCCACGATTCCCAATGATTTGATGTTCACATCGTGCGTGATCTCGTTGTGGGAGAGCACGATGATGTTCGGGAAAAACTTCTCCAAGACCTTCCGGAAATGAATCCGGGCACCCGGGGAGCACAGCACGATGGGCTGCAGGCCCCGCGAGGTGAAGGTGCCGATGTACTTCTGGACGCTGCGGACGATCTTCTGCACCCAGTTCGGGTCCACCGTGAGGTAGGATTCGAAATCCGTGTGCTGGACGGAGTGGCTGATCTTTTCCTCGATCTCCGGCGAAAGCATCACCACGGTGATGTTGCCATCGCTATCCCGGTACTGCTTCGTGATGGTCCGGGCCAGGGCCTGGCGAACGTAGCCGGTCAGGACGTCTATATTCTTCGTGAGCGGCGCGTAATCGGCGAGCGTCTCGAGCACCGTCAGCAGATCCCGCACGGAGATCCTCTCGCGAAGCAGCCTCTGCAGCACGCGGTGGATCGTCCCCACGGAAACGACTTTCGGGACCAGCTCCTCGACCACCTTGGGATAAGTTTTCGCGAGATTGTCGACGAGCGACTGGACCTCCTGCCGACCCAGCAGTTCGTCCGAGTGGCCCTTGATGAGTTCCGTCAGATGCGTGGTCACCACCGTGGCGGGGTCCACGACAACCACGCCGCGCGCCTGCACGCTTTCTTTTTCCTTTTCCGAAATCCACACGGCAGGCAGCCCGAAAGCGGGTTCCTTCGTGTCGATCCCCTTGAGCCTGGGGGTCCTCTCCGACGTGAGCGCCAGCCAGTGCCCGGGCATCAGCTCCCCGCGGGCCACTTCAACGCCCTTCAGAATGACGGAATACTGGTTCGGTTTGAGCTGCAGGTTGTCCCGGATGTGAATGGCCGGAATAACGAAGCCCATCTCCAGGGCAAGCTGCCTGCGCAGCGACTTGATGCGCTGCAGCAGCTCCCCTCCCTGGGCCACGTCCACGAGCCCGATGAGACCGTAGCCGACTTCGATCTCCAGCAGATCCAGCGGCAGCAGGGAGTCCACCGTTTCAATGGCCGACGGCGCGGGCGTCTCCTCGATGGCGTCCTCCTCGGCCGGCACGGCCGCCTTCAGCAGCCGGAAGGCGACGAAGGCCGCCCCTGCGGCGACGACGAGGAAGGAAAACTTGGGCATGCCCGGGATCAGCGCAAAGATAAAGAGAATGGCGGCAGCCGTGCCGATGGCCTTGGGCTGCATGACGAACTGGTTGGTCATCTCCTGGCCGAGACTGCCGGACGAAGTGTTGCGCGTCACGAGCATACCGGCGGCCGTGGAGATGACGAGGGCCGGCACCTGCGTCACGAGCCCGTCGCCGATCGTGAGCAGCGTGTAGTTGCGGGCCGCGTCGGTGATATCCATACCCTGCTGCAGCACGCCGATGATCAAGCCGCCCACGATATTGATGAAGATGATCACGACCCCGGCGATCGCGTCGCCGCGTACGAATTTGCTCGCCCCGTCCATGGCGCCGTAGAAATCGGCTTCCCGTTCGATCTCGCCTCGCCTGCGCCGCGCGTCGGCCTCGGAGATGAGGCCCGCGTTGAGGTCGGCGTCGATGCTCATCTGCTTGCCCGGCATGGCGTCGAGGGTGAACCGGGCCGCCACCTCGGCAATGCGGGTGGCGCCCTTGGTGATGACGACGAAGTTGATCAGGGTGAGGACGGCGAAGACGATGAGCCCCACCACGTAGTTGCCCCCCACGACGAAGGTTCCGAAGGCCTTGATGACCTGGCCGGCCGCCCCGGTGCCTTCGTTGCCGTGGAGCAGGATGAGCCGCGACGAGGCCACGTTGAGCGAGAGCCTGAACAGGGTCACCGTCAGCAGGACGGAGGGAAACACGGAAAAGTCAAGCGGCTTCAGGACGAACATGGACATGAGCAGGATGACGATGGAAACCGTGATGCTCAGCGACAGCAGCAAATCGATGATCAGGGCCGGCAGGGGGACCACCATGACCATGAGGATCCCGACGACCCCCAGGCCCATCAGCATCGCCGGGTTTTTCGCCCAGACGGCCATCGATTCTGCTTTCTGCACCGCTTCGGCCATTTTTTATCCTAAAACAGGGTATCGGGTATCGGGTCTAGGGTTTCGGGTCATGAAAGAAGGCAGGGCATCAACCGCCGCCGCAGCCCGAAGCCTGCAACCCCTATCCCGCTTTTTCTTTCAGGCCGTACACGTAGGCCAGGATCTCGGCAACGGCGCGATACAGGTCCTCCGGGATTGCCTGATCCACATCGACCGTTTTATACAATAGTTGTGCCACGGGTTTGTTCTCGATGATGGGCACCTTGTGGGCCCCTGCAATTTCCCTGATTTTCTCCGCCACATGCCCGGCCCCCTTCGCAACGACGGTCGGCGCGACCATCCGGTCGGGGTCGTAGCGGACGGCCACGGCGAGGTGTGTCGGGTTGGTGATGACGACATCGGCCTTGGGGACGTTGGCCATCATCCGTTTGCGGGCCACCTCCCTCTGGATGCGGCGGATTCTCGCCTTGACGATGGGGTCGCCTTCGGTCTGCTTGAACTCGTCCTTCACCTCCTGCCGCGACATGCGGAGGCTCTTCTCATGCTCCCAGCGCTGGTAGAGATAATCCAGGATGGCCAGCACGATGAGGACCCAGCAGGTCGTGATCATGATCCGGAACATGACTTTTCCCGTGTAGACGAGGATCCCCCAGAGGGACTCGTCCATGAGGGGAATCAGGTTGTCCAGTTCGTCCCGGAGGTTGAACCAGACGATCACCGTGACGATGGCCATCTTCAGGAGGCTCTTGACCAGTTCCACCAGCGAGCGCAGGGAGATGAATTTCTGAAAACCTTTGATGGGGTCGATTTTATCGAATTTCGGCGCCACGGCCTCCCAGGAGAAAATGAAACCGAACTGGATGTAGTTCGCCAGGAAGCCTGCGACGACGATGGCGAGGAAAAGCGGCGCCATGATCAGGAAAAGACGCGAGGCCCAGGTCCAGAGAAGTGCGTCGATGTTGCTCAGCGTGATGGGCGTTGTCCCGCAGTCCCGGAGGATCCAGCGCGTCAGGTCCATCATGCGCTCGACCATCCCGCCGGAGCAGAAATAGAAGAGGACCGTGCACGTGAGCAGGATCGCCGCGGAGGCCACCTCGGGGCTCCTCGCGACCTGGCCGCGTTTTCTGGCTTCCTCGCGCCGCCTGGGCGACGCCTGTTCGTTTCGTTCCTGGTCCTTGTCGATGTCAGCCATAAAAGACAGGGTCGAGGGTATCGGGTATAGGGTCTAGGGAAATTCCAAAGGCCCCGGGGGCCTTCAACCATGCCGCTCTGCAACCGTTGCAACACCGCTCCGGGCTTCTGACGCCAATGTCAAAAAACGGGCCAAATAGAACGGAATTTCATGCAAATAGCGTTGACGAACAGGATTGCAGACTTCGTGCCGGAAAGGCGTTCGGGAGTCAGGATTCCGGATTCGGGATTCAGGTAAAAATGCAGACGGAAAGCAAGGGGAAAAGGCGTGTTTTCCACCTGTCCCTCTTTCCCTGAGGCCCGATGCCTGAAGCCGGAAGCCTGCGCCGTTCGGCGCCTACATGGCCCGGATCAGCAGGCCGATCTGCCCGGACAGGTTCGAGAAGAGACCTCCCGCAAGGTACAGGAAAAGGGGGACGGTGAGCCCGAGCCCGATGAGCCCGATGGCGATCTGGAGGGGAAAGCCGACGACGAGGATGTTGATCTGGGGAACGGTCCGGGCGATGAGCCCGAGCCCGATGTTCGCAAACACCAGCGCGATCACGATGGGGGACGAGATCTTCACGGCGATGACGAACAGTTCGCGTGACAGCTCAACCAGGCTCTGCACCAGTTCGCCCGTCACGTGGAACCCGAGAAGAGGCAAAGCGGCGTAGCTCTCCGACACGGCCAGGATCAGAATGTGGTGGCCGTCGACGGCGAGAAAAAGGAGCCCCGCCAGCAGGTACTGAAGCTCGGCGATGATGGACACCTGGGCGCTGGTGACCGGGTCGATGATGTTGACGATGGAGAAGCCCATCTGGAAACCGACAAGGTCGCCCGCCATCTGGATGCCCGCGAAAATGAGGCTGCTGGCGTAACCCAGGATGAACCCGATGAACACTTCCCCGGCCATGGTGAACAGCAGGGAAACGAGGTCTGCCGGCATCTCGGCGGGCCTGGCGACAAAGGGGATGACCAGTACCGTGATGAGGACGGCAAGCCCCCCCTTGATCCGGGCCGGGGTGGTTCGGTCCCCCAGGATGGGGAGCATGGCCACAACGGCCGAAATCCGGAGAAAAACGAGAAAAAACAGCTCGATCTGTTCGGGGGTGAAGACGGGAAATTTCATGGCCGCACTCGCATTGGCCAGGGTTTCACTGCGGGCGGGGCATGCTGTTTCTCCCCTGTACCCTGAACCCTGTACCCTGAACCCTGTACCCTGTACCCTCTTATCCTTCACTTTACATAATTCGGTATGTTCGTAAAAAGGTTGTGGGTGAAGCTCACCAGCTGGTCCATCATCCACGGTGCGGCCAGAAGCAGAGCCAGCATGACGGCGATGATCTTGGGCACAAAGGCAAGCGTCATCTCGTGCACCTGGGTGACGGCCTGGAAGACGCTGATCACGAGACCCACGACGAGCCCCACGAGCAGCACCGGCGCCGACACGAGAAGGGTCACCTTCATCGTCTCCGCTGCGATGCCCATGATCAGATCGGTAGTCATGTTTTCCTTTTCCCCCGCCGGTCCCTCAGTGGAAGCTCTGAACGAGCGAGCCGATGATGAGATACCACCCGTCGACCAGCACGAACAGGAGAAGCTTGAAGGGCAGGCTGATCATGATCGGCGGCAGCATCATCATTCCCATCGACAGCAGCACGCTGGCCACAACCATGTCGATGATCAGGAAGGGAATGTAGATGAGAAACCCGATCTGGAAGGCCGTCTTGAGCTCGCTGATCACGAAGGCCGGAACGAGCGCCGCAAGGCCGACATCGGCCTGTTTTTCCGGTTTCTTCCCCCCGGAGATCTTGATGAACAGCTCCAGATCCTTCTCGCGGGTCTGCTTCAGCATGAAGTCCCGGATCGGGTCCGTCGCCTTGTCGAAGGCCTGCTGGGTCGAAATCTGCTCGTTCATGTAGGGCTGGATGGCCTCGGTGTTCACCTTTTGCCAGACGGGCGTCATGATGAAGAAGGTCAGAAAGAGCGCCAGCCCGACGATGATCTGGTTTGCCGGCATCTGCTGGGTTCCCAGGGCATGCCGCAGGATCGACAGCACGACGACGATCCGGGTGAAGGAGGTGAGCATCATGAGGATCGCCGGGGCGAGGGAGAGCACCGTGAGCAGCAGCAGGAGCTGCATCACCACGGCCATCTTGCCCGGCTCGCCGGAGCCGTCGCCGATGTTCAGGCTCACCGAGGGAATGGGCATGTTCTGGGCCCCCGCCGGCCCCGCCAGGGCAAGGCACACGACGGCGGCGAGAAGAAGCGCGCAGGTGCAGGATCTCGGGAAAAGCTTCTTTGTGGTCGCTCGCGGCTTCCGTCTTTTCATTTTTTATCGAGTTGGGAGCTTACGAGGCTCAGGGTTTTCAGCTTGCGTTTGTACAGGGTGATCTGGTCGAGGAAGGGCTGCGAATCCTTCTCCCCGGTCCGGGAGGATCTCAGGCGCTCGAGGGATTCCTCGTCGGTGATGGTGGTGAGCATGGAGATCTGGGTGCCCGTTACGCCGACGACGATCACGCTGCCCAGCACATCGAGGAGCATGATGCTCGACTTCGGGCCCAGGTAGCGCGTGGACAGGACCCGGATCTTCTGCCCGTCATCCACCCCCGTGCCCGTCTTTTTCATGAGCTTCCGGACGGCCCAGAGACCGGCGAGCATCACCCCGAGCACGACGGCCAGGGCCGAGATCATCTTCACGAGCGATGCCAGAAAATCGAAGGTACCCATGGGACTCCGTTCCCCCTCTCAGCGAAGCTTGAGGATCCGCTCGGCCGGGGAAATGATATCGGTCAGGCGGACGCCGAACTTCTCGTTGATAACGACGACCTCCCCGCGCGCGATCAGCCGTTGATTCACATAGACGTCCATGGGCTCGCCGGCGATCTTCTGCAGCTCGACAACGGATCCCTGGCCGAGCTGCAGCAATTCATTGATCAGCATCCGGCACCGGCCCAGCTCGACGGTGAGCGTCAGGGGGATGTCGAGAATGAAGTCGAGATCGAAGCTGCCCTTGCCGCCGCCCGTCTTCTGCAGCTCGTTGAAATCGGGATCGCTGACTTCCGCCCTGGGCGCGACCTGCCTGGATTTCTCCAGTTCGTCCTTGACGTCGTCCCAGCCGATTTCGCCCTCCCGCCCGGGCGGGGCGCCCCCGGTTTCCTTGTTGATCTCCTGCATCAAGCTGTCCACTTCATTCTGTTCCATAGTACCGAGCCTCTTTTCCCTGAATCGTTCCCGCAATCTGGATCGCGCTGTTGCCTTTGTAGACGCCCGGGAAGGCGGTGAGTTTCTGGACGCCCTCCACGAAAATGTCGAGAGGGTCGACGCGGTAGCGATCGAGCATGATGACGTCGCCCTTCTTGAGGTCGACGACCTCCTTGCCGCTCACCTCGGCCCGCCCCAGCTCCACGATGAGCTCCACCTTCGAGGCCATGAGTCCGTCCTTGAACCGGTTGGCCCACTCGCGGTCCACCTCCAGCGCGTCGCTCTGGAAGCCCGCCTGCAGCTTCTCCCGCACGGGCTCCAGCATCGAGTAGGGGATGCAGATGGAAACGATGCCCGAGGAGAATTCCATCTCGATCTCGAAGTGGACGACGACGACCACGTCGGTGAGCGGCACGATATGGGCGAACTGGGGGTTGATCTCGGAGCGCTGGTGGCCGATCTTCACTTCGACGATCGCCTTCCAGGCCTTTTCGAAATCGGCAAGCGCGTTGAGAACGACGCGCTTGATCAGGCGGTTTTCAATGGCGGTGAATTCGCGGCCCTCGATCTTGAAGCTCGACTGCCCCGTGCCGCCGAAGAGAATGTCCACGAGCGCAAAGATCACCTTCGACTCGACGACAAAGATGGCGCTGCCCCTCAGCGGCTCCATCCGGAAGATGTGGAGGCTCGTCGGAACGGGCAGCGTCTTCAGGAATTCGCCGAACTTCATCATCTCGACGGACAGCGCGCTCACCCCGACAACCCGGCGAAGAAGCGAAGAAAGGCTCAGCCGGAAGAGGCGGGCGAATTTCTCCGTCGTCATCTCGAAGGTGGGCATCCTCCCCCGGATGATCCGGTCCTGGCTCGTCAGGTCATAGGGAAGGACATCGCCGGGCTCGCGCTGCTCGCCCCGGTCCGTGTCGATCTCCCCGCCCGAAAGGCCTTTTAAGAGGACGTCGACTTCTTCTTGCGAGAGGATGTTGGACATTGAGAAAAGCCGTCTGTTTCGTTTATTTCGTTCGTTTCGTTTATTTCGTTATGGCGCCGTCGGCGCCAAACCCCTGAGCCTTGTGGCTTGCGGCTTGCGGCTTGTGCCTTCTATTGGACAACAAAATCCGTGAAATACACCTGGACGACTTTGCCCTTCGTCAGTTGACTGTTGAGCCGCATGGCAATCTCTTCCTTGAGACGCTGCTTGCCCTCGAAGTTGTTCACGTCCTTGAAGCCCTTCACGGTGAGCACGCTCAGGACCATATCGCGCACCTTGGGTTTCATCACGTCGAGTTCGGCCACCGCGAGGGGGTCCGAAAGCTCGAAATTCATGACGACCTTGAGGTACCGGTCCGCCTCGGCGTCGGCGAGGTTGATGATGAACACATCGGGGGCCCACACCGCGCCGATCGGGGGTTTTGGGGGGGCCTGGGCTTCCTTGTTTGCCGACTTGCTCATGAAAAAATAGGCCCCGGCACCGCCACCGCCCAGCACGAGCACGATGACGACGCCGATAATGATCCACTTGAGCTTCGAGCTCTTTTTCTTTTCCTTGCCGCCCTCGGCAGCCTCTTCCGGTTTGTTCTTTTCCACGTCCTTGGCCATGGCTCCCCCGGTTCATTTTTCTGATTTTCTTGAACTCGGCACACACCGACAGGGTGCGCTGCATACCGGGCCCGGGCAGATTGACCTCGAACAATCCGCTCCTGCACCACCCGGCCCTCCGTGAACAGGCCTGTGAGCGAAATCCACGGGCGCACCACGGGGGCACACTCGATATGAGCAAATTCCATACCAATCGAAACAGATGGATTTTCAAGAGATTCCGGCAGGCAGAGCCCGCCGGCAGAAGGGTGTGAAGGGGGGTGGCCGCAACGCGCGGCCGACCCTGCGCGGAAAAGCACGCGGCGAGGGGGCCGCGGAGCTCCCTTGACGGGTCAACAATTTGACGGTACGGAACGGGGCGCCGGGTGCCCCCTTCATGCGGCTTACCGCAATCCGGGGGCAACCTGACCCGTTATGTTATCGCTTGGTATTCATCAGTGCCGTCATCATGTCGTCCGTCGTCGTGATGACCTTGGCGCTTGCCTGGTAGGCCCTCTGGGCCGTGATCATGTTGATGAACTCCGTTCCGATGTCGGTGTTCGACATCTCCAGGGAACTCGATTTCACTTCGCCGAGCCCCCCGGAGCCCGGCGTGTTCACGATGGCCTGGCCGGAGGTGAGGGTGGAGCTGAAGAGGTTCTGACCCATCTTCTTGAGGCCCCAGGGGTTGGCAAAGTCCGCCAGGGCAATCTGGCCCAGCGAGGTCGTCTGGCCGTTGGTGAAGTAGCCCGTGATGGTGCCGTCCCTCTCGACGGCAAGGCTCCGGAGCACGCCCGAGGGGTAACCGTCATTGGTGAGGGCCTTCACCGTCGAGGTGGAGGCATACCCGGTGATGGTCTCGGCGGTCTCGGACAACATGTCCCAGGTGAGCGTATTGCCGACCCCGATGACGGCGCCGTTGGGGAGGGTGCCGAAGGTGATGGCGTTGTTGGCCGGCGTCGCGGTCGTTGAGTCAAGGGTCACTGTCGCCGTCTCGGTTGCGGCCCAGGTCCCGGAGAGCCTCACCGTGATGTCGGTCCCGCCCGAGCCGTCGAGGTCAACCCCGACATCCACATAGCCCGCACCGGCGGTGTAACCCACCACTTCGGCGTCGGGGTACTGCGTCGAAGCCACCGCGCACGATGTGCCGCTTGTGTACGTGAGCGTGAAGGTCCCGTCCTGCCATACCTGGCCCTCGTGCCCCGCTGCGATGGAGGCCGAGGCGGTGCCTGCCGCCGAGGTCTCCGTGGTGGTGGGGGCGGCGGTTGTCGACATGTACTGCAAGTTCCCGTAGGCGTCAAACTGTACCCCCGTGAATGTCTGGGCCGTGGCGGCCTCGCCGTCCAGGGTTACCGCAACGCCCCACTGGCCGGCGCCGCCCGTCTTCATGTACGTGACGGCAAGCGTGTGGGCCGCCCCGAGGGAGTCATAGACCGTCTGGGAGGAATTAAACGTGTCTCCGGCCTCTGCCCTGGCGTCGAGATTGAGGCCCACGGAGAAAGTCGTCGATGTTTCCGGCTCGGATTGCGCGCCGCTCGTGTTGATGTCCCCCAGGGTGGCCGAGTTGGCCGCGTAGCCCTGCACGCGGAAGTTGTTGATGTCGACAAGGTAGCCATCCCCGTCGATGTGCATGGCGCCGGCCCGGGTAAAGTACTGGGATGCCTCGTCGTCGTCTTCGACGATGAAGAAGCCGCCGCCGTCGATGGCCAGGTCCAGCCCGCTCGAGGTGGACTCCAGGGAGCCCTGGCTGAACTGGGTGGCCACGTCGGCCATGCTGACGCCCTGTCCGATCTGCATGAGGCCCGACGAGCCGCCGGAGAGGCTCTGGCTCAGCACGTTGGCGAAGTAGGCTTTCCCCGACTTGAAGCCCATCGTGTTGGAGTTGGCGATGTTGTTCCCGATGACGTCCATCTGCTTGGAGCTGGCATTCAACCCCGAAATGGCGATCCAAAGTGCGCTTCCCATCTAAGTGTCCTCCTGGTTTCCCTGGTCTTGTTCCCGGTGTCAATTCGTGCTGGTTTTCTTCACGGAGACGACGTCGCCGAAGCCGATCTCCCGGCCGCCCACGCTCAGGTAGGTCGCACCGTCACGGTAGTTCACTCCCGTCACCTCTCCCTGGACCATGGCGTCGGCAGCGACGGCTTTTCCGGCGCTGTCGGCGGCGCTCACCTCGAAGGTGCAGCTGCCCGCGACGGAGCTTGGGGGCGTCCACGTCAGGGTGTTCATGCCCTGTTTCTGGTTCTTGAAGGCCAGGGCGTCCACGAGTTCGCCGTTGGCGTTGTAGATGCGGACGAGCCCCTGGGCGGCATCGCTGCTGAGGACGTAGCTCAGATCAACAGGCTTGCCCTGGGCCACGATCGTGTCCCCTTTTGCCAGGACCTCGCGGCCGATGAGGTTCACCGCCTGCGTGTTGCCCAGCGACTGCTGCTGCTTGGTGAAGGAGCTCAGTTGGGTGTTGATGTTCTGGAGCTGCTCGAGGCTGGAGAACTGGGCAAGTTGCGCCGTGAAGGCCGTGCCGTCCATGGGGTTCAGCGGATCCTGGTGCTTGAGCTGGGCGATGAGCATTTTCATGAACTCGTCCTTGCCCAGGATGGTCTTGGTGCCCGTCGTCGAGGTGGCCGTCGTCGCCGCGCTGGTTGCGGCCTGTACCGTGCTCGTGTCACTCATGATTCAACTCCTCCCGGTTTTTCTTTCCTTCACGCAAAGACGCTCAGTCCGCTGTCGCCTGCACGGGCCGGCCGTACGGCCGGCGCCTGAGCGGCGCGCTCCGATTCCTGCTCGTGCTTGTGTCTTCCTCTCCCGGCAGCTTCCTCGCGGGCAAACCCTGCCTCCTGCCAGAAGTCCTGGCCGGCCCTCCCGTCAGGCCGGTTCTGGACGAGGACCTCCATGCTGTCGATCTGGAACCCCTTATCCTGCAGCGCATTGCGCAGATCGTCCATGCCGGCCTGGAGCATCTGCTTGACCTCCTGGTTGTCGGCCATCAGGACCATTTTCACGCGGTTGTCCTGGACGACGACATCGAGATCCAGCGTGCCGAGCTGGGGCGGCTGAAGGGACATGACCACCCGGCCGGAGCCGCTGCGCAGGATCTGGGTCGCCCCTTCGAGGACCTGGCTCACCACGGCCTGCGGCCTCGCAGGCGTCGGATTGTCTATTCCCCTGCCCGGAGAAGAAGCGGAGATGGCGCCGGTGCCGGCGGGCACATCACGAATTTCAGCCTGGGCCGTTCCGGCGGACTGCTGTTTATTGCCCTCGCCCGCTGCGGCGAGTTTTTCCCACGCGTTTTCGGCCCGGCCTGCAAGTTCCTGCCTGACCGTGTCCGCAAACGGGGTGGCCTGGGCCGCCTTGCCTTCGTTCTCGGGGGCCTCGCGCGGGACAGAGGGCTGCTGGGCCCTGGCCGATTTTCCAGCCCTGGTCTTCTGCGGCGCCCGGGCCTCCTCACCGCCGGAGAGATTTTTGAGAACCTCCCCTTCCTTTGCCATCATGGACTTGACGGCGCCGATCCCCTCGCGACGGTTCATGGGCTCGCCGTTGACGAACGCCGTCGTCCGGGCAGCCTTCTTCTGTCCCGTTACGTCGCCTTGCTTCTGGACCACTTCCTTCAACAGGGCTTCCTCGGCGGGCGTGAGGGCTCCCTGTTTCGCCAGCTCGGCCGGTTGCGCGGCATCCGCGCTTTCCTTGCCGAGGGGATTCGCCGGGGCCGCCTTCATGGCCTGGCCCGCCAGCTCCCTTGCGTGATCCAGGGTTTCCTTTGCCTGCACTTCGAGGGCGGGCAGCTTGACCTTCTTCTTTCCGGCGGCATGTTGCGACTGCACCGGAAGAAGCGCTTCCTTCCCTTCCTTGAGACCGGCCTTCTTCGTCTTGATGGCGGACTCTTCCGTCGCTTGCCCTTCCGCGCCGGTCTTGAGATCCAGCCTCTTGGACTGGAGGATTTCGGCGAAGGATGCGGTCAGGGCCGCCGCAGCGGCTGCGTCCCTGGTTTCGCCCTGCTCATTGCGCTTCTTGCCGGGGGCAACGTCCCGGCTCTTCGGCGCTTCCGGAGGGGCTATGGGGTCGAGTTGAATCTGCACGCCTGAAGAATCCATGCTCACTCCTCAAAGTGTTTTGACGGAGACATGGAGCAACGCATGTGCCATGGAAGAAGGGTATCGGGTATCGGGTATCGGGTATCGGGAAGAAGATGGCCTTCTACCAGCAGATATCATTACGAATTTTCCCCGTGTCGCCACCGGCACGCGGGTATTCAGCCATGACGGCGACGGGGATTGGGGAGAGAAAAAGCAGGGGGGTTCGGGCAAATATTGCCCACGTCGGTCACCTCAAAGGTCTCTTTTTTTCCGAGCCGGGACGGGTGCAACGGAGATTATGGAAGGCAGTAGTGCCCGGCGCAGGGGTGGCAGCTGACAGGAAAGACATGTAATAGGGTAGTTCTTTTACCTTTTACCTTTTACCTTAAAAAAAGGGGGATCGATCGTCCGATGGACTGACCGTCCCCCATGAAAATTGCTTTTCTCTTTTTTTATCCGGAAGCCCGAAGCCGAATTCCCGAAGCCCCCTCGGGGCTAGTTTGCCGGCTCCTGCTTGCTGCCCGGTGTGGATGTGATCTCCTTGGCAATCTCGGCGGCCCGCTGTGCGCCGATGTGCCCCCAGACCGCTCCCGCTTTCTTGCTCTTCATGTTCATGATGATCCCGGCGGCAAGCTTCTTGTCCATCTTCTCCAGCATGGGGCCTGCCTGGGCGGGGGCCGTGGCCTCGAAGACCGTGGCAAGATCCCTGAGCCGCTTGTCCTCCGCCGATTTCACGGTATCGAGCATGCCCGACAGCCTGCCTTCGAGGCCCTTGAGCGTGTCGATCTTGGTGACGATCTCGCCCTTGAGGGCCTGGAGTTTCTTCTCCTCCTCCTTGATCGCGCTTTCGCGGCTGTCGAGCTGCTTCTCTTTTTCGGCAAGCGAGGCAATCAGCTTGCGCTCCTTCGCCAGGGCATCCTCGCCCGTCTCGCGCGCAGGTGCCGCCTCGGGGGCCTTCTGGGTCACGTTTGCGATGGCGTGGTTGAAATCCAGGACCGAGGCATCGGGCACCATCTTCTGCAAGAGCCCGCCCGCCGCGGCGATCTTGAGTACGATCAGCGAGACGACAAGGATTTCACAGATTAAGATCAGTCTTCTCATCGCCGGACCTCTTTAGAAACCGGATAATTCCCTGTTCGTTCAGTTCCACGGACTCCTTGTGGTTCCACTCTTTCCAGTATTGCTCGAGTTTCTTCTGCTTGAGGATCTCCATGATCTTGCGGCCCTTCACGGCCTCCAGCAGTTCCTCCCGCTTCACCTCGAGGGACTTTTCCCTGTCCGCGATCAGGACCACCTGGGCCACCTCGCGCTCCCTGAGATTCTTGATATAGTCGAAGGTGATGCCGATCTCGGCGGCATTCAGGCTTCCGGCCTGCCTGCGCATCAACTCCGCCAGCACGCCCGCTTTCTCGCCGCGGATCGACCGCAGGTGCTCCTTCTCCCGCTCGAGATCCCGCACCTGCTCGGAGAATTCCTGCATGGCCTGCTCTTCCGCGAGCTTCCGGACGTTCAGGACCTGTTCAAAGCGGAACCGGAACATGTTGATTCAACCTCGTGTCGGAAAGAAAAGCACGCGGAAGGGTTTTTCTTCCACTCCGCTCTTCTGCACTTCCGATCTTCCTCACTTCATAATCGATATGCTTACCGCCCTGCTGCCGGAACACGGCCCTTCGCATTCTCACTGAAACAGCGCCAATAACTGCATGCGGCTCTCGTCGAAATTAACCTTCTCGTTCATGTCCTGCTTCAGAAAAGCGTTGACCCGGTCGATCATCTTGATGGCGTGATCGATTTCGGGATTGCTTCCCGCCACGTAGGCGCCGATGTTGATGAGGTCCTCGGCTTTCCGGTAGGTGGCGATGATGTTCAGCAGATCATTGGCGCGCTTGCGCTGCTCGCCGTTGACAATGTCGATCATGACGCGGCTCACGCTCTCCAGGACATCCACGGCCGGATAGTGGTTCTTCGCGGCGATCGCGCGCGAAAGCGCAATGTGGCCGTCCAGGATGGAGCGCGCCGCGTCGGCAATGGGTTCGTTGAAGTCGTCGCCCTCGACCAGAACGGTGTAGAGCCCCGTGATGCTGCCCTTCCCCTCGACCGGTCCCGTTCGCTCCAGCAGCTTCGGCAGGAGGCTGAAGACGGAGGGGGTATAGCCCTTTGTGGCCGGCGGCTCGCCCACGGACAGACCGACCTCGCGCTGGGCCATGGCAAAACGGGTGAGTGAATCCACCATGAGCAGGACGTCGCTGCCCTGATCCCGGAAATACTCGGCCACGGAGGTCGCCACGTAGGCGGCCCGCATCCGGATCAGCGGGTGCCGGTCCGAGGTGGCCACGATGACGACGGAGCGCCGGAGGCCCTCGGGGCCCAGGTTTTTCTCGACAAACTCGCGGACCTCGCGGCCGCGCTCGCCGATGAGCCCGATGACGTTCACATCGGCCTTCGTGTAGCGGGCGATCATGCCCATGAGGATGCTCTTTCCCACGCCGGACCCGGAGAAAATGCCCATCTTCTGGCCCTTGCCGCAGGACAGCAGTCCGTTGAGGACGCGGACGCCGAGATCCATGGGCTCCTCGATCCGGCCTCTCTGCAGAGGGTTGATCGGCTCGGCATAGAGCGGGTAGTCATCCTCGAGATCGATGGGCCCCTTGCCGTCGATCGGGTTTCCCAGACCGTCGATGACGCGCCCCAGGAGTTTCTTCCCCACGGCAATCGAGGCTTTCCTCCCGAGGGATACGATCTTGCAGCCCGGTCCCACGCCCTGGAGGTTGTCCAGCGGCATCAGGAGGACCTTCCCTTTCCGGAACCCCACCACCTCGGCCCGGAGCGTTTCGCAGGCCCCGCCGTTCGCGAAAATATTGCACATCTCGCCCACGGAACTCGCCGGCCCGTGACCCTCGACCATGAGGCCGATGATCTCGTTCACCGTCCCGTTCACCTTGATCGGGTTGATCTGGTCGAGAATCCGGTGGTAGCGATTGAAATCCAGGGTCATGGCTCGGGCCTATCCGGTCTGTTCACTCTTCTCGATGTTCCTTCGATTCATATGCAATGACTGAGTCAGTGTCTGAGTGTCTAAGTGGGTAGTGTAAAGAATCTTGTGCAAATTCTCCGTCTCGTAAAAAAGGCGATTTTCCTTTACAAGGGTTTTGCCCAAACCCAC
>DIFQ01000143.1 GCA_002419215.1 Syntrophaceae bacterium UBA5744
GGAGAGGGAGATTATGGAAGCGGCCGCCAGGGGAGAGGGAAATCAAGGAATACGGTTTTCATAGGGGGATGAAGGGGAATTTGTTTTTGAACCCGTTCCACTATTTTTCGAAGATGAGCTCGTCCTGGAGATTGATGCAGTCCTTGACGCTCTGGGCGGCGGGACAGCGCATGATGTAGCCTGCGAAGGCCTCCTTCGCGTCGGCCGCCTTTTCCTCGGGGCACTTGAGGTGCATCTTCACACGGATCGTCGTGATCTTGAGGACGCCTCCCGCATTCTCGATATCGCCCTCCACGTCGGCCCAGAAGAGGTGCTCGGGGGTGGGGATCTTCTTTCCGGCCATCAGCGTGGCCAGTGTTCCCATCATTCACCCCGCCGTGGCGGCAACGATGTGGTCCAGGGTTGCCGCGTGCTCCTTCTCCGGGTCGACCTTGTAGAACCGCTTGATCCCCCCGTGGACGCCGTAATAGACGGGCTCGGAGAACCCCTCGATCACGGCCCTGCGGGTGGGCCCTGTCTCCCTGACGATCTTGATCTTTGAAGTGTGAACCACTTCGCCCATCGATTTCCCATCCTTCATGTGTTTATTACAGATACCCTGTCTTGAACGGAATTACAATCGAATGGAGAAACCCAGCCCCATTCGGGAAGAACTTTGCGTCCGGATGAGCCTTCATGATCCCAACTTCCGATCTTCCTAACTTCTCAACTTCGAGGCCGGGAGGCTTAGGACCGAAAGGTCGTCACCAGTCCGTCCAGGATGTCCTCCATCAGGCGATTGATCGCACGAAAACGACCCGGATCCGCCAGCATCTGCAAAGGGCTCTGGATAAAGGGGCCCTCGGCCAGGTCTTCCGGGCAGTTGTATATGAGATTCTCCACGCTTTCCCTGGTGGACTCGAGGTGGAACTGGAATGCAACCACCCGGTCGCCGTAGGCAAAAGCCTGGTTTTCGCAGGCCTCGCTTCTGGCAAGATGGACGGCGCCGCGGGGAATCTCGAAGGTGTCGCCATGCCAGTGGAACGCGGGAAACGAATCCGGCAGGAAGCCGGAAAGCGATGACTGCAACGCCTGCGATGCTTTTTCCACCGGGTACCAGCCGATCTCGACACAGGGGTTCCGCGTCACCTTCGCCCCCAGCACGCAGGCGAGGAGCTGGGCCCCGAGGCAGATGCCGATCACGACTTTCCCCTCCCGGAGAGCCTCGCCGATGAAACGCTTTTCCCGGGCAAGCCAGGGGAAACGGCTCTCCTCGTAAACGTTCATGGGCCCGCCCAGGATGAAGAGCCAGTCAAACTCCTCGGCTGCCGGCAATCGATGGCTGGCATAAAGGCGTGTGGCCGTCAAGCGGTGCCCCCTCACCAGGGCCCACGACTCGATGAATCCCGGCCCCTCGAAGGGGACGTGCTGCAAGCAATGGATACTCAACGGTTTCTTCAGCATTGGCAATACCCTGAAACAGGGGATCGGGTCTAGGGTTTAGGGTATAGGGTATAGGGTCTGAAGGTACAAAGAATTCTATAGATGAAATCTTCTTCCTTCCCGATACCCGAGTCCCGAGTCCCGATGCCCCTTTACAAACGCTTTCAGCGTTTGTAAAGGTTGTGTCTCTCAACATACTCCCTGACCGCCTCCGGTACGAAGTAGCGGATGGAGCAGCCCGTTTTCACCCTCTCGCGGATGTCCCTCGACTCGATGTCGAGCGGGGTGACCGAGGTGAAAAAAATATCCTTGCCCCCCGGGCCGTGATAAGCGCGCGCCTTCCTGTCATAGCTGAATCGCGCAGCCACGTCGGGGGGAAGGGCTTTTCGCAGTGAGCCCTTGCGCCAGCCCGGCCTCGTCATGATCACGAAGTGGCACAGGGTGAGCAGCCGCCTCCAGCTCTTCCAGCGCTGGATGTCGTCGAAGGCGTCCTGGCCCATGATGAAAAAAATCTCGAGCTCCCTCCCGAAGGTCTCGCGGAAGTAGCCGATCGTGTCCACCGTGTAGGAACGGCCCTCGCGCCGGTTCTCGACGTCGGAAAAGGCAAAGGCGGGATTTCCCTCTATGGCAAAGCGCACCATGTGCTCGCGGTGTTCATAGGGGGTGATGCCGGGGCCATGCTTGAGGGGTGGCGTTGCCGAAGGGATGAAGACGATCCGGTCAAGACGGAAATTCTCCAGGATCTCCTCGGCGCATCGCAGGTGGGCCAGGTGGATCGGGTCAAAGGTGCCGCCGAGGATGCCCCATCGCATGTCATCAGCCCTTTCAATCGCTGAGAAGTGACCGATCGGTTGGTCGATTCTATGACCGCGAAGTTAGGAAGCGAGGAAGAGCAGAAGATCGGAAAAGATACTTTTCTTTCCGCGCTTCCGCTCTTCCTAACTTCCGATCTTCCGGCCTCCTTGGAGGCCCGCACCTATGAGGTGCGCACCTGTCCGCTTCCGTAGATGATGAACTTCTGCGTTGTCAGCTCCTCGAGCCCCATGGGGCCGAAGGCGTGGAGCTTCGTCGTGCTGATTCCGATCTCGGCGCCCAGCCCGAGTTGGAATCCGTCGCTGAACCGGGTCGAGGCATTGACGAGAACCGTCGAGGAGTTCACCTCCTTGAGAAACCGCTGTGCGTTGTCGTAGTCGCGCGTGACGATCGACTCGGTGTGCAGCGAGCCGTATTTCTCGATGTGCCGGATTGCCTCGTCGATCCCGTCGACGACTTTCACCGCCAGGATGAGATCCAGGTACTCCTCGTGCCAGTCCTTTTCGGTGGCCTCTTCGAGCCCCGGCAGGATGGCCCGGGTCCGCTCGCAGCCTCGCAGCACGACCCCCGCCTTCTCCAGGGCTTCCGCCACGGCGGGGAGGAAGGCGCCCGCCGCGCCCTTGTGGACGAGCAGCGTCTCCATGGCGTTGCAGACGCCCGGCCGCTGCACCTTGGCATTCAGGCAGATCCGGACGGCCATGTCGAGATCGGCATCGGCATCGACGAAAACATGGCACACGCCCTTGTAGTGCTTGATCACGGGGATTCGCGACTGGCTCACCACGGCCCGGATGAGATCCTCGCCGCCCCGGGGGATGATGAGGTCGATATGCTCGTCGAGCTGGAGCATCATGTTGACTGCCTCGCGGTCCACCATGGGGATGAGCTGGATGGCGTTCTCGGGAAGCCCCTTGACCCGGAGCACGCCGCGGAGGATGAGGCTCAGGGCCATGTTGGAGTTGATGGCCTCGGAGCCGCCCCGCAGGATGACGGCGTTGCCGGCCTTCAGGCACAGGGCCGCCGCGTCCACCGTCACGTTGGGGCGCGACTCGTAGATGATCCCGATGACGCCCAGGGGAATCCGCATCCTGCCCACGAGAAGCCCGTTGGGACGCCTCCACATGGAGGTCACCTTTCCCACGGGATCCGGCAGGTTGGCCACTTCCTCCAGCCCCCGCGCCATGGCGCGGATGGCTTTCTCGTCGAGCGTGAGGCGGTCGATCATGGCCTTCGAGAGGCCCTTTCTCCGGGCGTACTCGACGTCCTTCTCGTTCTCCTCGACGAGGTAGTCCATGTGATGGATGAGCTGCTCGGCCATCTCGACCAGCGCCTCGTCCTTCTCGGCGCTCGAGAGGTTGGCTGCGGCCGGCATCGCTTCCCGGGCGTTTTTCGCGATCTGAAAGACCTGCTCCTTGATGTCCATGGGCACCTTCAGCCGCTTCGCGGCAGTGATCAGTTACCAGTGACCAGTGACCAGTGAAAAAGAAGGAATTGATCATTAAACGCCTCAATCCTGCTTCCGATCACCAGCCACAAACCACGAGGCACTTCTTTCTGTAACTTGCTGACATATACCGTATGCCTCTTTTTAATTCAAGGGGTTAAAGAATTTCAGCGGGGCGTTGAATTTCAGGGGCAACTGGACTATGATGGCACACTTTTTAAACGGGGGGGGAAACGAACGGGAATGGAGAGGCTCTGCATCCGGGCGGGGAAACGGGCCCTGGAGATGATCCGGGACGGGGGGTTTCGGTTCGACCGGGTCACGGCGTATGCGGGCCCCGCGGTGGGGCCCCGCTGGCTCGTGGCCAGCGGCTTCGACCTCGCATTCCTGCGAAACGGCACCCTGGCGTCGAAGTCACGGCCCGTTCTGCTGACCGGCGCGTCGGCGGGCGCATGGCGTTTCGCCGCCTGGCTCCAGCCCGAACCGGAGAAGAGCTACCGCAGGCTCATCGAAGCCTATATCGGCATCCCCTGTGACCGCCGGAGCACCCCCGCAAGTCTCAAGAAGGGCCTCCAGGAAACCATCAACGCCTACCTGGAGGACGACGCCATCCCCTTCGCGCTGGCCCATGACCATTACCGGCTTGCCGTCACGACGGCACGGGCGAGAAACCTCGCCGCCTCGGAAACCCCCTGGGTGCAGAAATGGGGTCTCGCGCTCTGCTATGCCCTCAACAGGATCGACCGACGCCATCTCTTCCGCTTCTTCGAGCGGGTGGTCTTCTACAGCGGCCCCCGGCCGCCCCGGTTCTGCCTGCGCCCCGGCTTCAGGGGGGCGGCGGTAGCGCTCAACCCCATCAATTTCAAGCACGCCGTCCTCGCCTCGGGCGCAATCCCGCTTCTGATCGAAGGGGTGTCGGACATCTACGGGGCTCCCCGGGGCATCTACCGGGACGGGGGCGTCATCGATTACCACATCGACCACAATTATGCTGCAAAGGAAGACGACGTGACCCTTCTGGTCCATCACGAGGACCGCGTCATCCCGGGATGGCTCGACAAGAAGATCAAGGGGCGCATGCCGGCGGCAGGCGCCCTCGACAACGTCCTGCTTATCACCCCGTCGCCCGAGCTCATACAGACTTTTCCCGGCGGGAAGATCCCCGACCGGGACGACTTCCTGACCTTTATCGACGATGCCGCAGGCCGCATCCTGAACTGGCGCAAAGTAATCGAGATCTGCGCCCCCCTCGGGGAGGAGTTCATCGAGTTGGTGGACAGCGGGAAGATCCGCAGGATCACGGAACCGTTGAGCCTTGACTAGTCGAGAGCGATTGACCGGGAAGTGCCTCCCGTCGAATGCCTTTAGTTTGTCTTCAGCGTCAAGACTGAGAAGATCGGAAGAGCAGAAGTGAGGAAGAGCGGACAAGAAAAGAATTTCTCCACTCCGATCTTCCGCTCTTCATAACTTCCTCACTTCATGATCTATGAGTTGCCCTCCGCCCGGGAAGTCCTGAGCGGTGCTAAAACGAGATCAATGATAGAAACATTGAAAGAGCGCATTCCCTTGCTGCGGGAGATGATGCGCAGCTGCACTCTTTGCCCGCGGGAATGCCGGGTCAACCGGCTCGAGGGGGAAACGGGGTTCTGCGGTCTCGGCCCCAGCGCCGTCCTTGCGCGGGCCCTGCCCCACTTCGGCGAGGAGCCGCCCGTCTCCGGGACGGCAGGCGCGGGCACGATATTCCTCACCTCCTGCAACCTGAGATGCCCCTTCTGCCAGAATTACCGGATCAGCCACGACAGGATGGGGAAAGCGGTGGATCGGGAGACCCTGGCAGGCGCCATGCTGGAGCTCGCGCTGAAGGGCTGCCACAATATCGAACTGGTGACGCCCACGCCGCAGCTTCCGGCCGTCCTGGAATCGCTGCTTTCGGCCTGCGAGTGGGGCCTTAAGCTGCCGCTCGTCTACAACTGCGGGGGATACGAGAAGACCGAGGTGATCCGCCTGCTCGACGGCATCGTCAATGTCTGGCTGCCCGATTTCAAGTATGGCAACGAAAGGGACGCCCGGGAATGTTCCGCCCCGGAAGATTACCCGCACCGGGCCCTGGAATCGATCGCGGAGATGATCCGTCAGACGGGGGAGAGGCTGCAGACGGCGGGCGGCATCGCCCGGCACGGCGTGATCATCCGGCACCTCGTCCTGCCCGGGCGTGTTCAAAACAGCCTGGATGCCGTCCGCCTCATTGCCGCTCATCTTTCAAAAAAAGTCCCATTGAGCCTCATGTCTCAGTATACACCGACGCCGGCCGTATCGGAAGATCCGGTTTGGGGCCGGCGGGTGACCCGCGAGGAATACGAAGCGGTTGTGGACCTGGCTCTCGACCTGGAGTTCGAAAACCTCTTTATCCAGGAGGTGGATGAGCGGGAACACACGCCGGATTTTAACAAGGACGCTCCTTTCGATTGGGACTGATGGCCTTCGGTTTGATGCCTCCCGCAGACAATCTACGATTTTTCACTTCGCCGCTGTTCTACCGAACGAAACATCAAGCGAGCCTGACCCTCTTCTTCGTTGCACAGAGTACATTTGTAAACTTTTTTTACATGTAACCAATCGGCTGCAACCGATTGTTTATATTGTAAATACGCGTGAACGGAACGGGATGGGTACTCCGGTGCGTCGGATGGCTTTACGGTTTCGAACCTGGCCAAAATGGCATTTTCCTGTAAAAGGCTTTGATTTCAGTCAGTTAAATAGATGGCACGGATCATGAAAACTCTTCAGATGTCCGGCATATCCGGCAAAAGAGACACAATCTCACAACATATTGAAATTATTAGAGAAGAAGGAATATAAGGAGGAGAGAATGAAAAGGAGATCATTATTCATCACGGCCCTGATGGCGATGTGCCTGGTGTTCATCTCGGCACCGGTTCTGGCGGACACTATAAATCTCACGGGTACGATCCGGGATTTCTGTGCTCCGGGAATTGAGGGCTGCACGCAGCTATCGGACTTCGAGGGAGCGATAACCGGTCTTGCACCAGACATGGTGAGTTCTAACTTGACCGCAGGCTTGCCAACCTACATAGCAGTCGCTCCGTACGGAGCTACAAATGCTGATAACTTTTCCAAATGGTATGTGAATTCTCCAGGCTATAACGTGAGTATGCCCTTCAGTCTCACGTTGACGGAAACGGTTCCGGGTTCGGGCGTTTTCTCCTATGCGAGCTCAAGCTTCTTTCCTATTGATAACCAACTGTACGGAAATCAGGGACGATTTCACAACTATCATTTCACCATGCATCTGGAAGGTCTCACCTCTTTTGCCGCAGCAGATTCGTTCACTTTCTTGGGTGATGATGACCTGTGGGTATACATTGGCGGTAAACTCGTAATGGATCTGGGTGGAGTCCATGCCGGGCTCTCAGATACATTTACTGGTGCAGACCTTATTGCTCTTGGACTGACACCAGGTACGATATACGATCTCGACATATTCTTTGCGGAACGCCATACCTCTGAATCGAATTTCAATATCAGCACCAGCTTACGCATTACGCCGACTCCCGAACCCATGTCGATGCTGCTTCTCGGATTGGGCCTGGTTGGGCTGGCCGGCGTGTCCCGGAGGAAGTTCTAAGCACATCTTAAACACAAACGACTTTAGGGGAGGCAGGGCCATACGCCCTGCCTCTTTTTTTGTCCTTCACCCCCGACGGCCCCTCTGATATATAGACGATCCGAAACATGGCAGGAATCTGTCCGGAAGCCCCATTCCTGAAAGGAATGATTCATGTCTTTCCGTATCTGCGGGCACTGCGGCGAGAAGCTGAAGATCTCCGTCTGTCCCATCCAGTGAGGAAGGAGCAGCAACACGAGGCCGAAGAAAATGGATGAACGGGATACCCGGAATCATGGCGAAGAAGGCGACGCCGTACAAAGCAACGATCGGCTCCTGAGGACCCTCACGGAGAAATCGCTGGCCGGGATCTACCTTGTCCAGGACGGGGTATTCCGCTTCCTGAACACCAACGCCGCTTCCTACGCGGATTACGAGGTCCGTGAACTCATTGGCCAGAAATCGGGGAGCTTCATCCACCCCGAGGATCGGGAGAAGGTCAGGGCGAATGCCCGGGCCATGCTCCGGGGCGAGAGAAATTCCCCCTACGTGTTCCGGATCATCACCAAGCACGGCGAGACGCGGTGGGTCATGGAAACGGTGACCCCTTTCTTCTTCAACGGCAGACCGGCCCTCCTCGGGAATTCCATGAACATCACCGACCGCATGGAGGCCGAGGAGCGGCTCCGGGAGTCCGAGGACCGCTACCGGACCATCTTCGAGACGACGGGGACGGCAACGATCATCGTCGAGGAGGACACGACGGTCACCCTGGTGAACACGGAGTTCGAAAAGCTCTCGGGCGCACCCAAGGAATACTGGGAAGGGAAACGAAAGTGGACGGAGTTCGTCCACGAGAAAGATCGCGAGCGGATGCTCGGCTACCACTACCGGCGGCGGGTTGAGCCCGATGCGGTGCCGAGGAACTACGAGTTCGGCCTCGTCGACAGGCAGGGCGGCGTTCGGGACGTGATCATCACGATCTCCCTCATCCCGGGGACGAGAAAGAGTGTCGCCTCCTTCGCCGACATCTCGGATCGAAGGCGGGCGGAGGAGCGGCTCCGGGAGTCCGAGGACCGCTACCGGACCATCTTCGAGACGACGGGGACGGCGACGATCATCGTCGAAGAGGACACGACGGTGACCCTGGTGAACACGGAATTCGAAAAGCTCTCGGGCGCGCCGAAAGAATACTGGGAAGGCAAGCGCAAGTGGACGGAATTTGTCCACGAAAAAGATCGCGAAAGAATGCTGCGGTATCACCACAGCCGAAGGATCGGCCCCGACGCGGCGCCGCGTAATTACGAGTTCAGCCTCATCAATATTCAAGGAAAGGTCCGGGATTTGATCATCACGATCTCGATGATCCCGGGGACGAAAAGGAGCGTCGCCTCCTTCGTGGACATCACGGAACGAAAGCAGGCCGAGGAGGCCCTGAAGAAAAACGAGCGCGATCTCAAGGACAAGACCCATGAACTCGAGGAGCTCAATGCGGCGCTGCGGGTCCTGCTGAAGCGAAGGGAAGAGGACAAGCTCGAACTCGAGAACAATGTCATCTCCAACCTCAAGAAGCTCGTCATGCCCTATATTGAAAAAATCAAGAAAGGGCGTCTCGAGGGAGAGGACATGGTCTGCCTCAATGTGATCGAGTCCAACCTGAAGGATATCGCCTCGCCCTTCGCGAGCAAACTCTCGTCGGAGTACCTGAGCCTCACACCGAAGGAGCTCCAGGTGGCCGACCTCGTCAAAGAAGGCAAGACGACCAAGGAGATCGCCGAGTTCATGAGCGTTTCTCCTGCCACCGTCGAGATCCACCGATACCACATCCGGGAAAAGCTCGGGCTGTCCAGGAAAAAGACCAACCTGAGGACCTATCTCTCCTCCCTGAAATAACCTTTAGAAAAACTAAAGGTTTTCTACCCATTCTTTCAATATTGCCTCTTTCGCCCATCCTTTCTAATAAGTGTGCGAATCCATCATCCCCCGTAATGCCGATAACCGTGCCCTCATGGAGAAACTCTCCGGCATGAAAGTAACCGTCAAGGTTTACGTGCCTTCATACTGATGGAGCAGGACCACTCACCCTCACCCCGACCCTCTCCAACAAGAGGAAGGAGAGGCATTCACCCTCACCCCGACCCTCTCCCCTCAAGGGAGAGGGAGATAATGGAAGCGGCCTCCAGGGGGAGAGGGAGATCAGGGTATTGATTCTTCTGAGCTGTCCCCGGTATCCCGTATCGGCGGCGGCGCTCTATAGACGATTCATCCGCCTGCAAGACAATCAACCTGCCCCGCGGGGGCGGGCAAAATCCTGGAGGGAGGACGAGTGATGTCGAAGTACGGAGTGAAATCGGCAACGGCGGAACAGGTGGCTGCCCTGATCAGGGACGGCATGTGGGTCGACTACGGCACCATCCAGCCGCCGCGGGCATTCGACCGGGCCCTGGCCCAGCGGGCAGGGACGCTCAAAAACGTCAAGATCAGGACCCTGGGGCACCTGGCGCCCTTCGAGGTGATGGAGAAGGACCCCGAGGCAAAGAGCTTCTGGGTGGGCAACTGGCACATCCTTGGTCTCACCCGGAAATACCTCTCCGAAAACCGCGGGACCCACATCCCCTACAACTTCGGAGAGACGGCCCGGTACTACCGGGAGGACATCGACTGTGACATCGCCGTGCAGACCGTCACGCCCATGGACGGTCACGGCTATTTCAACTTCGGCCCCCTGTGCAACTTCAAGCAGGCCGTCTTCGAGAAGGCCAAGATCAAGGTCGTCGAGATCGTCCAGGACATGCCCTGGTGCTACGGCGGCTACGACGACTGCATCCATCTGTCCGAGGTGGACTACGTCATCGAGAACACGACGGACAAGACCATCACCATCCCCTCGGCCCCGGCAACGGAGACGGACAAGCAGATCGCAGGCTACATCGCCGAGATGATCCCCAAGGACGGCCCCTGCCTGCAGATCGGCATCGGGGGGCTGCCCGACGCGGTGCTGCGGCTGCTGGCCGACAGCGGCGCCCGCGACATCGGAATCCACACGGAGATGGTGACCGAGGCCATCCGCGAGCTCCACGAGGCGGGCCTCATCACGGGCAGGAAGAAGACCCTGATCCCCGGGAAGATCGTCTGGGCCTTCGCCATCGGAAGCCGCAAGCTCTACGACTGGATCGACCACAACCCGGCCCTTGCCATGTACCCCGTCGACTTCACCAACGACCCCTACATCATCGCCATGAACAAGGACCTGATCTCCATCAACGCCTGCCTCGGCGTGGACCTCCAGGGCCAGGTGAGCTCCGAGTCCATCGGCCCCGCACAGTACTCGGGCACCGGCGGCCAGCTTGCCTTCGTCCGCGGGGCCTACTACCGCGCCACCAAGGGCCAGCCCCCGCTGGGCTACCCCGGCAACAAGTCGATCCTCGCCTTCTACTCGACCTACACGGACAGCAGCGGCAAGCTGCAGACGAGGATCAAGCCCACGATCCCGCCCGGCGAGATCGTGACGGTCCCGCGGGTGGATGTCTCCTACCTCGTGACAGAGTACGGCGTCGCGTATCTCAAGGGCCTCTCCATCCCGGAGCGGGTCATTGCCATCACGAAGCTGGCGCATCCCGACTTCCGCGACGAGTTGCTCGAGGAAGCCCGGAAGATGCACTGGCTCAACAAGCAGTGGTTCCAGGGGGGAATCTGAAAAGACGGAAGTTAGGAAGCGAGGAAGTTAGGAAGTCAGGAAGTTCGGAGAAGCAGGGAGCAAGCAATGACCACCGGCGTATCCAAGCTTCTCAACTTCTCAACTTCACAACTTCCCTGTCGCTAAGCAGCACCCCGGTTTGACAGGCTGACAAAGAAAGACAGGAGGAATGCAATTATGGCAATCAAGAAGATCGCAGTA
>DIFQ01000057.1 GCA_002419215.1 Syntrophaceae bacterium UBA5744
CTAAAAAGTCAGAAGAGCCATAATTTTGAATACATCGTAACTTTTTCCATTTCTGTATGTCCTTGTCCCTGTAGGCTTTACTGTTGAGCCGGGGCGATTGAATTTGCCGAGATAACGCTGGACGGAATGACCGCGAGATGATAGCAGAGCGCCGGCGATCATCCTGCGCATCATGAAGGGCAGAGCAGAGGACACAATGAAATCCGTAAAATCCAGGGCGTAATACTCCGTAGTCCCCAGATGCCTTCCATACATCCCGACCGGATCGCCCGTGGCGATATGGTTTACGACCGGGTAAGTATAAAGGGGATCGTACTTGTCTGCCATGGATCCCAGCGCGTCGAGGATACCCGGAGCGCCGAAGGTTACGGCGGGGCAGCCTTTCTGATCAATAGCCATGTACTGTGCCAGTGCACCGCCAAGCGAGTGGCCAGTGAAGAGAATACGAGCTTGCTTATGCATTTTCTCAAGGAAACGAACAACCTCGATGTACAAGGCATGTGCGTTGCCTACTTGTATCGGTAATCGATCGTTGATGATTGCCCAGTCTGCCGAGAGGTCTCCCACATCGGTGAGGCGGGTTCCACCGAAGGCGATCACCACTTCCTCTGTTGCCTCGTTGTGAAAGACGTGGGCTTGGAAACCAGTAAACGGGTCGTCCAGATAACGTTGATGGATCGACAACGCGAGTCGTTTCCAAGAGCCCGGAAGGTTTCGTTTGAGCACCCCCTCCGGCGCTTCATACGCAACGGCGCCGAAGAGCGCATACTCAGCCCTGGAAGGCATCTCTCCTCCTTACGGTGTCTTCTCCGTTGAGATAAGCTTCTTGAAATCCCATACCACGACGTAGCGGTAACACGCAGCAGCAAAGTATTTTCCCCCGGCATCGAAGCCCATCCAGTTGCCTACGGGGAGGGGATGACCCTTGAGTTTTCTCACGATCCTCCCCGCCGACAGATCCCAGAGCAAGAGACCGTCATCACTGTGCACGGCAAGGTACCGGCCATCGGGGCTGTATGATAGCAGCCTGTAATAGCCTTTCCCGGTTTCCAGGGCTTTGACCTCTTGGCCGGTGTGGCGGTCGAGAATTTTGAGCCTTTGTTCATAATCCGGCCTCATGGCAAGGTGTCGACCGTCGGGGCTGAGAACATAGACGCCGATCTCCCCAAACTGCTGTAACCGCTTGCCCGTTCGGACATCATGAATGACGAACCCCTCGTCCTCGTAGCCCAGGTGCCGTCCGCCATCCAGAAACGTAAAATACCCATTTGCAGAGGTCGAAGGATGCATGGCACGGATCTTTTTACCGGTGTCGATGTCAAATAGTTGGACCCGATCCTTCCCGATAGGTTGCTGATTGAATCGCACTGCCAGCATGCGATTATCCGGGCTGAAGGAAAGAGCATCCGCATCATTCGTGATCATTTCCGATCCCATGGGTCCTGGAAGTTTGCGGAATAGCTTGCCGCTTTCCATATCCCATATATGAACAGATTCCTTGAGTTTCTCTTTAGGCAGGAACCCTCGGCCCACGGCAAGACGTCGACCGTCGGGGCTGAAGGCGACTGCTTTCACGCAGCCTGCGTCAGATGCTAATTTCCGAATAATTCTCTTCTCCGAGATGCTCGAGATCGCGACATCACGGATGTTGATTCCTCCCGTGGCAATGTATTGGCCCTCGGGCGAGATGGCCCCGACTTGAGCAAATTTGTCCTGCGGGATTATGGCGACGATGGGCTCGTCGGTCTTCCACTCGTAATAGGCCGACCGGGCCTTGTCGAGCCAGGAGGGGGGAACGTCCCGGACCTCGCCGGTTTCAGGTGGAGGAATTTCCTTTTCCTCGGGAGCGCTTGCGTAAACATAGAGCAGTGCAAAGGCCAGCACCGGGATGGCGACGGTTGCTATGGCCCATTTGGTTCTGCCGGTGAGTTTCATGGAAACCTCTTGGTTTTCCTGATGAATCGAGGAACCCCTCCCCTGTAGGGCTTATAGGCACAGCACCGGGAAAAGGAAAGTATGATTTCAGCGGCGTGAAAGTAGTAGGGGAACCTACGAAAAAAGTATGAGCCTGAAAGAAGTGGCATGAGTGACAAAAGAGTCAAAGTGAGATTGTAACAGGGGAATAGAAAAAGGCCGTCCTTTCAGTAGAGGACGGCCTTTTCATTCAGTCCGCGTTTTTGATGGTTCATGCACCCATTCGGGTCAAGGCTATGCCTGGTCGTGATGGATCATCTCGGCCAAGGCATTCCGTTTCGTCTTGCCGTTGAGGTATTCCTTGAGTTCCGGCAACATGATGAGGGTCAGCTCTTCCCCGTAAATCCCTTTTGATATCTCTGCCAATGCTCTTTTTTCCTGCTCTGTCAATGTCTTGATTTCCATGAGCCGACCTCCTTGATTTATTTGCCGTTTTTGAAGTTGCCTTTCGTACTCATTTCAAACCTTACGTTCTAAATACCTGGCCCCTTGGTAAGAGGTATTTTAATCTTCATGGAGCGCCAGACGGAAATAGATTTGTCATTAAAGCAAAAGAAATGCCAGTTGTTCATGCCGTCGGGATTTGCGGCCAAGAGCATCCATTCATTCAACTTATGGGGAAACCAGGCCGACTCCGCCCCATGCCGGATCGCGACTTTTTCGTCGTGCACGCGACCCCCGCCTTTCTCATTTACAGGGGTGAATGAGACAACCAAAAGTATTTTCGGGTGATTATGAAGCCGACATTCCAGACGGGGCAAAGGACATAAAGGTCATGCGGGAGAAGAGGCGAGGGGAGAGGGCTGAAGGAGAAGACCGCCAGCCACAAAACAAGACCGCGTCTCGGCAGCGACCCGAAGAAGCGCGTCGCGTGCCGGGTGTAGCGTGTAGAGCTGCCGTCGGGCAGACAAAGCAAGTGCGTGTGTGAAGCGAAAGAAGTGCCTCGGGCTCCGGGTAAAGTCTGTGCCTAATAAACGAATCAAACTCGGGGGGCGGCCTTCGAGTCTCCGTGCCGGTCCTGAAAAGCAGCCATTCTCCGAACGGTGCCCCCCTTCGGCCGCTCGCCGGCCGAAGGGGCCTTTCGTTGCACACCTCACGGGCGCTGCGGATCCCCCTTGTGCTACTTCGACTTCTCGCCGCCAAACAGCGAGAGAAAGGGGCTCTTGATCTTCAGGGCCTTGCACTTCTCTTCGACTTCCTTCCGGATCAGATCGTTGTACCGGTCGATGATCACGAACTCGGCGTAGTCGAACATGAGGATCATGCGGCTCTGGCTTTCCAGGGCGTGGCGCTGGTCGACAGCCGTTTCGAAGACGGCCTGGTACTCGGCATACAGCCACATGTGGCGCCTCATCAGGATCAGCGCGTAGATGACCTGGGGCAGGGGGATGTGGTCCCTGTAGCAGGCATCGGCGTACTTGGAAAACAGGGTGAAAGCGTCCTCGAAGGGCTTTTCCGTTGCGAAGAGCTTCCGGAAGTTGTCATAGAAGCTCAACGCCTGCTCCATGGCCTTTTCTTCCGACATCGTGTGATATGCCGGCGTCTTGGGGTTGATCTTTATATTCTTGTACCATTGTTGGGCAATGGTCTTGGCATTCTGCTCGACAACCTCGATGAGTTTTGATGCATGTGGTCTCATGGCCTGACCTCCTTCCTTTCAGCCATAGTGGGGATCCCGGTCAACGGATCTGCGGGCCTGCGGCAGGCCCCTCTAGGACGACTTGCCGCTCTTGCGGTCCGTGCTTTTCTTCAGAGCGATCTCGGCCAGCTTCTGCTGCGTGATGTCTTCGAGTGTCTCGACGGCTCCGACGAGCTCCCCTCGTGAATCCCGGATGACGGCGGCCGTGAAACGCAGCCAGCGCCCGCTTTTCCCCAGGTCGGGGAAGAAATCCGTCGCCTCGTAGGCCTCCTCGATGAGATCGGATTTCTGGTATTTTCCCGAGTACCACCTGGGAACCTTGTCCGCAGAGCGGTCCACGAGGAGGTCGGCCATGCAGGGCCTCTCCTTCCCGTAGAAGGCTCTCCACTGCTGGTTGGTCCCGACCATGTCCTTGGCCTTCAGGTTGGTCAGTTTCTCCAGGGCCCTGTTCCAGTAGATGATTTTGTGGTCCTTGCCGATGACGAAGGCGGGGATTGAGAAGCCCTGGACGATGCTATGAAGCTTCCTCTCGTTGTCGATGACCTTCTGTTCCGTCTCCTTGCGTTCGGTGATGTCTTCCAGGGTCTCGATTGCGCCGACCAGAGCCCCCCGGGAGCTTCGGATGGGCGAGACGGTGAAGCGCAGCCATCGGCCGCCCACACCCAGGTCGGGGAAGAAGCCTTCCGCTTCGTACGTGTCCTCCAGGAGCTTCGATTTGGCCACTCCGCCGTACCATTCCGGGATGGTCTCCAGGGTCTGATCGACGAGCAGATCCGACAGGCAGGGCCGCTCCTTGGCATAGAAGGCCTGCCAGTGCCGGTTGGTGCCGATCATTTCCTCGCCCGGAAGCCGGCTCAGTTTTTCGAGGGCCCGGTTCCAGAAAATCACCTTGTGGTCCAGACCGATCACAAAAGTCGGGATGGGCGAGCCTTCGATGACGCTGAAGAGCTGCTGCTCGCTTTCCCGCTGCGTCAATTCCGCTATCTTGCGATCCGTGATGTCTTCCAGCGTTTCGATTGCGCCGATGAGCTCTCCGCGCGAATCCCGGATCGCCGCGCCCGTGAAGCGCAGCCAGACCCCTTTCTCGCCCAGGGCGGGGAAGAAATCGGTGGCTTCGAACGCTTCATCCAGGAGATCCGATTTGCTGTATTTGCCCTCGTACCATTTCGGAACCCGGTCCGCCGCCCCGTCGACCAGGAGGTCGGCCATGCAGGGCCTGGGCTCGGCGTAGAAAGCCCTCCACTGCTGATTGGTCCCAACCACCTTGCTCATCGGGATCTTGCTCAACTGCTCGAGGGCCCGGTTCCAGTAGAGGATCTTGTGGTCCTTGCCGATGACGAAGGCCGGAATGGAAAAGCCCTGGATGATGCTGTGCAGCAGATAAGCGGAATCGCGGGGCTCGTCCGAGCTTCCCCGCTTTCCCTTTGAGGCTTTGCCGCTTCCGCCGGCGTCCATTTTTTTTACAGTTTTCCTTTTCATAAAAAGCCCTCCTTTCTGAAAAGCCGCCTGATCTGCCACGAGTCCGGATTCGATCCGGATATCCTGCGTTGACTGCCTCGCCCCGGCATGGCGGCCCGCCTTGATCTGACCGCCTGCGACAGGCGCCGGTTTCGTGCCGGCTGAGCCGTCGCTGCCGATGCCTTTCCCTGGTTCGAGACGATGCTGCTGCGGAAAGGAGCTCTCCAGGGGAATTCTTTGCAGACAGGATGCTCCCATTTCCGCAGAAAATCAATACTAGTAGATAATTAGGATAATATTAGGTAATACCTAATAGTGAATCCAGTGTCTGAGTGATGAAGAAGTGCAGGAGTGTCTGAGTGGGTGACAAGTAGGGACTGGGGAGGCCGGGAAAAGCCGCCAGCCAACAGCCAACAGTCGACAGTGAAGAAGTGAAAGAGGTGAGGGAAGTGATGAAGAAGTGAGGGAGTGCGTCAGTTGAAGAGGGCTTCGGGCATCTGGACCCTGGAATCGGGAAGAGAAGGCCTCAAGAAAAAATACAAGAATATCAACGGTCTAGCTGTTGAAGCTCGTGACGTCGAAATAGTACCTCAACCGGGCGCCCTCGCTGGTTTTGATGATCCAGATCTCATATTTACGGTCGTTGGCATGCCGGATTTCCTGCGACTCGATGAACCAGTCATGGCTTCGCAGACCATGCAGGCTCGAGAGGTAGGCATATTCGGCGGGCAGCCCCTTCCTCCAGTTCCGGGCATTGATCACGACGGCGTGCTTCATGTCAATGCCGTCGCCGCCCGACCAGGGCTGGCTGCACTCTTTCGCCACCGCGTTGTTGAAGCCGCCGCGAGGCTTATTTTGCCGGAAGCTATCCAGAAATCTCATGACATGCATCTCCCAATAGACTTGTCGGATAGACGTGCAATACACATGCCTTTTTTTGGAAAAGCGGCAGGTCCCGGCGATCCGTTGAGCCAACCCCTCGTAAATCAATCATAAAATGAAAGGGATTGGGGGTGAGGTCGATATCCTGCCCGGTACACTCAACTGAAAAACCGGCAATTCGGGGGCAGAGTATCCCCATTTTTTTGACGCTGGTCGAGGCGGTCTTCCTTTACAAAGGGGATGCAGGGGACCATACTAAAAAAATGAAACGAAGCGATTTTCACAGGAGCACCGCCCTGACACTGGCTCTGCTCTTTCTTGCGGGCGGGGCTGCCGCCCAGGTGGGGCAAGCCCCCGGGGATCTTCCCCCGAAGCCTCCGCCAGGGATATTACAGTCCCCGCCTTCGACGATACCGCAAAAGCCCAAGCCGGAGGTGTATAAGCCTGCCCCCGCGCCGGTGCCGGCCGTCCCATCCCGTCCCGAGTCTCGCGGTGCCGTGAACCCGAAGACGGGTCAGTTCTATCCCTCCCAGGGCCACGGGGTCTTCAACCCGCACACCGGGGAATTCTACCCCCGCAGCGGAAGCGGCTACATCAACCCGCGAACGGGTGAGTTCTACCCCGGGATCGATCGGGGAGGTGCCCCCGGGAGTTCCGCACCCGCCCGACCCTGAGCAGCCGGTGCGGGGTTTCCGGCTGCCGGGCTTTTCGCCGCCGGCAGGATCTGTGAGTCTGCCCGCCCTCGCTCACGCCGGAGATACCCGTTGACATCCGGGCGATTTTCCCATATCAATTTCATAGATCCTTTTCGACCCTGCCGCGGCTGTTCATCCCGTTCTCGTTGCGCTTCCTGAGACGCCGCGTTGATCCTCTGGTTGCCTGCTGTCAAACGATCCGGTTTGCTGCTGTGAACCGGGGACTTATTCTTTGGTCAGAAGCGGCCTGTCCGAAGTATCCTGAAACACCATCAAGCGGGTGCGGTCCGCCCCTATCCAAGGAGGTGCTGAAATGTTGAAGAAAGCGGCGCTGGTAAGACAGATCTACGTGACGGTGAATCATGAGATCGGCGTGCTGAACAGGGTGGCCGATTACCTGGCGGATCGGGGGATCAACATCGAAGCGGTCGCCGGCTATGAAATGACGGGGACCGACAAGGCCCGCATCATGCTGGTCGTCGACGATACCCGCAGGGCCACGGACCTCTTGAAGCAGAAGGGATTTACAGCCCTCGAGGAGAGGGAGGAAATCCTGATGGTGCTCGAAAACAAGCCCGGGGCGCTGAAATCCGTAACAAGCCTGCTGGCGGCCAAGGAAATCAATATCAAGCAGATATACGGGACGATGAGCACGGAAAAAACTCCCGTCCGGCTGGTCATGGCCACCAGCGATAATCAGGCGGCGCTGGTGACCCTGAAAAAAGCGGTCATGAAATGACAGGGGCTTTTCAGAAAAAAGGCCGTCCCTCGAAAGGGGACGGCCTTTTTTGATTTCGCCGCAGGGCGCTTATTTCACGATGATTCTTTTATTCTGGACATAAAGGATGAGCAGGACGAGAAGGATGATGATCAGGACCGCCACGACGACTCCCCCGCCGTCCCCGCCGGCCAGAACCCGGTCCGATGCCTGGGCCAGCAGGTGGATCTGCTCGTCGGAGAGGCCCTGGAGGCGCTCCCGTGTTTCTTCGGCGGTGAGCCCGTGGGCCTCGAGCTGCGACTTCACGATCTGTGTCTCGAGGGCCCGCTGGATCCGGCTCAGATCCTCTCCCTTGATTTTTCCCCCGTCGGGATTTGATGCCAGGGCGCCCACCATGCCCGCCGTGGCGGGGGAGGTCAGGAAGGTGATCAGGTGGAAGATGACCACCAGTGCAAGCAGCGGGTTTCTCAGCCTTGAAATCATCATTTGCCCCCCCTGTGTGCCTGCTGCGGCTCAACAGGTTTCACTTTCCTGAATGTTACGCTGATCGTGTGATTCTCCGTCAGATTCGAGAACATGTAGATGCTCACGGGTCCCACGGATACGCCATCCACCACGACATCCTCTATGGCATAGCCCCAACGGGGCGTGATGGCGAACATCTTGCTCAGGCCATACCCGATGGACACTCCGGCCGAAGGCTTGATGGATCCGCCGTGTCCGGCCGAGACGTTAATGGTAATGACTGACCTCATACGTCCTTCGAAGACCGATAACTTTTTTCCAGCAATCGCCATAGTGCACACTCCGGGACAGGTTGCCGCATCAGGATCTCAGCGCCAGCGTCCCCTCCTTTAAAGAATGATTACCTTTATCTTCCTCTCCCTTTCACCGCCGTCCCGCCGCCGGGTGAGCAGAACAGCATGAGATGTCTCCCCTGGGGAAAAATGGGGGGGGAGGGAGAGAATTCCCCAGGGGAGGTATCCATCCGTGCAGGGTCGTTCCGGGGCATTCGGCTGCTAACCGGCTGCAGCCCTTTTTACCTCGAAGTGGTTTTCGATGGCCAGCTGCAGCTCGCTGAACTGCACCGGCTTCTGGTACCGGGTATGGGCACCGGCCTTGTCGAATTCGAGCATTCTGGATGATCCGGTGAGTCCGATCACAAAGAGGTGGGGAAACCGGTCTTTTACGACCCGGCACAGTTCAAATCCCGTCATTTCCGGCATGTCAGCGTCGGTGATGAGGATGTCATAAGGTGATTTTTCGAGCTGATTCAAGGCCTTGACGCCGTCTTCAACCGCGATGGCGACGTGGCCCATCCGCGCCATGAATATCTTCAGGATCTCACGCAGGCCCGCATCGTCGTCGGCAATCAGAACTCTCACTTTTTTCCTCCTCGCATCTGCCTTCTCACATCGCACCTGATACAGAGCAAAGGCCGTACCACGACGCGTGAATTTATCATAATATCATGATATCATTGAGTATTTATTGTTTTTTGCGCCTGTGTTGAAACGCGATTTTCAGGGCGTGATGAAGGGTTTTCCCTACAGGGAAAAAGGCAGGATCTGGCAAACGCGTCTAGAATCAACAAAAGAAGGGATGAAGGGTTTACCCTTCATCCCTGTCTGAAATCAAGCGGGTTGATGCGGTATTTTTCCAGGAGCTCGTAGAGGTCTGCCCGGTATTTGCCGGCGAGCTTGGAAGCCTGGCTGACATTGCCACGGCTGATCTTCATGAGCTGGATGAGATAGTTTTTCTCGAAATCCCGCTTCGATGCCTTCAGGGTCTTGAACGCCGTCTCGCCCATTTCCTGGCCCGGCAAGAGGATCATCTCTTCCGATATGACCTCCTCGGGCGACATGACCACGGCGCACTCGATCATGTTCTCGAGTTCCCGCACGTTGCCCGGCCAGGAATAGATCATGAGCTTCTGCAGCGCCGCGGGGGAAAGGGCCTTGATGGGCCTCTTGAGCTTCCCCGCCACCTTGTCCAGGAAGTGTTCCACCAGCAGCGGAATGTCCTCCTTTCTCTCCCGCAGGGGGGGCACCCGGATCGGGATGACGTGGACGCGGTAAAAGAGATCCCCGCGGAAAGTCCCCTTCTCGACCTCCTTTTCGATATCCTTGTTCGAGGCCGAGACGATCCGGACGTCGACCTTGACGGTCCGGTGCGACCCCAGGGGATAAAACTCCTTTTCCTCGAGCGCCTTGAGGAGCTTGCCCTGCATGGGCGGCGGGATCTCGGAGATCTCATCGAGGAAGATGATGCCGCCGTCGGCCTGGACGAAGAGCCCTTTCTTGTTCGCGATGGCGCCCGTGAAGGCCCCCTTCTCGAAGCCGAAGAGCTCGCTCTCCAGCAGGGTGGCGGGAATGGCCGCGCAGTTGATGGGGACGAAGGGCTTGTCCTTTCGCTCGCTCAACTGGTGGAGGGCCTTGGCCACGAGCCCCTTGCCCGTTCCGCTCTCGCCGCTGATGAAGACGTTGGAGTCCGTTTCGGCGGCCAGGGCCACCGCCTCGAAGACCCTCTTCATGGCCTCGCTCTGCCCGATGATGCTCTGCCCCTCGAAGTCGGCCCGCAGCAGGCTCCGCAGGCGCTTGACCTCCCGGGACAGCTTCGCCTTCTCGATGCCGTTGCGGATCTGGATGAGAAGCTCACGGTTATCGAAGGGCTTGGTCAGGTAGCTGTAGGCGCCTTCCTTCATGGCCTCCACGGCGCTTTCGATCGTCCCGTAGGCCGTCAGGATGATCACCGGGAGATCGGGGTCGACCTCGCGCAGGCTCTTCATGAGCTCGATGCCGGTTCCCCCGTCCAGCTTCAAATCCAGCAGGGCGATGTCGAAGCCGCCTTCGGTGATCCGCTCCTTTGCTTCCCGGATCTCCGAGGCCGCCACGACGGCGTACTGCTCCGATTCGAGGCGCATCTGCAGTACCTTGAGGATGCTTACATCGTCGTCGACAACCAGGATCCTCTCCATCCGCGCAACCTCAATTGCCGGCCGGGGCCTTTCTTCGCTTCTCCTCCAGGCTCCGGTCGATTTCCTTCATCTGTTCGATCTGCTTCTGCAGACCCTCGATCTGCTTCTGCTGGCCTTCGACCTGCTTTTCGAGCGTCTCGGCCTGCTTTTTCTGGGACGCAGCCTGGCTGTTCCGATTCGCCGCTTCGCCGACAATGGACTGAAAGGCCTCGGCCGCATCCCGGTATTTGCTCCCGGGATAGTCGCTGACCACACGCCGGAAGGCCTCGAGGGACTTCTGATAATCCCGCTGCGGGTTTCGGGGGTGGGCGTAGAGGCAGCCCATTCCGAAGAGGGCCTCGTCGGCTGCCTGCGGGTACAGCTCGACGATCTGCCGGTATTGCTTCATCGCGGCGTCGAAGTTGCCTCCGGCCCGGTAATGATCGGCCTGCCAGTAATCCGGCCTGGCCAGGGCCCCCTGAAGGGCGGTGCAACCGCAGATGCCGGCCAGGATCACGCAGGCAATGAAAAGGTGAAGGTGCTTCCCCTGCCGAATTCGCTTTCGGCCCATACATGACCTCCGTGGGCGTTGATGATGTGCTTGACGATGGCGAGCCCGAGACCCGTTCCACGAACGGCCCCCTTGCCGTCGTCGACGCGCCTGAACTTCTCGAAGACTTCCTTCAGCCCCGATTCGGGTATCCCGCGGCCCGTGTCGGAAACCGCCACCTCGACGCGGCCTGCATCGGCGCGATGCCGTGCGGCGATGGTGATGAGCCCGCCGTCGGGTGTGAATTTCAGGGCATTGCTCAGCAGGTTCTCGAGAACCACCTCGATCTTTTCGGTATCCATCCGCAGCCGGGGCAGCTCCGGCGGTATCCGGACCTGCAGGGTGATGTTCTTGCGCTGGGCGAGCGGAGAGAAGCGCTGAAGGTTTTTCTCCACGATCGGCGGCAGCTCCGCATCCTGGAGCACCAGGGGCATCATTCCCGACTCCATCATGGAGAAGTCGAGGAGCCGGTTGACGGAACGGATCAGCCGCTCGCACTCCTCGCGGATGAGGTCCTGCAGCTCCCTTTCCCTTTCCGGCAGAGCCGCGAAGAGGCCCTCCTGGAGCATGCTCGAGGCCTCCTTGATGGCGGTCAGCGGCGTGCGCAGCTCGTGGGAGAGATGGCCGATGTAGTCGATCTTCATCTGGTCGATCTCCCGGAGCCTTTCGCACATGGCGTTGAAGGCGTCGGCCAGCTCCCGGATCTCCGGGGGCGACGGGATGTTCAGCGGCTCGCCGAAATTGCCCCCGGCGACGGCTTTCGTCTTTTCCCGGAGACGGGAAATGGGGGCGCTGACGGAATGCGTGTTGAACGCAGAGATGACGATCACCATCATGACGGCCACGATGAGCGACACCAGGATTGCGTTTGCCGTCTGCGCGGAAACCGCCTCGATCCGGACGAGCCTCTCGTCACGCTCAGCCGATGCGACCTTCGTGAGTTCCCGAAGGCGCTGTGCCGCCTCCGAGGTGCTCCGGTCGCGCTCCGCCCTCAAGCGTGCGATTTCCCGCTCCGTGACGCTTCGCGAGCCCGTCGTGCCCGCCGTGTCGTCGAAGAGCCTGCCGTACTCGCTCTGCAGCGCCCGGACGCGCGCCAGGAGTTCCTTCTTCCGGGGCGTGTCGGCAAGCGATGCCAGCTCCGTCATCCGCTTTTCGAACTCCTCCCCGAGCGTCTTGAACTGCCTGTGATAGTTCTTGTCCCTGGAAACGAAGAACTTTTCGTCGGCAGCCGTGGCGCTGTAGAGAATCTCCAGGCTCTCCTCCGAGAGACGGATTTCCCGGGCGTCCTCGTTCGTGACGGTCTGGATGAGCCGGTTGATCTCGCTCAGGTTCCAGATGGTGTAGATGCCGGAGAACAGAACGACGACGATAATCAGAAGATAGCTGATGATCAGCCGGAACAGGATGGAAAGATTCGACGCCACCGCATTCCTTCCGAGCGTGATGCGAGCGGCGTTTCGCAGGGGTCAACCCCTGCAGCCCGCTCTTTTGTGCTAGTTATCAGAAAACGTCTCATTTTCCAACCTTATCTTCCCTTGCCGTCCGCGCGTCGGTGTGAGCCGTATCCCGGGACGGCCGCAGCCGTAACGCAAAATGGCCGTCCTCTTGAGAGGGACGGCCATGTCGGTTGCACGCCGGCGAATCGGACCCGGGGATCGGGCTGCACAAGCTTGTCATGTCAGGCCTGCCGGAGAGGTCCCGTCACACGATCTTCTTTTCCAGGGACCACCCGCATTTGTCGGCCTTGATGCCCCTGCAGGCCTCCAGGTATTCGAATTCGAAGATAATGCTGCCCCTGTGAGGGTCCTCCTGCTTGACCCGGAAGCTCCGTATCGACCCGCCGTAAAAGGACGGCTCGGACTTTTTCCGGTGAAAGTAGATGTGTCCCCCGACGAGTTTCTTCGCTTCGTCTTCCGTGAGCACCCACCAGCCGCTTTCCCATACCTTGTCCCGCAGCTTGGTGAAATTGTCAGCATTTTCGATCAAGTGGATCTGCATGTGGCCGGCTCCTTGTCTGTACCCGGAAACAAACAACCTTGCCGCACAGCAATGGACGGGGCTTCGGGATTCACGGCGGTTTCCTGTGCGGAACCAGAGGTCATCTGCTTCTATTCTGCTGTGTATCACGCTGCTTTCACACTATCCACATTGGCAGCAATGTCAAGGCATTTCTCCGCAGCCGCCCTTCCCCACGCAGCAAAAAAGGCAGAGCCGTTTCCGGCCCTGCCTTTCATTGCGCATTTTCGGCGCCGTCTAGTTTATAAAGGCTTCACGTTTTCGGCTGCCGGGCCTTTCGGGCCCTGCTTGATGTCGAAGCTGACACGCTGGCCTTCGGCAAGCGTCTTGAAGCCCTGGGCCTGGATGGCGCTGTGATGTACGAATACGTCGCCGCCCTCATCCTTTTCGATGAACCCGAAGCCTTTCTGATCGCTGAACCATTTGACTTTACCTTCTGCCATCGCTTGCATCCTCCTTTCTTGATCATTCCATAAGTCGGATTTCCACCATGACAGAAAGCAAAAAAACCACCCAGACTCCAAAGAGCGAGGGTGGCCCACCTTTGCACTTCTTAAATGTCTTGATCCGAACTTATTGATTTTGATTGAATCTAGTACTTTGAAAATTGAAAGTCAAGGATTAATCTCCGGGGGGTTCAGACGTCTTTCTCCCGGCGCCGGGGGCATTGCGGCCGAAGAGATAATATTCCTTGACTTCATGGCGGTTCGGATGTTTGATGAAAACGAAGTCTCGATTTACCCGTGGCAGGGATGCCCGTCAGGAAACGATCCGCATGCGGATCGGCACTTGTGATTGGTTCCCCGTCTCTCGTTGACGAGAGATGGGGTTTTTTATCCGCCCTGCCTCAAAGGAAGGATCAAAGGCAATGACCGAAGACCTGCTGGATTATTGGGTCAGGCTGATCAAGCCGTTTTTCCCGACGAATGCCTGGATTGTCACGCGCTACTCGGGGGACGACCATATCATCGAGATCGACTGGAAACTCGACGACGACCCGGAACAGCCCAACCGGCGTTCCCGGAAAATCCAGATCACGATCTCCGACGGGGCCATTGAAGATTACCTCGACAAGAACAAGAAAGAGCGTGAAGAATTTGAAATCGGCCTCAAAAAGCTGATCCATGAACGGTACAGTCATCCCGCTCCCGATGAACCGATTCGCCGGGGCGCCTCCGGGTCGACGGACAAGCTGCTCATCGCGAAGGGCACGCTCAACGCATGATGACGGGGGGCGGCCCGCAGGGACCGCCCGGTTTCCCCTTGACAATCCCCCCTCTCTGTTTCTTAATAGCAATAAGCCGATGCTTCTTTCAGGCTGCGTCCCGCAAGGTTCGGGGACCGATCGCCGATTTCCAATCCTGTCTCTTCCGGACCCCCTCATCCCCGACCCGGTCAATCCCGCAAACCAACCTTCTCACGAACCGTCCCCTGTCATCAGCCCGATGCGTCTCATCGGGTCGTGATCCATTGGCTGCTCGCTCCGCTGCGGAGCCGTCCGGCGGGGCGAGCGGGAAAACGGTAACCGAAGAGCCTTCAAGGAAGGAGGGTGTGCCTCATGAGAGCGATGTCGAAGATCGTGCTTGCGGCCCTGTTGATCGGGCTCGTGTCCGGCTGCTGCGTCAAATTCGAGGACGTGGCGCCCGGGACGCAATACCCCGTCGGTCAAACCTTCTACACGAGCGGAACCAACATCACCGTCGAGCAGTTTCAATGGGCAAACGCCACCTGGACGACCAGCGGGAAGGCCAGGATCGATGCCACGAACCACGCCAGGGGGACGGGCAGGGAAATCAACGCCAACAATGTCAATCTGCGCTTCAAGTTCGACTACCCCCTGAAGAAGATCACGCTGAAGTTCGCCGAACTGGGCGGAAACAACAACATGATGGTCAACGGTGATTTCCGCAACGTGGGCAATCTGGTCTCCCTGAACGGCTCGAGCGTTGGGGGGGTGACCGTGACGGTAACCGCCACCGCCGTCGGGGGCAACTCGTACGGGATCATCGTGCTGGACGGGGCCATCAGGGAGTTCAGCATCGGGGGCCAGGAACTCTGGCTCGACGACATCTGCCCGACGAAGTAATCCGGCCGCAGGGGCCGGCCGGAATGCGGCGGCAGGTAATGCCTTGCCCGCGCCCGTTCAGAAAGGAGGCAGGCCATGGAAGAGATCAACCGCATCCTTGCCGTCAGCCGGATGACGCGACACTGCCGGAAGGCGGTCCGCTTCGGGGTCTCGCTTGCCCGTCAATACGGCGCCGTCCTTTCCGTGCTGCACGTCGTCGAGAACCCCTTCAAGAAGGGATGGAATCTGCCCACGATCGCGTACGAGGAGCAATACCGGAAGGAGCTCGACAGGATCAAGGCGGAACTGGATGAGATCGTCAGCCAGGAGCGGGAGAAGGGCATGACGATCCTCGAGGTCATCGAGGAGGGCGAGCCGAAAGAGGAGATCCTGAAGGCCATCCGGAACGGGAACATCGACCTGGTGATCCTGCTCGCCCATGAAGAGGGCCGCCTGGAGCACTTCCTCTACGGCCGCGGCACAGACAGCATTATCCGCAAGATGCCCTGCTCGATCCTGCTGGTCAGGGAATAGGGGCAGGCTGCTTCGCAGCAGTGACCGGTGGCCAGTGACCGGTGACCAGTGAAAAAGGCAAGGAGCCGGGAGGTTTTGAAAGCCGGCGGCGGACGTGGATCTGCGCCCCTGACGCAATCAACGGCAGGGGCTTTCCTTTGTTCCGGGCCCCGGCAAGGGGATGAATCGGCCTCGCCGCGCCTGTGGCCCGCCAAAAATCCGCTTTCGTATCGAGCGGGATTGCGTTATGAACGACACAGGCTTGCCGTATTCACGGGGATGGAAAAGAACATCAAGGAGGGAAAGAATGAAAACAGTTGCAAAAATGATGCTGGCGGTCGTGATTGCCCTGTTGCTCGAAATGCCCGGGACATCGGCGGCGGAGATCCAGTATTCGGGGTTTTTCGGCAACCCCTCCGTCTATGACCTTCTGAAGCCCGGGCCCGAAGGAGGGGCCAAGCTGCGTTGGATAAAGGCCGGTGTGGACCCGAAGAAATACGACACGTTCATGGTGGACAGCGTCATCTTCTACCTTGCGGACCACTCCGACTACAAGGGGATCGATCCCCAGGAGATGAAGGAGCTGGCCGATGCGTTCAACAGGGACATCGTGACGGCCTTCAAGGACAAGTACCCGATCGTGGCAGATCCCGGGCCTAACGTTGCGCGGCTCCGCATCGCCATCACGAACATCAAGCAGAGTCGGCCCGGCGTGAGCGCCGTCACGTCCGTCATTCCCGTCGGGATCGGCATCAGTCTTGTCAAGAAGGGCGCAACCGGGGGCTGGTCCGGAAGCGGCGAGACCGGTGTCGAGATGATGGCCCTGGACAGCCAGACGAACGATATCCTGCTGCTCGCGGTGGACGAGAGGAAAGCCGAGTTCGAACAGCGTTTTTCGAAATGGGGCTCGGCTACGGACGCCTTCAAGTTCTGGTCGGAACTGTGCGTCAGGTTCATCGACAATGCCAGGGGAGTGAAGAGGGAGCCGAAGAAATAGAGGGTCAAGGGGGCAGGGTATAGGGTGTAGGAAACAGTCAACTACCTGTAAACAAAATGGATTTTGTAATAACCGGATTTATTGAAAAGCCCTGCCTGATGGCAGGGCTTTTGCTTCTTGCTTTTTCCATATTTGACGACTATCTTGTTGGGCACGATGATGGAACTCAATCCCGGAATGACGCTCTCTCCGGTTTACCTGGAAATCTTTTCTTCCGCCGGTCGTATCTTCGTTTTCTTCGCGGCGATCCTCGCCCAGATCTACATCATTGCGCGCATCCGGCAGGCCTTCCGGTTCCCGGAGCGCTCCGGGGGCTTCCGCTCCCGTGCCGTCGTGGCGGCAGGGACCGCCGTGGTGCTTCTCTTCGCCCTGGGCGGGTACGTGATGGCCACCCCCATTTCCTGGGTAGACCCGCCCCGTGCGGTGCAGTTGCTGGTTTTTTATCTTCCGGCCGTGTGGGTCGTCGGGTCGATCTCCTCGGCCCTGATCCTGATCCTGTTCCGGGGTGCCGGTGATCTCGGGCGCAGGGCGGCCCGGATACGCCGGGACCTTACCGGCAAGCCGCATGACGCCGTCGTCGACACGGGCCGGCGCCGCTTCCTGCAGGCGGGGGCGGGCGCGCTGGCCGTGGCGCCCTTTGTCCTTTCGGGCTATGGCGCCGCCTACGCGGGCAGGGCCTAC
>DIFQ01000120.1 GCA_002419215.1 Syntrophaceae bacterium UBA5744
CTACATGAACACGGGCATCCAGCGCTCGAGCGCCACCCCCTTCATGGCGGCCACGACGACCTCGCCGGCCGGCGAGGCCATCCCGGGGCAGCGCACGGGAAAGAAAAACATCCCCGAGATCATGGTGGCCCACAAGGTCCCCTACGTGGCGACCGCCTGCCCGAGCTACCCCATCGACCTCATCAACAAGGTAAAGAAGGCCAAGGCGGTGAAGGGCCCCGCTTATATCCACATCTTCTCCATGTGCCCCACGGGCTGGCGCTGCGCCTCGGAGATCACGATCAAGCTGGGACGCCTGGTCGTCGAGACGGGGGTCTTCCCCCTCTACGAGGTGGAGAACGGCAAGTACCGGCTCACGATGGAGGTCCCGGAGAAGCTTCGTCCCGTCGGGGATTATCTGAAGCCCCAGGGGCGGTTCCGCCATTTAAAGCCTTCGGACATCGAAACGATCCAGGAGCGGGTCAACCGCGAGTGGGAAATCCTTATGAACAAGGTCGAGTGCATGCAGCCCTGGTGAGGTTCCACGTCACGGGACAAAAACAGAAAACGGAAAGATAGGGTGACAGGGAATGAGTGCAGTATCCTTCAGCAGCTGGAATGGAAAGATCATCGACAACCGGACCGGTAAGGCGGCGAAGGCCGCCGACGCAAGCGTCCCAAAGATGCTGGGCGACAAGTCCTTTACGGCCCTTTTCGGCTGGAACGGCATGGTCGTCGCGGATGCCGTTGCGAACGTCCCGTCGCTGGCCCTCGCATACCTGAAGGAGGCGAGGAAGCTGTCCTGCGGCGAGTGCTCCGTCTGCAGCATCGGCATCGACCGGTTGACAGGGCTCCTCGAGGGGCTGATCGCCGGCAAGGGCAAGAAGCAGGACATCGCCGAGATCGAGCGGATCGCCAAGGGTGTCATGGAGCTCTCCAAGTGCAACTTCGGCCGTGCCTCGGCCGTCACCCCCGTGTTCGACGCCATCCGATACTACAAGGAAGAATTCCTGGCCCTGACTGCGGGGAAGAAAGGCTCCACGAGGCCCTACAAGGTGGCTGTCACGGCCCCTTGCCTGGAGGCCTGCCCGGCAAAGCTCGACATCCCCGGGTACATCGAACTGATCCGCAACAACAAGTTCGGCGAATCCCTCAACCTGATCCGCAAGCGCTGCATCCTGCCCGGTGTCATCGGCCGCTCCTGCACGCACCCCTGCGAGGAGGCCTGCGTGCGCAACGGCATCGACAAGACCCTGGCCATCCGGCTTCTCAAGCGGGCGGCGGCGGATAACGACCTGGCCGCAGGGGCCAGCGCCCTGAAGAAGCCCGCGGCCGAGAGGCCCGAGAAGGTGGCCATCGTCGGCGCGGGGCCCGCAGGGCTTGCCGCAGCCTACCACCTCAGGAGGATGGGCTACCAGGTCACGATCTTCGAGGCGTTCCCGAAGGGGGGCGGCATGGCCGCCGTGGGTATCCCCGACTACCGCCTGCCCAAAAACATTCTCGAACACGAGATCAAGCTCATCCGCGAGCTGGGAGCCGATATCCAGTACAACAAGAAGATCACACAGCTCGACATGGATGAGCTCACAGCCCAGGGCTTCAAGGCGATATTCCTGAGCGTGGGCGCCCACGAGGGGACCAAGATCGGCTGCAAGGGCGAGGATGCCGGCTACGACGGGTTCATCGACGGCGCCGTGTTCCTCCGGGAGCTGGCCCTCGGCAAGCAAATCGAGCCGAAGGGAAAAGTCGTCATCGTCGGCGGCGGCAACGTGGCCATGGACTGCGCCCGGAGCTGCCTGCGGCTGGGTTACAAGGACGTGGAGATCCTCTACCGGCGCACCCGTAAGGAAATGCCCGCCCGGAACGAGGAGATCGAGGAGGCGCTCGAGGAAGGGGTCAAGGTCCGTTACCTCGTTGCCCCCGTGAGCGTGCTCGTTGACGGCAACAAGGTGAAGGGCGTGGAGTGCATCCGGATGAAGCTTGGCGAGCCCGATTCAAGCGGGCGGCGCCGTCCCATCCCGGTAAAGGGCTCCGAGTTCAAGGTGAAGGCGGATGTGGTCATACCCGCCACGGGCCAGAAGCCGGACCTCGCATTCGTGAAGGACCTGGTCCCGGTGACAGGCTGGGGCACCATCGAGGTGAACCCCGAGACGCTCCGGACCAACCTGGAAAACGTCTTTGCCGGCGGTGACTGCGTATCCGGCCCCGCGACCCTCATCGAGGCCCTCGATGCGGGCAACAAGGTGGCCCGCAGCATCGATGCCTACCTCCAGGGCCGCACCTTCGAGCCCGAGGTGAGCTTCAAGGGGATCGATGTCAAGGCCCAGCGCGCATTGGGTTTCATCGACACCTGCGCCCAGGAGAAAGTAAGCCTGCTCGATCCGAAGGCGCGTGTCAAGAGCTTCAACGAGGTCGAGGCCCCCTACAGCGACGCCGTGGCCATAAAGGAAGCGAACCGCTGCCTGCGCTGCTACCGGCTGGTGGTTTGGGAATAATCTGGTCCATCTGGTCTATTTGGTCTGTTTCGTCGAAAGATAAGACTGAAGAGACCGAAGAGACGGAACGACTGAATAGACTTCTACAGAGGGAATTTCGATGCTGAACGTCACGATCGATGGCAAGAAGTTGGAAGCGAAGGATGGGGCGACGATCCTGCAGGCCTGCCAGGCCGGCCACGTCCCGATCCCGACGTTGTGCTTCCACAAGGACCTCATGCCCTTCGGGGCCTGCCGCCTCTGCGTCGTGGAGGTGAAGGCCAACGGCAAGTGGCAGATGACGAGTTCCTGCGACACGCTGGTCAAGAACAAGATGGAGATCCGGACCAACTCCAGCGCGGTGATCGAAAGCCGCAAGCTCGCGGCGGAGCTTCTCTACTACAAGTACCCCACGACGAAGGCCATCCGCGACATGGCCGCAAGCCTGGGCGTGGAAGTGGCCGAGGGGGCGGCCGAGGGCAGTGACTGCATCCTCTGCGGCCTCTGCACGAGGACCTGCCACGAGATCGTCGGCGTCGATGCCCTGAAATTCGTCGACCGGGGCCTGGGCCGCAATGTGGCGGAACCCAAAATCGAGTACATCGCCGATGCCTGCATCGGCTGCGGCTCCTGCGCCTATGTGTGCCCCACGGGATTTGTGAAGATGGAAGCCTCCGGCGACCGCCGGATGATCTGGGACAAGTCCTTCAAGATGGTGGCCTGCGACAAGTGCGGCCGCTACTTTGCCCCCGAAGACCAGCTCAAGTGGATCAGCAAGAAGACGGGAGTACCCATGAGCAAGCTTACGGTCTGCACGAGCTGCAAGTAGGCATTCAGGAATAAAACTTGCTTGACAAAAGACCGCTCTTGACAAGGGGCGGTCTTTCCATTAATATCCGGTTTTCGATTTTCGCACCGACAAATTCCCCGGTAGCTCAGTCGGTAGAGCAGCTGGCTGTTAACCAGCGGGTCACATGTTCGAGTCATGTCCGGGGAGCCATAAACAAAGGGCTCGGCCTTGCGCCGGGCCCTTTGTTTATGGCTCACCCAGTCTGACGAGAACATCCGTGAGCTTGTCCCGAGCCCCTTGGGGGCGAGGGAAGTCATGTCCGGGGATCTATTCTGAACCCGTCGAAGAAGCCGGCAAATAAAAAACGGGACCTCCTTGCAGAGGCCCCGTTTTTTTACGTCAAGGCACCGGGCCTTGTCTCCCGACAGGCAAGAAAATGACGGCATTGACAAGGTCCGCGACGGGGAGAACCGACTGTGAGCAGGAACGGCTCCTCCCTGCGCGTGCAGAATGGTCCCGCAGCGTTACAATTCCGTAACGCTTTTTTCTTGACTTTTGAGCTCTGAAACGTAACCATCGGAGGCCGAAAATCAGCGTCGGGCCCGGGCATTTCCCTTTTGGATGAAGGGGGTTTGCCGTTCCGTTGCGGGGGGCATGGCTCACCGCAAAGCGATCTTGCAGGCCCGGTTTTCGAGTCGATGACTCTCGAGCCGGGCTTCTTCATTTTACCGGGTGCCTCGGTTGCGGGAGTCTCCTGTCGAGGCCCGCCGGAGGATGAAAGGGAAAAGGAAGAAGAGATGGATTTCACGAAACGCTTCTGGTGCGGGTCCCTGCGCCCCGAGGATGCTGGTCGGGAGGTGCTTCTGGCCGGGTGGGTCGATGCGCTGAGGGATCACGGCGAGGTCCTCTTCGCCCACCTTCGGGACCGGAGCGGCATCGTTCAAATCGTCTTCAGCCCCGAGCGCAGCTCGGCTGATTTATGCAGGGCGGCCGAGTTGCTGAGAAGCGAGTACTGCCTGGTGGTTCGCGGCCGAGTGGAAAAACGCCGTGCCGGCACGGAGAACGCCAATCTCGAAACGGGGGCCGTCGAGGTTTTCGCTGCGGTCATGGAGATTCTGAACGCCTCGGACACGCTGCCGTTTACGGTCTCCGAGAAGGCCATGGCGGCCGGGGAACGCGAGTCGGAGGCCGTTGCAGAGGAGCTGCGCCTCAAGCACCGGTATCTCGACCTTCGTCGCCCCTCCATGCAGGACAATCTTATCAAGCGGCACCGCATTTTCAAGTGTGTCCGGGATTACCTGGACGAAAAGGGGTTCATCGAGGTCGAAACGCCGACGCTCACGAAGAGCACTCCCGAAGGGGCGCGCGACTACCTGGTGCCCAGCCGCATCCACCAGGGCCATTTCTACGCCCTTCCCCAGTCGCCCCAGCTTTTCAAGCAGCTCCTGATGGTCAGCGGCTTCGAGCGCTATTTCCAGATGGCCCGCTGTTTCCGGGACGAAGACCTGCGTCCCAACCGCCAGCCGGAGTTCACCCAGCTCGACCTCGAGGCCTCCTTCATCGACGAGGAGTTCATCTATGGCCTCGTGGAGGAGTTGACGGTCCGCATGTTCGCCGTAGGAGGGATTGACCTGACCAGGCCTTTCCCCCGCATGACCCATCAAGAGGCGATGGAAACGATGGGCTCCGATCGCCCCGACACCCGGTTCGGGCTCCGGTTCATCGAGGCAACGGATTTGTTCCGGGACACCCGTTACGGCATTTTCCGGCAGATACTCGACCGGGGCGGGCGGATCAAGGGAATCAACATCAAGGGCCACTCGGAGAGCCTCAGCAAGAACGTCCTGCAGAACGAATATGCCAAGGAAATCGTCCCCGCCATGGGTGCAAAAGGGATGACCTGGATGCGGGTCGTCGACGGGAAGCTGGAGTCCAACATAGTCCAGTTCTTCAGCCGGGAGGAGCAGGCGGCCATCCTCGAGCGCTTCGCTGCGGGAAACGGCGACGTGCTGATCATGATTGCCGATGCTTCGCCGGACCTCGTCCACTCCGTTCTGGGGCAGTTGCGCCTTCATTTGGCAGAGCGTCTCGAAATGATCCCGCCCGGCATCTTCGCGCCCCTCTGGGTGACCGATTTCCCGCTTTTCGAGGCCACGGAAGAGGGCGTGACCTCCAGCCACCATCCCTTCACGTCGCCCCATCGGGCGGATTTCGATCCCGAAAACAGGGAGGAGCTCCTGGGGCTCAAATCGAGGGCCTACGACCTCGTTGTCAACGGGGAGGAGCTCGGAGGCGGCAGCATCCGCATCCATGACCGCAACCTGCAGTCAAGGATCTTCCGGTCCCTGGGTCTGTCGAACGAGGCCGTCGAGGAAAAATTCGGGTTTTTCCTGCGCGCCCTCGATTTCGGGACGCCGCCGCACGGCGGGCTCGCCCTGGGCATGGACCGCGTCGTCTCCATGGTTCTGGGCGTTTCGTCCATCCGGGAAGTGATTGCTTTCCCCAAGAACCGAAGCGCCCAGTGCCCTCTGACGCAAGCGCCGTCCGACGTGAGCCGCGAGCAGCTGGGCGAGCTCGGCCTTCTCGACCTGGGGGGCGACAAGGCCCTCCCGGGGACGGTGAAGAAAGAGGACCTCCTCGAATATCTTTCCTGGGTGTCGCGGATCGGGGTGAACGAGACGGAACGGCCCGCGCTTGAGAAGGCCCTGGCGGAGGCCTCCCTGCTTGCCGCCGCGATCGATAAAATGGAAACCGACGCAGAGCCGGTTTTTTCGGTTGCGCCGGTGAAAGGCCGCATCCGCGCGGGAGGGGAGCCCGTCGTGTCCCCGTACTCCGAATCGCGGGCCTTGTTTGCCAATGCACCGGCCATGAAGGGACGTTACTTCAAAGTGGCCGGCATTCTGGAATGAGAAGGAGAGCGATCGTGTCCGGGATTTTTGCTTATCGAGACGGGGGTTCGGTGGTCTCCGGGGAGGGCCTCTTGAAGGGGAGCTCCATTTCCGTGCAGGCCAACATGTCCGTGGCGGGGTGGCCGACCGAAGCGGGCAGCCTCGCGCTGAAGGGGTTTAAGGCCATCGAGGACGCGACCGTCGTGAAGAGTCTCAGGGATCAGGGGGCCTCGATTGTCGGCAGCACCCGCATGAGCGAGTTGGGACTGGGTTTGTGCGGCGACGAGGCCGCGCGGGCCGTTGCCGAAGGCTTTTCCGCAATCGCCCTGGTGACGGAGCATCTCGGGGAGGCTCGTCTCTCGGCTGCCAAAGCAGGACTCATCGGTTACAAGCCGAGCTACGGGCTGGTGTCCCGGCACGGTCTTCTCGGGCTCATCCCGTCCATGGAGACAATCGGCATTCTGGCGCGCTCGGCAGCCGACATTGCAACCGTCATGGCCGCCGCATCCGGAAGGGACGAAAGGGATTTCTCCATGCCCGTCGAAGAGGTGCCGGACTTTCTAAACGGCTCCGGGCAGCCGGGAATCCGCACCCTGGGCTGGATCCGGGAAAGCGCTGCCTGCCTCGAGACCGATGACCGGAAGGCTTTTCAGCGCTGCCTGGAGGGCTTTGCGAAAGCGGGACTGACCCCCGTTGAGAAGAGCATGAAGGAGTTCGACCTTTTCCGAACCGTACACCAGATCATCGGCTCCGTGGAGGCCTCTTCGTCGGCTGGCAAGTATGACGGCGTGCGGTTCGGGTACCGGACCCCCTCGGCGAAAAACTGGAACGAAATGTACCTGAAGACCAGGGGCGAGATCTTCGGCCCGGTCATCAAGCCGTTCCTCTTCCAGGGGGCCTATTACCAGTTCATGGAATACGACGTTTTCGAAAAAGCGTGCCGTCTGCGGTCCCACCTGATGCGGGAGGTGCAGCGCCTGCTCGGAGAAGTGGACGCGCTGGTGATGCCCGCCGTCCGCAGGGGGTTCGACCCTTTCGAGGCCGCATCGGTCCCCGCGCTCTACGATGCCTTTCTGTTCACGCTGCCCGCCAACCTGACGGGCCTGCCTGCCGTCTGTTTCCCCTTTGATGACGGCGGCCAGGCACGCTGTCCGGGTGTTCAGATCATCGGGTCCAGGCTCAGTGACGCGGGGCTGCTTGCCCTGGCCGGGGAGAGGATGCAAACAACAACGAAGGAGTCCTGAGCGTGCAGCACGAAGCGATCATCGGCCTCGAAATCCACGTGGAGCTGAACTGCCTGACGAAGATGTTTTGCGATTGCCCGAATCGTCCGGGCGACGAGCCCAATCGCAACACCTGTCCCGTCTGCCTGTGGCTCCCGGGTGCGCTGCCCCGCTTCAGCCGGGAGGCCCTCGAGAAGGCGGCGGTGGCCTGTCTGGCGCTGAACTGCGAAATCCAGAAACGGAGCGCCTTCGATCAGAAGGTGTACTACTATCCTGACTTGCCGAAGGGCTATCAGCTCTCCCAGGCCCACTATCCGCTGGCCCGCGGGGGATGGCTAGACGTCGTGGATGAGAAGGGAGCGCCGAAGAGACTCCGCATCCGTCACATCCACATTGAGGAGGACGTGGCCAAGCTCGTCCACGAACTCGAGGGCCGGACGCCCGTGAGCCTCGTCGATTTCAACCGGGCCGGGGCACCCCTGGTGGAGATCGTGACGGAACCCGATATCCGTTCACCGTACGAAGCCATGGAGTTCATTCGGAACCTGAGGACCCAGATCCGCTACGTGGGCAGCTCCGAATGCAGCATGGAAACAGGCACGATGCGCGTCGACGCCAACATCTCCATCCGCGAGCAGGGCAGCACCGCCATGAACACGAAGGTGGAAGTCAAAAACATGAACTCCATCCGGCATCTGGGCGATGCGATCGCCTATGAGATCGAGCGACAGAAAGCCTCTCTGCAGTCGGGGGAGGCCATTGTCCTGCACACGCGCCTCTGGGATCCCGAAAAAGGCGTAACCCTCCCGATGCGCGGGAAATTCGAGGGCCCCTGTGTGCCCGACCCGTCCGTCCCCGAGATCGTTGTCTCCGAGGAGTGGATCGGCCGGATGCGCGGCCTCCTTCCCGAAATGCCGGCGCTGAAGACGGCCCGCTTTCAACGCGACTACGAACTTCCCCGGGAGCTGGCCGTCTCGCTTGCGGGGGACCGAGAGCTGTCCGACTATTTCGAGGCCGTCACCCGAAAGTCCGTTGCGCCGCGCACAGCCGCCCACTGGCTCATGACGCAATATCTGCCCTCGCTGAAGGAGAGGCAGCTCCCGATTGCCGGAAACCCCGTGACCCCCGACCGGTTTGCCGGCGTGCTGCTGCGGCTTGAAAAAGACGAGATCAACGCCAATGCCGCCAGGGAGGTTCTTTCCCGGCTCTTTGAAAGCGACGAAACACCCGATGCCATCATCGAGCAAGGGGGATACCGGCAGGTCTCAGATGCCAGTTCCCTGGAAACCCTTGTCGAGCAGGTGCTCGGTTCCCATCCGGCGGCAATCAACGATTACAGATCCGGACAGGGCAAGGCCCTGGGCTTTCTCATCGGCCAGGTCATGCAGGCCTCGTCGGGCAAGGCCAACCCCAGGCGGGTCCGGGAAATCCTGGTGTCGAAGTTGACGTGAGCCGATGAAGGCGCCTGTTTAACCGATCCATGGCGGCGGTGTCTGCGCGGTCGGTTACCTTTGCGGTGCAGGTCGGCCCTGAACCCCTCGATGACGAGGGGTATGCTTGCCGAAGGGAGTCATGTCCGGGGAGCCAAAAATTACACGGCCTGGCCAAGTGTCAGGCCTTTTTTTTTGTACCTTTTTTTCGGCTCCGGTTCTTTGCGCCGCGGCGGATGGATGCAATTTTTCTGGTGCAGTGAACGATTTGCTGACTGACAGAAGCATATGCTTCACCCATGAAACCTGCCGATATGTCGTCTGTTTTCCCCCGATCACCCGGGCGGCCCCGTTTTTCCGTGAATCATATGCTTTGCTGAGCAAGGAGGACTTTCTGGAGGGGAATCTGAAATAATTAATAATATTGTATACATGGAAAGATTGACGGCTCGGGCATGATCTGTGCTGTAACAACAGGTCCAGACCACCAGAAAGGGAGGCCCTTTTCGTCATGAAAGCGAAATCAATGCGTAAGCCCATGTTGCTCAAGCCGGAGAAGATGGAGACAGAAGAGATCACGATCAGCAATCACGACTTCGCGAGACTGCTCAGAAAGCAGGAGGAAGTGGAGAGATACCTGGAGGAGATCAAGAGGGCCACCGCATCCATCGAGAAGATTCTTGCAGGGCAGGCCCCCAAGCGGTCCTACGAAATCAAATATGTAGCCGACATTGACGATTACTACATGTAATTGTCTGTCTTTGCGCAGCAGGTATTCAATCGCATTCAGCTGGCGGATCCCGGGACATCCGGGGACGGGCAGGTTCGCCCGGCCGAAGGACGTCATGACCGGGGGCTGTCGAAGAAGCCGTAAACGTACAGCGGGGCCTCCTTTGCGAGGCCCCGCTTTTTATTCCCTCTTTTCTCGCCGGTTTGAGTGTCACCATTTCTCGGCCATGATTTCGGTCCGCTTGCGCCTGTACTCCTCTTCGCCGATCAGTCTTTCTTTCCGCAGCCGCTCCAGTTTCCTGAGTTTCGCCTCGAAATCCGCTCCTTCCGTCCTGTTTCCTTCCTCCGGCGCCGACTCCACGTCGATGATCGCCACGGAAGGGGCTTTTCCGCGAGAAAGAGAATAAATCCCGGAAACGATGAAGCCGATGCAGACTGCAGCCCACAGGATGCCGAAGATCAGGGCAAAAGGCTTGGCCTCCCCTTCTGCGGCGGCAACGAGGGCGATGCCGAAAAACAGGAAGAGAAGACCCATCCCAATCATGACGACGGATGAAGTCCTGGACGGTCTTACGGATATTGTCCTGTTCATGAAATCCCTTCCTTCCCGAAAGATTCGCTACTTCCCGATCGCCGGGGAGACGTTGATGTCGAACTCCCGCTCCAACTCCCGGGATTGGAGGAAGTGTCTCTTCACGACTATCTTCACCCGGCTCCGGCCGGGCCGATCCGCTCTCAGGGTCTTGACCAGCACGGATTTTTCGACGGCCCACCCTTCGGGGTCGATGATGTAGAAAGTTTCCTCCCCGTCACCGACCGGGATCAGGGCATTCCCTTCCAACTCCATGGAGTAGAAGGGCCCGCTTTTGCCCCCCATCGTGCCGTAGGGGATCGCCAGGGTTTCGCCGAGAGTGATTGCGCTGTCGGGCAGATAAACGAAGGAGTAATCGCCGGCAACGGTCTTGCCGTCCTTTCCCGTCGTCTCGATGGAAAGCGTGTTTTTCCCGGCTTTCCACTCGGGCTCGACGGAGAAGAGACCCACGGGCCTTCCCGAAAGGGGCTCCCGTTTCGGCGTGATGGAACGGCCGTTGAACACGGCCCGGACCTTGTCTGCCGGGAAGACCCAGAATCGCAGGGCGCGGGGTTTCATCACGGCCTCGAGTCGGCCCGGGCCGTCGAGAAGACCCGCCATGGCCCAAACGTTCCACGAAAACCTGTCCGTTGCTTCATGGGTCTTTTCGTCAAGGCTGGCCTGGACGGAAACCTTCAGGTTGCCTCCCTCGCCGGGGAAGAAGAAAAGGGTCGCGTACTGCCTGTCTGGCGAGTGACCCCCTCCCCACAATCGGGAGGGGACCTCCCTGCCGTTTACCTGCACCGTGAAATCCGGCTTCTGCCAGTCCCTGGGGTACTCGAGATGGAGCAGGGCATAGGGCAGGCGTTTTTCCGGGAAGGCCTTCAACTCGGCGATCACCAGGCGCTTCTCCCCTCCGCAGGCCTGCAGGCACTCTTCCTTCGTCCTGAAGGGCGCAGGGCCGCACCCGCCCCAGAAGAACTCCTTGCACGTTCCGCTGCCCGGGTCGTAATGGTAACTCTCGATGTTGGCCTTGCAGGGGCCCCGCTCTCCCCGGTGGCCGCAGCGCTCATCATTCGCATCGGCCTGGCCCGGCATTGCAAGTAATAGAATCAAAAGCAGAAGACATGCTGTCCTTTTCATTTGCCCACTACACTCCTCTTTTTTTCGGCCGCGGTACACATCTTTCGTCTCCGTCATGAAATATAGGTAAGAACCGAGCCTGTAATGATCCATTTTCCGCTCGTGGCCGATTTATGCAGGTAAATCCGGTAACCGACGCCCATCTCGGAGCCTGCCTGGTGGCGGACGAAGACGACGGCGCGCATCCGCTCCGAATCGAAGCCGACGCGGGAAAACGACTTGATCCCGCCCGCAAAGGGGTTCCTCTTCCGGAATTCGTTCCACCCGCCCTTGCTGCGAAACAGCTCCGTCATTTCCTCTTCCGTGATGATCCGGACGTTGTGATTCTTCGGCAGAATCGCCAGAAGTTTTTCCTTCACGAGTCTGCCCCGCTTTTCGTTCTTTCGATTGAAATCCTCCCTCAGCGAGGCATCCGCTTCGTTGTCCGCGGGCCTCATTCTCTGGGTCTCTTCCGTTGCCTCCTGGACGACGTCGAAACCGTTTCCCAGTCCCAGGCCGTCGAGGCGGGGGCGCTGCGACAGGTAGGCGCCTCGACGCAGCGGGTCATTCCGAATCTCGTCGGGGATCTCGGGTGCGTTCGGAAACAGGACCGCCGCAAAGACGCGGTATTCCTCGTCGTCCTCGATCACCGGCACCTCTTCGCCGGCAAAGACGGGCGGCGCCTGGATGACGGTCATGGCCAGACAGGCGAGCAGGATTAAAATGTGCCTCCCCATACGATGTGCCCCCTCTACGAAACGCGTTCATTGACCGGCCGGCTTTCGGCGGTCTTTCCTTTTTCCGATCGATCCGCTGCGTGATCCCGGCAGGCCCACAGCGGGGTTAGCAGGTGGCCCCTGTCGGAGCCGGCGCTCTCCGCACGGTCCGACACGGCCTCCCTGAGGCCGGGCACCTCCGAGAGCATCCAGAGGGCCAGCCGGTACCGGTGCTCGATGAGCCTGCACTCCAGGCGGTAGGGGCGGCCGAGCCCTTTGTTGTACAGGATCGCGTGTGTGTTGCACCCCCCGCCGCACAGTGCGCGCAGCCAGCAGTTCGCGCAGCCTTCTCGCCCGTTGCGGTATCTCTCCACCCAGGGCCGTCTTCGCTTCTCATCGAGGCCGCCCTCCAGGTTCCCGAGCCGCGCCTGATCCATTCCCGTCGACATGTGGCACGCATAGAGGTCCCCTTCGGCGGTCACGGCCACGGTCGCAACACCGGCGCCGCAGCGCGATCGTCTCGGCCTTGCCCGGACAAGCTGCACGATCGCGTCGTCGAAATCCCACAGGCAGAAGGGGTTTCCGTTCCGCCATTGATCGACGTAAAGGCGCGCAAGTTCCCGGTAGGCCTCCCGGATGTCGGGCAGGTCTCGCCAGCGAAGGGCCAGGGGATCCGACGTCGGCAGGAACACGGGTTCGTAAGCGATATTGTTCGAGAAGCGGCGCCGGACGAGATACCGGACATTCGGGAAAAAGGTTGCCGACTCCCGCGTGAAGGTCCCTCGGACCGTAACGCGCCGTCCGATGGGCATCCGCCCTGCGATCTCGAGCTGGCGGGCGATCGTCCCATGGGAACCCCTGCCGTCGGGAAAAGGCCGGCACCGGTCGTGGCACCCCTTCTGGCCGTCCATGCTGACCGTCAGGCTGAACCCGAGCTCGTCGAGCCGCATCAGGGTTTGCGGCAGAAGCCCTACGCCGTTGGTCACGAGGTGAAGGGAGACGGATTTGCGCTCTTTCTGCGCCCTGCCCAGCGCATGGCGCGCCGAGGAAAGAACCGCCTCCAGGTTGAGAAGCGGCTCTCCGCCGAAGTAGGTGACGGCCAGATCGGCGGCGTCGCTCGACTCGAAAAGGAAGTCGATGGCGCGCGCCGCCGTCCGGGCGGTCATGGACCGGAAGCGGCCCCCGTAGCGCCCGAAGTCGGCGCTGCAGTAACGGCAGCGCAGGTTGCAGGCATGGGAAACCTGCAGGATCAGGTTCTTCGGCGCGAGGCTCTCCTCCCGCTTTGGGGAATCGGGCCGGGCCTCGAGAACGGCGGCGAGCCCCGGGACATTCTCCGGTGCCTCCCGCAATCGTGCGAGCCGATGCCACGTCTTGCCGTCCAGCTCGGCCCAGCGCGCGGTCTTCACGTTGCAGGCATAATGACGGCCGAGCACGGACAGGAGCTTGATTTCGCTTGCGGCTGGCTTGCCGCACTGCCGTTTCATGAGGACGCCTCCAGGGTAAGCGCATCGAGAATACCCGTGACGATTTCGTGCTCGTCCGGTGCGCGGTTTTCGGTCTTCTCGTGAATCCGCCGCTTTCTCCGCCTTCCCAGGAGGAAGAGATCCCTGGCAAAGGAGGATTCGATTTTGCCCATCGTGGGCTTGCCGTTCCCATGGGCAGCTGCGATGGCACGAAGCTCCTCACGCAGTGGAGCGATCCGCGCAAGGAACCGGCGCAAATCGCCGATCAGCCCCTCGATCTGACCGATGGGGATGGGCTGGGGCCTTGCGGTGACTGCCAGGGCCCATTCGGCGAACTCCACAAGGAGATTGCCGATATCGGCACACATCCCGCCTATCCTGCCGTAGACGGGCGCCGGCAGCCCGGCGCTGTTCACCCACAGGTTTCCGAGACCCTGGTAGGACATGGGGAATGCCGGCTCGATGGAACCGACAAACCGGATCAGCGCCTCCCCCACCTTCTGCATGCGCCTGTCCATGACGCGGAAGGCGATGGGACCGCTGCCGTTGAGCCAGCCGTTTTTCTCGTAAACGGCCCTGGTCCCCGTCCCGGGATAGGGACAGAGGTAGTTCCCGAGGCTCAGAGGGGTGACGTCGTAGCCCCGGCCGGCTGCGAACCGCTCCCGGTAGAAGCGAAGATTCGTCTCCATCTCGTCCGGCGTGACACCCGGGTCGAAGGGCACCATAAAGAGCTCCGCGGCGATGCCGAGCTTTTCGAGGATCTCGAGCGCGCGGCGGTTGTCCCCGGTGAGCGTGCTCTTGCCGAGCCTCTTCAACTGGGTCGGAGCCATTGACTCGACGCCGATCTCGACCTTCCGCAGGCCCGCAGCCTTGAGCTCCCGGAAGAGCTTTTCCTCCACCTGGTCGGCCCGCATGGTCATGAAGAAATCGGCCTTCATCCCCGATTCGCCGATGAGCGCCGCCAGTTCGGCCAGGCGCGCGGAGCCCCTGTTGCCGGGACCGACGACCGTTTCGTCGATGAAGGAGAAAAGGCGCGCCCCGCAGCGTTGCTGAATTTGCTGCATCTCCGCCACGACCGACCGGGGCGATCTTCCCCTCCATGGGCGCCCCTCCGAAAGCCCGTAAAAGGCCCGGACGGAGCAGAAGGAGCAGCGGCCCGGGCAGCCCCGGCTGGAGCTCATGCTCACGGGCCCCCCAGCGTCGAGAACCGCGGCGATGTCGTCCCTGGCGGGGAAGGGCAAATCGTCGAGGGGGTCGATGAGGCGGGGCCTCCGGGAGTAAAGGACCGAAGCGCCGTTGCGCCAGGCAAGCCCATCGATCTCGCGCCAGTCCCTTCCGCCGGCAAGGGCTGCCAGCAGCGCCGTCACCGTCCGTTCGCCCTCGCCCAGGCCGACGGAGTCCACGAAGGGGTGATCCAGGAGGATCCGCTCCGCGTCGAGGGCGGCCTCGAGCCCCCCGAAGATGATGTGGCAATCGGGATGGTATCGTCTTGCGTCCCGTGCAATCTCTAGGGCTGCGGGCATCGTCCAGTGGATCGTCGAGATCCCCAGCACCCGGAATCGGGAGTGGCGCAGGACTTCGATGACATCGTCGCATCCGAGCCCGTGGAGCCCCGCGTTGACAAGGGCGCATCGGTAGCCTCCGGCGCGGGCCGAGGCGGCGATGTATTCGATGCCGATGTTTTCCATCGAGACGACCAGCCTCTCGAAAGGCGGAAAGACAAGCAGCAGATCGACTTCGACGGGCTCGGGTAAATGCTCGCGATTCATGGCATCATCCTGTGAACAGGGACTTCAGTTTTCGTGTGCTCCCGGGGCGGCGGCCTTCGAGAATCCGGTAGGCCAGCGCCGCCCGCGCAAAGTCCGCCCGGAGAAGATCGCACCACGCCCGTTTCCCTGCGGGGTCGGGAGGCGAGGGGATCCAGGGGCAGCGCTGGTTGCGGACCATGCAGCCCCCGCGGCAGCGGGGCCAGGCCCAGCAGGCAAGACAGTCCTCGTCGATGCGCCCGCCGGCCGGGAGATCCGCTTGCCTGCAATCCTGCAACGAATCGCACTGGCCGATCGCGCGCTACCCTGCCGCATAGAGCTGGGGGCAGCGGTGGATGCGGGCCTGCGT
>DIFQ01000028.1 GCA_002419215.1 Syntrophaceae bacterium UBA5744
CGGGGTCTGTTGCTCGCAATGACTCATGGGACGGGACAGACTGGATAGACAATCTTCCATGAACGAAACCAACGAAATAAACGAATTAACGAAATGAACGATTTTCGACAGACCAGATAGACGAAATAAAAGAGTATTTTCAGTTGGCAGGATGATTACTATGGGTTCCCGGTTTACGCCGACGCAGAACATCCGTACGACGTCGACGCCGTCGTGTTTCCGCCTCGATCACACGAGCGCAAAGGGGGTTGCTCCTTGGCGGGCATGACGAAGAAATTCCCCAGGATGGCCTTCTCTCCCCTGTACTGCACGGGCCTCAGAGATGCGCGGACCCAGCGGACACGGCCGTCGCGAGTCACGATGCGGAAATCGCATGTCGAGGGGTCTGCCCCCTTGAGATAGCCAATATTGCTGCGCTTGACTCTCTGCCTGTCGGCGGGATGGATGATCTGCATCGGGTCTACGGCCGCGATTTCAAGACGGCCGTAACCGCTGCTCTGTTCGAAACGGGAGTTGACAAACAGCATCTCCCCTTTCCGGAATATGTAAACACAGGCGCCCGGCCGGACACCGGTTCTCCGGTCCGGCAGCGGCCTGTCAGCCAGGGGTCTCAGTGTCCCGCGGACTCCCGAGATTTCCCCATTCCGGATAACGGGGTAAAGGTCCATCTGAACCGGCATCCATTCACCGCCGGCCGTCCGAAGACGGACCCGCAGGTCATGGGCGTCTTCGCCCCGCAGGACCTGAATGAACCCGCCAATGACGGCCGCCACATCCTTTTCCCTGAGGAAGCGGTTGAAAAGAGAGCCGATCATGGTTTCGCGACTGAACCCAGTCAGCGTTGCAGCCCCCGACTGCACGTCGATCAGCCGTCCCTGCAGGTCGAAACGGCATTCGAGATCCGTCCCTTTCCGCAGCGCGCCTTTCGGCTCCTGCATCCGGCGGGATCGTTCCGCCCCTGCGGGCCGCTCCGCATCCATCCGGAACAGGGAAACGACATATCTCCGCCACAACCCGAAGATGAGAGCCAGGCCGAGACCCACTGTCGTCAGAAAAGGGCTTTCCTCGTTATCCACGACGGCGGATTCGATCCAGCCATCGATCTTTCCCAGCGCATCCAGAACGAACAACGTGAGTGTATTGAGCAATAGCATGATTTTTTCCGGATGTAGTTTGTCAGGTTCGCTCGTTTACCATTACCGTTCGGGGGGTTTGCCCTCGAAGTATCTCTTGACGGAATTGATGATGGTGTATTCCAGATCGCCTTTTGACTTCCCCGTGTCGTTCTGAAAATATCGTCGCATGGTGTCGACAATGTTCGACTCCATGGATGAACGCTTTTTGTCCCTGATTGCGCTTTCTGCTCCGGCGGCCGTCAGTGTTTTCATGATGCTGCTCCTTCCATCCGGGACCCGGGGGCTCATGCCGCCCTGACCCATTGCACCCTTTTGGCCGGAACAGGACTTTTCCCCCTCTTCCGGAACCTCTAGCTCTCTTCCGACTCCCTCTCCTTTGATGAACCGGCCTTCCGAATATGCCGATCGGTCAGGATCCGGCTGAGATCCTGAGAGCAAAAATGATCAACGGTTCAGCTTTATTTGAATAGCAAGCAGGGTGCCACTTGGGAAGAGAGGATGATAATTTGTTAAGTGCTCTTCAGAAAAGATCAAATTGGACGAACCGGCCGGCGCCGGCGGAAAGAAGGGTGCATCGCATGTCACGCATCCGTTTCAACCGGTGTGGCTCATTCTGCCGGTCGAGGAGCCAACTAGTCGAAATGAATCAATAAATTGCAAAGTGACCTTTTTGTCGCTTTTAGTGACTTAAAGGTCGCCCAGGAGCAACCTCCAGCGGGGGTTCCGGCGCATCTCCACGAGTTTCCTCTGGAGCTGCCTCACCGTGATCCCCAGGATCTGCGCGGTCTGCTTGCGGTCGCCGTGGGTGTGATTCAGCACGTAGAGTACATGGGTCTCATAGTTCTCTTTCAGGCTGCAGAGGCTGCGGGTAAACAAGGGCGGCGATGCGATTTCCTCACCCAGGTGCCGGGGCATGATGGTCGCCGAGTCGGCCAGAAGGACGGCATTCTCCACGATCTGGGCGAGTTCCCGGACGTTGCCGGGGTAATCGCGACGCAGCAGGATATCCATGGCCTCGGGGCTGAACCCGTGGACATCCTTCCTGTATTTTTCCGTGGAGAGCTTCAGGAAATGCGCCGCCAAAACCGGGATATCGTCCTTGCGCTCCCGGAGGGGGGACAGGTGGATATGGGCCGATTTGAGCCGGTACATGAGATCAAGCCTGAACTTCCCCTCCTGGCAGGCCTTGTCCAGGTCTTTGTTCGTCGCCGAGATGATCCGCACATCGACGCGGATGGGCTTCGTCTCGCCCAGGCGTGCGAAGGATTTTTCCTCCAGGACGCGAAGGAGTTTCGACTGCATCTGATGGGGGAACTCCCCGATTTCATCGAGAAAGAGCGTGCCCCCGTCGGCCTGTTCGAAAAATCCCTCGTAATCCCGCAGGGCCCCGGTGAAAGCCCCCTTGACGTGACCGAAAAACTGGCTTTCGAAAAGCGTCTCCGGGATCGAGGAAATGTTGACGGCCACGAAGGGACCGCCGGGCGACGGCCCCTCGCGGTGAATCCCGCGTGCGAGAAGCTCCTTGCCCGTACCCGACTCGCCGGTGATCAGGACGGGGTTTCCCCCCTTGGCCATGATCTGGGCATAGGACAGCAGCGAGCGCATCTGGGGCGACTCGGTCACGATCTCCGAGAACCCATCGGGCTGCCGGGCATCACGGGCCTGCCGTGCGACGTTCATACCCGCAAGGAGACCCCTTCTTTCGAAGGCGCGATCCAGCGTTCTCATGAGATGATCGTTGTCGACGGGCTTCACGAGGTAATCGTAGGCACCCAGCCGGATGGCCTTCACGGCCTGTGACAGGACATCGACGGCCGTGATGATGATGAACTCCGTGTAGGGTTTGAAGGGCTTTGTCGCCTCGAGCACCTGGATCCCGTCCACCTCGGGCATGAGGAGATCCAGCAGCACGATATCGTAATCGCCCGACTTGATCCTGCGTATCGCTTCTTTGCCGCTGTCGCAGATCTCCACGTCCTTGATGCCCTGCCATCGCAGGAGCCGCTTCATGGACGACAGGGTCACGTCTTCGTCGTCAACCACTAATATCTTCATTGTTCACCTTGAAAGAGTCTATTTGGTCTGTTTTGTCTGTTTGGTCTATTTCGTCCGGAAAGAGAGTCTGTCCCGTCTCTCCGGTCTATCCCGTCTGTCCCGTCCAAATCCCCCTCTTTCCCCCTTTGCAAAAGGGGGATGACCGGGGGCGCATCCCGTCAGGGTGCGCAACCATGTCCGGTTCCTTCCCTACCGGGCCGCCCCGCGAAGCGGATCATGGCGGCAAAGGGGGATTTTCTTGCTCGGGGCTTGCCGCGTCTTACCTTGACCTTTCTGGTTATTGCGAGGAACCTGCGAAAACCTTTACCTTGGTCTTCCTCTCCCTTGAGGGGAGAGGTTTGAGGTGAGGGTGAACTTTCGTGACGAAGCAATCTCAGCAAAATATCTCAAACGAAGATT
>DIFQ01000039.1:0-553 GCA_002419215.1 Syntrophaceae bacterium UBA5744
CGCGTTCAGATCCGCGAAGGTAGATCACGGAGCTGCGGCGCAGGCGGGTCAGGCGGTCAAGGACGCCCGCGCAGCCCGGCTCGGCGGGCCGGCCCTTCAGCAGGGAGCGGACGAGCCTCGCGGCATACCTCCACAGAGGCGAGTTCATGCCGTGATAATACAGGGGCTGCGGGATGTTCATCCTCCGGCCCAGGTCGTGGAGGATGAGACAGTTGAGGCGGCTGGGGTATCTGAGGGCGTAGACGACCACCCCTTTGCGGGCGAGATCCCCGATCGTGCGCTCGTCCTCGGGGGTCAACTCGACATTCAAAAGATACCGCGAGAGGAACCGGTGGAAGGGGATGTTGACCTTCTCCCCGGGTTCCATGCCGGGCGGGTCCCCGACGCCGGCAGGCATGCTGTGGGTGTCCGGGTCCATGGCCCCTCCCGTGTCAATCGGCGATTTCGAAATCGTCCGTGAACTTCCGCCGCATGGTTTCCCGGACGAAGAACTCGATCTCTGAGGCCGTGTTGAAGGACATGACCTGATCGACCAGCTTGCGGCACTCCTTCA
>DIFQ01000039.1:624-139108 GCA_002419215.1 Syntrophaceae bacterium UBA5744
CCGGCCATCTCCCCGCACATGGCGACCTCGATGCCGGCCTTTTGACCCGCTTCCACCATATGCCGGATGAGCTTGAGCACCGCCGGGTGCAGCGGTTCGTAGAGATAGCTGACCCTCTCGTTCACCCGGTCGATGGCCAGGGTGTATTGGATGAGGTCGTTGGTGCCGATGCTGAAGAAATCGACCTCCTTGGCGAGATCCTCGGCGATGAGTGCCGCCGAGGGGACCTCCATCATGATCCCGATCTTGACGTCCTTGCCGTAGGGTATGCCGTCGCGATTGAGCTCCTTCTTCACCTCGTTGAAGATCCTCTTGGTCTCCAACAGCTCTTCCATCCCCGAGATCATCGGGAATAGCACCTTGGTCTTGCCGTACGCGCTGGCCCGGAGGATGGCCCGCAGCTGTACCTTGAAGAGACCCACCTCCCTCAGGCAGAACCGGATGGCCCGAAGGCCCATGACAGGGTTCATCTCGGCAGCCAGCCGCGGGTCGGAGATGAACTTGTCGCCGCCCAGATCGAACGTCCGGATCGTGGACCATCGGATGCCCTTCGATTCGACGACCTTTTTGTAGGTGCAGAAATGCTCTTCCTCGGTGGGCAGGCGGTCCCGGTTGATGTAGATGAACTCCGTCCGGTACAGACCGATCCCGTCGGCGCCGTGATGCACGGCCGAGGCGATCTCCTCGGTGAACTCGATGTTGGCCCCGATGAGCACCCGGTGCTTGTCGACTGTCGTGGCCGTCTTCCGAGCATGCTTGAGGAGGCTGCCCTCGATGGTTTCGTAGTGCCTCTTTTTTTCCTCGTAGCGACGAATGATCTCCGGGTCGGGGTTGACGATGACGGCTCCCGCCGTCCCGTCTATGATGATGACGTCCCCTGTTTTTGCCTCCGAGGTGATCTTCTCGAGCCCCACGACAGCCGGGATCTCGTAGGCCCGGGCCACGATGGTGGTGTGGGAGGTCTTGCCGCCCATGTCGGTGGCAAACCCCTGGATCTTCTCCACCTTCATCTGCATCGTATCGGCAGGCGAGAGATCGCTGGCGATGATGATGGCGTTGTCGCCGATCCCCGAGATGGACTCGTGATGAACCCCGGCCAGGTTTCTCAATATTCTCTGCCCGGCGTACTCCACGTCGCTGACCCGCTCGCGCAGGTACTCGTCGTCGACCTTGCTGAAGACGTCGCGATACTTGTCGAGGGTCATCCGCAGGGCCCACTCGGCGTTGACCCCCTTCTCTTCGATGTTCTGGATCGTCTGCCGGACGAGCATCTTGTCCTTGAGGATCATGATGTGGACATCGAGGATGTAGAGGGTTTCCAGCCCTTCCTGGTCCTTGAACTTGCGCTTGATCTCCAGCAGCTGGTTCTCGGAGTCCTTGATGGCTTTGCGGAACCGGCGGATCTCCTCCGGGACCAGGCTCTTGTCCTCGATCTGGTAACGGGAGATGGGGGCATCGATGCGCCGGATCAGGTGGGCCACCCCGATGGCCACCCCGGAGGACACGCCGAGTCCCTGCAGGACAACGGTTCTTTTGGAATCTCCGGGGTTCATGCAGCCTCTCCGAACTTGTCATCGACGAGTTTCTGAATGCTGTCGACGGCTTCCCGCGCATCGTCCCCATCGGCCCGCACCACGACACGGCTGTCCTTCGGGCAGGCCAGGGTGAGAATGTCGAGAAGACTCCTGGCATCGACCTGATTTCCGTCCCTTTCCAGGAACACGCTCGCCCGGTAGTGCTCCAGCACCCGGACGATCATGGCCGCCGAGCGGGCATGAAGGCCGAGTTCATTCTTGATCGTGAGGGTTTTCTTGACGATCATCGCATCATCATCACAACGGCAAAAAACGTTACCGACCCGTAAAGGATCGCCAGGGGGGGAAGCCCCTTTCTCACGGCCAGGAAACTGGCCAGGACCACCAGGAGGCCTCCAACCTGCCCCGGCAGGCCGGGCTGCAACAGGTCATGAAACGGTCCCGCCGTGGAGGCCAGATAAGCCGCAACGGCCAGCAGGATCGTGGAACACCAGCGGATGCGCCTCGACATTTCGGGCAGATCCAGGCGGCGGACGAAATCGAATGCATTTTGACCCTGCCGCCAGCCCGTGATGAATCCCCGGATCCTTACCCAGAGGTGCACCGGGTTGTACAGGACCAGCAAGATGAGCGGGGCAAGAACCATGTTCATGATCGCAAGGCAGACAGCCGCGATGCCCGCAAACGGCCGCAGGGCTCCCCAGAAGAAGGAATCCCCGATCGCCGCGTAAGGGCCCATGAGCGCATTCTTCAGATCAGGGGTTTCTTTTTGCCGGCCCCCGGTTTCGAGCCGGCCGACTGATCCGATGATTGACGCAGCGAGATAGGGATGGGTGTTGAATCGCTGCAGGTGCCTGGCGAGGAGGGCCGATGCCTCAGGATACCCGGGCTCACCCTCGGCGGAGGCGAGGGGGGCGATCGCAAAGGCAAATCCGAGACCCTGCATCCGCGAGACGTTCCATGAACCTTGTATCAAGAGCGATCTCAGGAATATCTGTAAGGGTATTTTCCTCTTCAACACTTGACCGATGCCGATTCGTTGTTAGATTTTAATCAGTTACAAAATCCGACAGGATTGCACAGGGATTTCCATCCATGCGCTGTACCTGAGCGGACGTAAAAGAAAACAAATGATTTCTTCAGCTTCCGGGATACCGGCGCCCTGCGGCGCCATGGATTTATTAACATGAACCGCAGGGTTAGTCAATGCATCTCAGCGGAATACCGCAAGAACTGTCTCACGCAGAACCTTGCAGCCTGCTTCGGGGAAAACGCGCAGAATGACGGATCAGCCCTCTCCGCACGGCTCAACATTCCCGGAGCCGCGGTTCGAGGAATGATCACCGAGCATTTTGCAGTCGATTTAGCCTTGACAGGCCTTATTATTTCTGTTAATTACGCCTGCCGACAGGCTGAAAGGACAGGTTGGGTCCAAGCCATCCCACACAGGGTGGCCGCTTTGTTGCGGGGACCGGAAAAATCCCGGATTTTACGATCCGGTTTTTTTGCACTCATTCATAAACGAAAAAACAACATCATCAGGGAGGTGTTTGAACCGTGGTTTGCCAGACTATCAAAACAGGTGTCGAGTGTGCGTTCATGACGAAGAACGGCTGCGGCTTCGTGGGCGGCAGCTGCATGAAGATCGTGGAGCAGTGCGAGGGCTGCGGGAAGGTAATCGAGTACTCGAGCGAGAAGTATTGCATGGTCTACCCCAACCCGGCGGGCAAGTGGTCCGTGGGCGGATGCCCCCAGGCGACGCACAAGAAGGTCGTCAAAGAGGAATCCACTCAGAAGGTCAACCCCCTCAAGGCGTCCAAGAGGGCTGCAAAGAAATAACCCCGGCCGGCGGGCAGCCCCGCCCGCACCCGGTTGGTGAGGGAAAAAAAGAGCCGGTCCGCAGTGCAACACTGCGGACCGGCTCTTCTGTTGACCGTGCGTCTTGCCCCTCTTCAGCTCAACAGATCCCGGATGGCCTTCAACTCCTGCCGGATCGAACAGAGTTTTTCCCGGCGTTGTTCGTCGTCGGTCGATGCGGCTGGGATTTCTTTTCGGAGTTCCTGGAGTTTTTTCTTCGCTCCGGCAATGGTGAACTTGTCCCGGTAGAGAAGGTTCCGGATCAGGGCCAGCTCCTCGAGATCCTTTCGCCGGTAGAGGCGCTGTTCGGACTTCGTGCGGATGGGTTTGACGGTCTTGAATTCCGTTTCCCAGTATCGGACGACGTAGGGCTCCACGCCCAGGATCTTTCCGACCTCGCCGATGCGGAAATACGTTTTATCGGGAATCTCGATGTCCATGGGACAACCTCTCATCGGAAGATGCCCGCCGTGAACTTTCCCCATCCCGGCTGAGAGGATTGTAGCCTCTTGCCTATTTGTTGTTCAAGGCTTTCTTGAGGACCTGGCTGGACTTGAACGTGAGCACGCGCCGGGCCGATATTTCGATTTCCGCACCCGTCTGGGGGTTGCGGCCCCTGCGGGAATTCTTGTCCTTGACGATGAAATTACCGAACCCCGAGATCTTGACCTTGTCCCCCTTTGCCAGTTCATCCTTCATGATGTCAAAGACCGACTCCACAATCCGGGCCGAATCCTTCTTCGAAAATCCCAGCCTGTCGCAGACATTCTGAATGATGTCTATCTTCGTCATCGCCATCCTCCTCTTTTCCTCGCCTCGATATCCTGTTAGCTTTCCCCCCTGATCCTCGCGCCGGTCGATTCCACGATCCTCTTTACCATCCGGCCGTGAACCTGACCGGTTTCATCGTCGGTGAGCGTCCTGGAAGGAGATCGGTAGGTAAACCGAAGGCCGAGACTCTTCATGCCTTCCGGGATACCTTTGCCGCTATATACATCAAAAACATCAACCGTTTCAAGCAATTCTTCGCCTGTCTCCCGCACAAGGGAAAGCATCCGATCCGCATCCACCTCCATCGGGACGAGGAATGCCACGTCGCGGATCATGGTGGGGAACCGGGAGTATTCCCGGTAGCGGATCGCGGTGTCCGCCCGGCCCATTAGAGGTTCCGTCTCGATCTCGAGGACGAAGGCCCGGTTGCGCAGATCCATCCGCCCGATCACGTCGGGGTGGACCTCCCCGAGGCTGCCGATCTCCCTGTCGCCGATCAGCACCCGTGCCGCCCTGCCCGGATGGAGGTAGGGGATGGTCGTGTCGGGCACGAATCGCAACGCCGCCAGGCGCAGGCAGGAGGCCAGGTTTTCGAGTGCCCCCTTGAGATCGTAGAAATCTGTCGCGAGCCCCTGGAAATGCCAGTTCTCCCCGTAGCGGGACCCCGTCAGGAGAAGGGCAAGCTTGTCCACCTCGCGGGGCTGCTCCCCTTCACCGCGGGCGATGAAGATCTTGCCCAGCTCGAAGAGCTTGAGGTCCGGCGAGCCGGCGTTGACATTGCGCCTCATCGTTTCCAGCAGGCCGTAGAGCAGCGTCGAGCGCATGACGGCCTGATCCTCCGTGAGCGGGTTGGCGATCCGGACGAACCGCCGGCGTTCATCAGACTCGGGCAATGCAAGCGCGTCGGCCGACTGCGGGGAGATAAAGCTGTAGTTGAGCACCTCCATGATCCCCTGGCCGTTCAGTGCGGCCCGGACGGCCGACTCGAACTCCCGTTTGCGGTCGTGGATGTCGCCGGGAGCGGGGATGGGCGGGATCGTCACGGGGATCCTGTCATACCCGTGAATCCGGGCGATCTCCTCGATAAGGTCGATTTCGCGCCACAGATCGACGCGGAAGGTCGGCGGGATGACGGATAAAACCCCCCTGCCTTCCTTCTTCACGTTCATCCCGAGGCCTTTTAAAATCGCCGCGGCTTCTGCGGCTTTCACTTCCGTGCCCAGGATCTCCTCGACTCGCTTCATCCTGAGCGTGATGGGGCCAGAGACGTCGACTTTCCCGGGATAGGTGTCGATATGCCCCTTGGAGACGGTCCCTCCCGAAAGATCGGCGATGAGCTGGGCGGCCCGGTCGAGGGCCCTCACGACCCCCTCGGGGTCGATCCCGCGCTCGAACCGGAAGGCGGCATCGGTTCCCATGCCGAGGAATCTCGCCCCCCGGCGGATCGTGGAGGGATTGAAATAGGCGCTTTCCAGCAGCACCGTGTCCGTATCCTCCTTCACCTCGGAGTTCTCGCCGCCCATGATGCCGGCAATCGCCACGGGTTTGCGTCCGTCACAGATCATGAGGGTCTCGGCATTCAGGTTCCGCGTCTTGCCGTCCAGGGAGACGAAAGGCTCCCCTTCCCGCGATCGGCGCACGACAATCCGCCCTTCATCGAGGAAGCGGAAGTCAAAGGCGTGGAGCGGCTGCCCCAGTTCCATCATGACGAAGTTGGTCACATCGACCACGTTGTTGATGGCCCTCAGCCCCACGGCCTCGAGTCGCAGGCGCATCCACTTCGGCGAGGGCAGGATTCGGACACCCTTGATCATACGGGCTGTGTACCGCGGACAGAAATCAGGATCCATGATTTCGACGGAGGTCAGCGACCGGATGTCTTCCGAGGACTCTTTGAAGGCGATTTTCGGGTAACGGAGCTTCTTGCCGCACAGGACGGCCACCTCGCGGGCGATCCCGATGATGCTCAGGCAGTCGGCCCGGTTCGGCGTGATCCCGATATCGAGGACCGTGTCCCGCAGTTCCAGCACGTCGATGAGATTGACACCCAGCGGCGTGTCGGCCGGCAGGATCAGGATTCCCGACGCGTCGGGCCCGATCCCCAGCTCGTCCTCGGAACAGAGCATGCCCTCGGAAGCCTCCCCGCGGATCTTCGAGCTCTTGATGCTGTAGCCGCCCGGGATCGCGGCCCCCACCGTGGCGAGCGCCACCACGTCGCCGGCCTTCATGTTCCGGGCGCCGCAGACGATCGGGAGCACCTGCTCGCCCGTTGACACCTCCAGCAGGTGAAGCTTGTCCGCGCCGGGGTGGGGTTTCATGGAGAGGATCCTGGCCGTGACGACCCCCGTGAACGCAGGGGTGTATTCCTCGACGGCATCCACCTCGAGGCCGGCCATCGTGAGACGATCGGCCAGATCTATCGGGGAGATGTCGATGTCGACGTAATCTCTAAGCCAACGCAGACTGACTTTCATAAAGAACCTTCGGTTCTAGCCATCAGGCGTCAGGCATCGGGCTTCAGGGAAAATGCCTGATTCTTTTTTTCCACCTGTTGCCTGAAACCTGTAGCCTGTAGCCTGTTTTTTCAGAATTGTTCCAGGAACCGCCGGTCGTTTTCCGTAAAGAGCCGGATGTCGGAGATGCCGTATCGCAGCATGGCGATCCGCTCGACGCCGAGACCGAAGGCGAAGCCCGTATATTCCTCGCTGTCGTAACCGACGGCCTTGAAGACCTCGGGGTCTACCATGCCGGATCCCAGGATTTCGAGCCAGCCGCTCTGGCCGCAGACACGGCAGCCCTTGCCGCTGCACATGACGCACCGGATGTCGACCTCTGCGCTGGGTTCGGTGAACGGGAAGAAACTCGGCCGGAACCTTACGCCGATGTCATCGCCGAAGACATGCTTCAGGAAGAACGTGAGAGTTCCCTTCAGATCTCCAAACGTAACCCTTTTGTCGACGTAGAGGCCCTCGATCTGGTGAAACATGGGGGAGTGGGAGATGTCGGCATCGGGCCGATAGACCTTCCCCGGCGCAATCACCCGCACGGGCGGCTTCTGCTTTTCCATCACCCGGACCTGGACCGGCGAGGTGTGGGTCCTGAGCAGCAGGTTTTCCGTGATGTAAAAGGTTGCCTGCATGTCCCGGGACGGGTGGTCCTTGGCCATGTTGAGGGCCTCGAAGTTGTAGTAGTCCAGCTCGACCTCGGGCCCCTCGACAATGGAAAACCCCAGCGAGGCGAGGATCCCGCAGATCTCCTGCGTCACGAGCGTGATCGGGTGAAGCTTCCCGCAGGCGCCCCCCCGCCCGGGCAGGGTCACGTCGAACCGCTCCTGCAGGAGCTTGCCGTCCTTCTTCGATGCCGCGAGTCCGGCCAGTACCGAGTCGATGCGAAGCGACAGGGCGTCCTTGACCTGGTTGGCCAACTGCCCCATGGCGGGTCGTTCTTCCGGCGCGACACTGCCCAGTCCGCGCAGGATCGATGTCAACACTCCCTTGCGGCCGAGGTATTTCGTCCGGATGACCTGGATCGCCTCGTCTGTCAAAGCCCCGCGGAGCTCTTCCTCGGCATCCCGCTGAAGCTTCTCGAGCTGCTCTCTCATCCCTTCTTCTCACCTGCCGCGATGCCCGCGATGACGGCAAACGCACGGGGATCATGGACGGCGATGTCGGCCAGGACCTTGCGGTCCATGGTCACGCCCGCCTTCTTCAGCCCGTCGACGAAGCGGCTGTAGGAAAGGTTGTTGAGCCTTGTCGCGGCGTTGATCCGCGCAATCCAGAGGCTGCGGAATTCGCGCTTGCGCGCCTTGCGATCCCGGAAGGCAAAGGCCAGGGCGCGGTTGACGGACTCCGTCGCGTTGCGGTACGCCCTGCGACGGGCCCCGAAAAAGCCCTTGGCCAGCTTCAGGATCTTCCTTCGTTTCTTTCTGCCTGTCACACTTCTTTTTACACGTGCCATGATACTGTCTCCTGAACAGATTCGCTCCAGATGTTTGTAGGCCCTTAAAGCCTTTAACCTTTAGCCTTTAGCCTTTGTGAATGAAAATAGAGGGGAAGAGGCCCCTCTATCCGAACGTTGCACTGCATTGCACCCGACAACCCCGCAGACTCCCTCGACTAGGCGTAGGGAATCAGCCTCTTGATGCCCTTCGTGTCCCGGTCATCGAGGATCGCGGACTTTCTCATCTTCCGCTTGCTCTTTGTCGTCTTCTTGGTCAGGATGTGGCTGTGGAATGCTTTCTTCCGTTTCACCTTTCCCGTCCCGGTCAGAGAAAAGCGTTTCGATGCTCCCTTGTGTGTTTTCTGCTTCGGCATTGACTACTCCTTGACGCGTTATTTCTTGGGGGATACCACCATCACCATGCTTCGCCCCTCGATCCGGGGCTGCTGCTCCACGGTGGCGACACCCTCCAGTTCATTCCGGATGGATTCCATGATCTTCAGGCCGATCGACGTGTAGGCGATCTCCCTGCCCCGGAAGAGCATGGATATCTTGACCTTGTCGCCCTCTTCCAGAAACTCCTTCACCTTGCGGATCTTGATGCCCCGGTCATGATCGTCGATCTTGGGCCGCAGGCGCATCTCCTTGACCTGGACGGTAGCCGCGCTCTTTCTCGCCACCTGCAATTTCTTGCTCTGCTGGTAGCGGAACTTCCCGTAATCCATGATCCGGCACACGGGTGGATTGGAGTTCGGGGCGACCTCGACCAGATCCATGCCCACTTTTCCCGCTTCCGCCAGGGCCTCGGCAATGGGCAACACCCCTAGCTGCTTGCCTTCGAAGTCGATGACCCGCACGTTGGGCACCCTGATTCCCTGGTTGATCCGAAGATTTTTTTCTATTGGACACCTCCTGCCCGATGGCGATCTTCACCCCCTGAGGGGACGTTGCGTTTCTCTATTCGTAGCGGCTGCACTTTTCCCGGACAAGATCGACAAAGGCGTCGACCGTCATGGCTCCGAGGTTCTTGCCGTCACGCTGCCGTGGGGAAATCGTCCCGGAAGCGACCTCCTTGTCCCCGATGACGAGCATGTAGGGGATCTTCTGGAGTTGCGCCTCGCGGATCTTGTGCCCCAGTTTCTCGTTCTTGAAATCCCTCTCCACGCGCACGCCCACGTCGAGGAGCTTTCGATAGACCTCCTCGCCATAGGGGATCTGGCTGTCCGTCACGGTGACGAGCACGGCCTGGACGGGGGCGAGCCAAACCGGGAAGGCCCCGGCATAGTGCTCGATCAGCACGCCGATGAAGCGCTCGATGGACCCCAGGATGACCCGGTGGAGCATGACGGGACGGTGCTTCTCGCCGTCGGCCCCGACATAGTGCAGGTCGAAGCGCTCCGGCAGCGCAAAGTCACACTGGATCGTGGCGCACTGCCACTTTCGCTTGAGGGCGTCCTTGAGCTTGAAGTCGATCTTGGGGCCATAGAAAGCGCCGTCGCCCTCATTGATGTCGTAGACCATCCGGTTGTTCTTGAGGGACTGCTCGAGGGCCGCCGTCGCCATCTCCCAGTCCCTGTCGCTCCCGATGGAGTTCGCGGGCCGCGTGCTCAGTTCCACCTCGTACTCGAAGCCGAAAATGCCCATGGCGTACTTGACGAAATCCGCGATGGCCACGATCTCCGCGTTGAGCTGCTCGGGCGTGCAGAGGATGTGGGCGTCATCCTGGGTGAACTGCCTCACGCGGGTCAGGCCGTGGAGCACGCCGGTCTTTTCGTGGCGGTGCACGGTCCCCAGTTCGAAGTAGCGAAGCGGCAGATCGCGGTAGCTTCGGATCTTCGCCTTGTAAATCATCATGTGGGAAAGGCAGTTCATGGGCTTGATCCCGTAGCCCTGATCCTCCACCTCGGTGAAATACATGGACTCCTTGTAGTGGTCCATGTGGCCCGAGCGGATCCACATGTGATCCCTGAGGATCTGAGGCCCCAAAACGATTTCATAGCCGCGCTTGAAATGCTCTTTGCGCTCCCAGTCCTCGATGATGGTCCGGAGCATCGCACCCTTGGGATGCCAGATGATGAGCCCCGGCCCCACTTCCTCGTTGACCTGGAAGAGATCCAGCTCCTTGCCGAGCTTCCGGTGGTCGCGCCGCTTGGCCTCCTCGATGAAGGTGAAATACTCCTCCATGTCCTTGGGTGTCGCAAACCCCGTCCCGTAGATGCGCTGGAGCATCTTGTTGTGCTCGTCGCCCCGCCAGTAGGCGCCGGCCACGTTGAGCAGCTTGAAGGCCTTGATCTTTCCCGTCGAGGGAATGTGCGGCCCCCGGCAAAGATCGGTAAAGTCACCCTGCGTGTAAAGACTCACCGTCTTCACGTCGGCCGGCAGGTCGTTGATCAGTTCCACCTTGTAAGGCTCGCCCTTCTTCGTGAAGAGGGCCACCGCCTCCTCGCGGCTCACCTCGCGGCGCGCGAAGACCTCGTCCCTGGCGGCGATCTCGGCCATGCGGTCCTCGATCTTCTTCAGATCCTCGGGCGTGAAGGTCGAGTCAAAATCGAAATCGTAATAGAACCCGTCCTCGATGGAGGGGCCGATGGTCACCTTCACGTTGGGGAAAAGCTGCTGCACGGCCTCGGCCATGATATGGGAGATACTGTGCCGCAGCACACTTACCCCTTCGGGGGTGTGAACATCCACGGCGCCGATGGTCCCATTTTCCGTGACCGGGCTCGAGAGGTCGATCAGCCGATCGTTGAACCTCGCGGCGACGGCATCCTTGACGGCGTCCTTCTTCCACGACGCAAGGATTTCCCCCGCGGCAGACCCCTCCTCAAAGGCCTTCCTTGTGTCATCCGGGTATCGGATCTCGATTTTTCCCATCTGGCGAACCCCGATTCCTCCCCGTCACCGGCCCGGGGGTTGTCCATGCCGGGCTTCGGATTGGGAACTATTTATCATCATTCGGGTTTTAATTAAAGAAAGGGCATCAACGATTTGACGTCTTCTGATGCCCTTCGCCACAGAATGAATGTAATGGTAGGCACGCAGGGATTTGAACCCTGGACATCCACCGCGTCANNGGATGGCGCTCTCCCCCTGAGCTACGTGCCTGTTTCCATGCATCATAAAAAACGGATACTGAGTAACAAAAAAATGCAATGATGTCAAGACAAAATCACGATTTTTCCGTATTTCCATGCCCCCGATTGATGAGCTTCATCCCCTTCAGGAGATAATCGGCCCCCGAGATCACGGTGAAGAGCGCCGTCAGCCAGCAGAGGGCCATAAAAGCCTCGTGGAGGTGCTGTTCCACACCGTCCATTTTCAGCAGGAAGGCGAAAAAAATGGTAAAAAGCTGAAGCGTCGTGTTCACTTTACTGACAAAAGAAGGTTTGATCTCGAGGTCTATTGACATGAGCGTCATCACCAGGATTCCGCCCAGGATGATGCAGTCGCGGCTGATGACGACTACGGCCAGCCATCCCGGGATCACGCCGATGATGGCCAGCGTCGTGAACATGCTGATCACGAGTGCCTTGTCGGCAAGGGGGTCGAGATAGGCCCCCACGACGGTCGTCTGGTTGAAACTGCGGGCGATAAGCCCGTCGAGACCGTCGGTCACCCCGGCAATGATGAAACAAATCAAGGCCTTGCCGTATTCACCCTGGATCAGGAGAATCACGATGACCGGGACGAGGACGATTCTGATAACCGTGAGGGTATTGGGGATATTCACGCTGGCACCTTACATGACGGCATACCCGATTTCCTGTCGTCGTCTTCGACGCGGGTGGACGCTGCTGCGTTCTATGGCAGCGTGCCGGGTCTCGGGTATCGGGTCTCGGGTCTCGGGTCTCGGGATGGAATAAGATTTCGTCTATAAAACAATCCCCAGCACCTTCACCCCCTATACCCTATACCCTATACCCTATACCCGAAACCCTAGACCGAGCACCTGTACCCTGTACCCTGTACCCTGTCATTACTGCATGCCCGGTCCATCGGGAAGGTTTTCCATGGCCTTCTTCACGGCCTCGTGCACCACGTCCTCGAAAATTTTGGTCGTCCCGAGTTCAAGGCTGTTCTTTGTGACCCCATAGTCGCGATCCGTCGCCCGCGACTCGTATTTCCAGATCGTCATGCCCGTTTTCACTTCCCGCAATTCGAAAACGGCCGCGACGTTGACGGGCGCATAGACAACCTTATAGGCTGTGTTTGCCTCGAGAAGGGTCGTGTACATGACAGCGTCCACGCCGAGCATGCTGCCGATGACCTGTGGTGGAACCGTGCTGCCCGATGCGCCTTTGTCCCTGTTCCGGAAATCGGCCAATGCAGCGTCGACCATTTCGAATGGAAACCTGGGGTATCCCTTGAAGTAGAGCTCATCGAACATCTTTTCACGGAGCATCCGGGCCGCGTCACGGCTCCCTGCCTTGATGTCCACAGGCAGGACAGCGATGGTCTTGACTCCCAGATTCCGTTCCGGCGCCTGCGACTCGTCTTCCGGTTTCGAGACAAAAGGAAGATCCTTCACGCCGGGAACTTTTGCCATATAGGAGCAGCCCTGCAAGACCATCAGTCCGAGGATCAGGACAGCGACGATCCCTGAAAGCCTGAATTTATTCACGAGAAACCCCCAGGTTGTTAGAATGTTGCGATGATCAGCTCCACACCGGTCTGAACGATGTGCAGCGTCATTCCCTTGAACCTTCGCTTCGAGAGTTCCCGGGCGATAGCCTGCGAGTCATTCGAAGTCTCGAGGCGCCATTCCGACATGTTCTTTGTCATGAATGCGGGCCAGATGCCCAGCACTTCTGGAATATCGGATACCATGTCTCGGAATGCCATAAAATCGTGATGGCTCGCGAAGGCGCCCAGAACGATCAGGCTGATTGGGAATGCGTGGCCCGTTCTTGCTTCGCCCCGTCCCTCGAGCAAACCCAGGTTTCGCAGATCCCCCTTCAAATTTCCCGAATCGACAGTGGCCGCTATCCTCACCGCATAGGCGCCATCCTGCTCCGCCTCACGGAGAATCCGGTAGCCCAGGATGTAGCGCTCCGTCACGGAGTAGACCTTGTCGGAGATGACGGATTTTCGAGCAGCAAGGACCTGCGGGGAGACAGCGGAAGAAAGGACCTTCTCCAGAGCGCCGCGAAGGGCCAGCGAGATAGCCTGTTCACGGGCCTGGGCAAGGTTGCTGTTCTGGATGGCCGCCGAGCCTTCGGATTCGACGCTTTCCGTCTCCACACCCGCCGCCATGGCAGGGTAGAGAAGGATCACGGACAGGGCCAGACAGAGAACGATCCTCTGCGCATCGATGCGGACAGGGTTAAGGCGTTTCATCAACGGACTTCTTCAACTTCTCGATCTCTTCCCGGATGACGCGTTCTGCAATGCCGGGGAATTGTTCCCGCGCGACCCGTTCTGCGACCTCGGCGACCTTCTTCATGATTTCGTCCTGCAGTCGGCCACCGACGATTGCATCGATCCTGGGCTCCTCAATGACATCGACGAGATCGTATACGACATCCTTTTCCGCCAGTACCCTCGGTTCCCCCGGCTTTCTGATCTTCTCGTCCAATCCCGGCACCCCCTTTTAACGTTGTCCATCCTGGCCGATGGAGTACCATACCTTCCCGGAGTCTTCAACCCTTTTCGCCAAACTGAACTCGCGAGGATATCAAGACGTTAAGTGGCCGAGAACGTTGAATGCCGAACCGACCGACGGTACGCTGCCAGCCTCCCCAACCTTCTCACCTTCTTACCCTCTCACGTTCTCATATTCCCGCCTTCTCATCCTCTTCCCGAGAGGCCCTGAGCTTCACGACGAGATCGTACACCCGTTTCCTCGGCAGGTCGAGTTGCTCCGCAATCCGAGCGGCAAGATCCCGGGTAGAGAACTCTCCCTGCTGCTCCATCTGCCTGCAGAGGGCTTCGATTTCCCCGTCTTTCGCTGCAGGCTTCCGTGGAGCCCCTTCCACGAGAAGGGTGATCTCCCCTTTCACGACGCCGCCTTCTAGCTTTGCGATGAGGTCATCCACCGGTCCCCGGAGGACCTCCTCGAAGACCTTTGTCAACTCCCTTGTGACGGCCACGTGACGTTCACCGAGGATCTCCCGTACGTCTCTCAGGGCATCCAAGATCCGCCGGGGCGACTCGTAAAAGACGAGGGTCATGGGAAGATCCTCGAGCGTTCGGAGAAACGTCTGTCGCCGTCCCGCCTTTTCCGGGAGAAAGCCGAAGAAGGCGAAGCTCTCCGACGGCAAAGCCGAGACGGAGAGCGCCGTGATGACGGCAGACGGGCCCGGAACCGGTACCACGGACACCCCGGCCTCGATGGCCCGCCGTACAAGATGGTATCCCGGATCGGAGATCAGGGGAGTCCCCGCATCGGAGACGTAGGCCAGCGAGCGGCCGTCCAGGAGTTTCTCCACCAGGACTTCCCCCTTTTTCCGCTCGATCTCGTCGTAGAGGCTCGTGAGCGGTGTCCTGATCCCGTAATGGCCAAGAAGGGTCCCCGTGCGCCGCGTGTCCTCGCAGGCGATGAGGTCGACCTCTTTCAGGACCCGGAGGGCTCGAAGCGTGATATCCTCCAGGTTTCCGATGGGGGTGGAGACGAGATACAGCGTTCCTTTCTTCGTTTGTTCGTCGCTCATATTACATTCTTCAGGCAAACCATGCCGGAGATCCGGGTCTAGGGTATCGGGTATAGGGGATAGGGGAGGTACGAAGATTATTTTATAGATGGAATCTTCTTCCATCCCGAGACCCGAAACCCGAAACCCGATACCCCGTTTTTTCAGATTTCCACAGCATCGAAGGCATTCCTGAAGAGGGTTACCGTTTCTCTCCCCTCATGGAGGCTGACGGCGGCGACGTCGAACCGTGCCGGCGCCCCGAGCCACCCCTGTCCCTTGAGGTAATAAAGGGCGATGGCCGTCATCCTTTTTTGCTTCTGCGGCCCGATGGCCGCCTGGGGTGTCCCGAAACGTTCCGACGTGCGCGTCTTTACCTCGACAAAAACGACGGTATTCCCGTCGCGGGCAATGATGTCCACCTCGCCCAGGGGACAGCGATAGTTCCTCTCGAGGATGCGGTACCCCTGCACCCGGAGGAACCCCGCGGCGCTTTCCTCTCCCCGGGCTCCTTTAGTTTGCTTCTCCCTGGTCAAGGGTTTCTTTCACCCCCTTGAAACTCCGGCGGTGGATCTTGCAGGGGCCGTGGCATCGGATCGCCTCGAGATGCTCCCTGGTGCCGTAGCCCTTGTTGCTGATGAAATGGTACTGGGGAAACTGGTGATGGTAAATCTCCATGATCCGGTCCCGGGACACCTTGGCGATGATCGAGGCACAGGCCACGGAAATGCTCAGGGTATCGCCCCGGATGATCGTTTCCTGCGTGATGGGGAGATTGAGGCGCTGGGCCCGCGCGCCGTCGATGAGGAGATAATCCGCGGCCGGCAGAATCTGCTGGACGGCCTCCTTCATGGCAAGCCGGGTGGCTTGAAAAATGTTGATCCGGTCGATGACGGAAGGCTCGACGACACCCAGGGCCCAGCTCGAAGCCCCATTCAGGATGATGTCGTAAAACCTCTGACGCTTCTTTTCCGTGAGCTGTTTCGAATCCTTGACGCCATCAAGACGAAAACCGGGAGGGAGAACAACGGCGGCGGCCACGACGGGCCCTGCCAGAGGTCCCCTTCCCGCTTCATCGACGCCGGCAACGACGCGATACCCCCGTTTGTAAGCGCTCTGTTCGAAGCTGTCCATCCGCCGTGGCCTCAAGCCCGCAAAAGCACCTCGTCAGGCCTTGCCGCATGTTCCGGCTTCAAGGACCTGTTTGCGAAGTGAGGAAGTGATGAAGAGCAGAAGAGCGGCAAAGATAAAGAATCGTCTTTTCCCCTCTTCCTCACTTCCTCGCTTCCGATCTTCCGATTTTCGCGAAATCGATGTCGGCAGATGAACGCACGGCATTCTGCGGGATGCACCCCCGGGTAAGCGCCGTCGGTTAGTGCCTGTCGAGTTCCTTGATCTTCGTCTCTTTGCCCTTGCGCCCTCTCAGGTAAAAAAGCTTCGCCCGGCGAACCTTTCCACGGGTCACGATCTGTACCCGGTCGATTACCGGGGAATGCAGGGGGAAGGTCCTCTCGACACCCACGCCGTAGGAAATCTTTCGGACGGTGAAGTGGGCCCGGCTGTTGCCCCGGGTCTTCTTGATCACGACGCCCTCGAATACCTGGATTCTTTCCTTCGAGCCTTCGACGATCTTCACGAAGACCTTGACGGTGTCGCCGGACTTGAAGTCGGGGATGTCTCCCCTCATCTGCTCTTTTTCGATGAAATCAATCTTATTCATGACAGCTAAACCTCCTGATTATCTCCTATGACATCCTCAACCTTACAGGCCCCCTCTCCCTTGAGGGGAGAGGGGTCGGGGTGAGGGTGAATAATCCCGTTCCTTCTCTGTTTCTTATCTTCTCAACCTTCTTAACTTCCGATCTTCCTGACTTCCTTCTTTTCGCCCCATCAGCCTGTCCAGCGTGATCGCAACGGCCGACCTCACCGAGAGATGATTGTATGGACCGGGACCGCTGATGGGCTCCAGCCGATACCGGCTGCTCTCGATCACCTCGTCAGCCAGCCCCCACCCCGTGCCGAACAGGATCAGGGTTGTGCCGCTGCCGTTATCGAGGATCTCGCGCAACTGCCCGTGGCTCACGCAGGCCCCGCCGAACCGTGCCCCCGTCACCACGGTGTTCACGGGAACCGGGTCCTCGCGGGCGATCGCCTCGACGACGTCCGCGAGCGTGTCGACAACCTCGACGGCCTCGAGAGCCTCGCGCCTCGAAGGATTCAGGGCCCCTCCCGCACCCTGGGTCCAGTGCCCGATGATCGCTCTCACCAGTTCGGCCTGGTCCGCGATCGGGGTCACGATGAAAAAACGCTTCACCCCGTAGGTTCGAGCCGAGCGGGCGATGTCGTGGATGTCGGCGTTGGTCACGGCGCTCGTGATGATCCGCCCTTCCCGGTCGAGCACCGGATGGTGTAAAAGAGCAATGTAGAGTCGTCCCCTCATCGATGACGCTTCAAAAAAAATCTCTGACGGCAAACGAACCGTTCGCGCAGAGTGCAGGACGCCGGAGATGCGTCAGGATTTCTTTTTCAACTCCTCGAGGAACTTGCGATCCTTTTCCGTGAGGACCGCCGCCGGCAGCAGGTCGGGCCTGCGCTCGAGCGTGCGCTTCAGCGATTCGCGGCGCCTCCAGTCTTCGATCTCCCGGTGGTGCCCCGAAAGGAGAACATCGGGCACCTTCCATCCCCGGAATTCCTCCGGCCTCGTGTACTGGGGGCTCTCCAGAAGCCCCGCGGCGAAGGACTCGTGCCGGGCCGATTCATCGTTGCCCAGCACGCCGGGGACGAGCCTCGCCACGGCGTCAACGACAACCATGGCGGCCGCCTCTCCCCCCGTCAGGACGTAGTCGCCGATGGAAATCTCGCGGTCCACCAGGTTCTCCCTCACCCGTTCGTCGACACCTTCATAGTGTCCGCAGATGAGGACGATCCTGCTCGACCGGGACAGCTCCCCGGCAATCGCCTGGCTGAAGGTCTCGCCCTGAGGCGTCAAAAGGATCCGAGTGCATTCCCCGGCCATGGCTCCGATGGCTTCGAGAACCCGGGCGATGGGCTCGACCTTCATCACCATGCCCGCCCCGCCGCCGTAGGGGTAATCGTCGGTCATCCGGTGCTTGTCCGTGGCCCCTTCACGGATGTTGTGAGCCTCGATCCGGATCAGACCCTTGTCACGGGCCTTTTTAAGAAGACTGCACCCGAAAAAGGACTCGAACATCTCCGGGAAGATGGACAGGATGTCAAAGCGCATCATCGCCTGGCTCCAGCCCCTTCAATAACCGGACGACCACCTTGCCTTCCCGGATGTCCACCGACCGGATCACCTCGGCAATGGCGGGCAGAAGGATCTCCCTGCCCCCTTCCCTGCACACGAACACATCGTTGCTGCCCGTCGGAAAGATCGTCGCGATGCGCCCCAGCGTCTTTCCGTCCTCGGTTACGACGGCCATGCCGACGAGGTCCTCCCAGTAGTACTCGTCCTCCGGGAGGGTCTCCAGGCTGTCGTAGGGAACGGAAACCGTAAGACCCCTCAGGGCATCTGCCGCATTGCGATCCTCGATCCCCTCAAGCTTGAGGGAAAAATAACTTTGCCCCTCGGGGCGCACGTTTTCGATGGGGTATCGCCTCGCCGAGTCCGGGTTCCTGCCGATCCAGGCGTCCTTCAGCGACGGCAGCAGACGGTCCGATTCAAGATAGGAAAGAACTTTCACGCGGCCTGCAAGACCGTGGGATTTGACGATCTGTCCGATTTCGATCCATCTCATCGGCGCGTCTTACTCGATGATCTCGAGCACGGTCCTCTTGTGAACCTTGGCCGACGCCGCACTCAGGATCGTCCGCATGGCTTTCGCGGTCTTGCCCTGCTTGCCGATGACCTTGCCCAGATCCTCTTTCGCAACTCTCAACTCAATCACAGAAGTTTGTTCTCCCTGAACCTCCGACACCTCGACCTTTTCAGGGTTGTCCACCAATGCCTGGGCGATGTACTTGATCAAGTCTTTCATCGTCACGACCTCCGGGGAAATCCTAGATGTTAAGCTCCTGGTTCACCCCATCTCGAATTGAGAGTCCAATGGTACCGGCGGTTCAGGCGACCTTGGTCTTGTTCTTTGCGATCGTGATTCCCTTTTTCCCGAGCAGCTGGGAGACGGTCAGTGTCGGTTCGGCTCCCTTGGAAAGCCATTCCTTGATCCGATCCTCTTTCAGCGTGATCTCGGCCGGATTCTTCTTCGGGTCGTAGCTTCCGACGATCTCGATAAATTTCCCGTCCCTCGGCGATACCGAATCGGCTACGATGATCCGGTAATAAGGTTTCTTCCGGGATCCCATCCGCGTCAATCTCATCTTCACAGCCATTCCGTTTATCCATTACCTCCTTCGTGTTGAGCGAAAAAAAGTAGGTTAAAGTAGCATAAATCGACGGTATTTTGAACTTTTTTTTTCCGGACGCCGTCAGGGACGGAAATGACCCCTTCGCAGGGCATCCCGCCCCCCCTTGGTCATCATCCTCTTCATCATCTTGCGCATCTCGACGTAGTTCTTCAGGAGCCGGTTCACGTCCTGCACGGCGGTGCCGCTTCCCCGGGCTATGCGCTTGCGCCGGGAGCCGTCGATGATCAGGTAGTTTGCCCGCTCTTTTTTCGTCATGGAGTCGATGATGGCCACGGTCCGGACGAGTTCCTTGTCGTTGGGGTCGACGTCTTTCAGGGCCTTGAGCTTGCCGAGCCCGGGGATCATGCCGAGCATGTCCTTCAGGGATCCCATTTTCCGCATCTTCTGCAACTGATCCCGGAAATCTTCCAGGGTGAAGGCATCCTTGCGGATCTTCTTCTCTAGGGCCTGCGCCTCCTTCACGTCGATGGCGGCCTGGGCCTTCTCGACGAACGTCAGGATGTCCCCCATGCCGAGGATTCGCGAGGCCATCCGCTCGGGGTGAAAGGCTTCTAGGGCCTCTATTTTTTCGCCCACACCGATGAACTTGATGGGCTTGCCCGTAACGGCCCGCAGCGAAAGAGCGGCACCACCCCGGGCGTCGCCGTCCATTTTCGTCAGGATGACCCCGTCGATGGCGAGCGTCGCGTCGAACTTCTGCGCCACCTGGACGGCATCCTGTCCCGTCATGGCATCGGCAACGAACAGGATCTCCGACGGGTTCGTAGCGGCCTTGATCCGCAAAAGCTCGTCCATCATCCCGGCGTCGATGTGCAGGCGGCCGGCCGTGTCCATGATAAGGACGTCATACCCCTGGCTTTCCGCATCCGCCATGGCCGCCAGGGCAATCTCGACGGGGTCCTTTTTGTCAGCCGGTTGCAGCACGCCCGCCCCGAGGGACTCTCCGAGGACCCTGAGCTGCTCGATGGCGGCAGGGCGATAGACGTCCAGGGAGACAAGCGCCGTCCTGCGGCCCTGTTCCATGGTGAGCCGGGCGAGTTTGGCTGCCGTCGTCGTCTTGCCGCAACCCTGGAGACCGACGAGCATGACGGGGTTCGGGAAACGGCCGGAAAGTTTGAGCCACTGGCTCCCGGCGCCTCCCATGAGTTCCACGAGACGTTCGTGAACGATCTTCACGACCTGCTGGCCGGGCGTGAGGCTCTCGAGGACTTCCTGCCCCACGGCCTTCGCGCGGACATCCTCGACGAAGTCCTTGACGACCCGGAAGTTCACGTCGGCCTCGAGCAGGGCCATCCGGATCTCCTTCATGGAGTCCTTGATGTTCTCCTCGTCGAGCCGCCCGCGGCCCTTGAGCTTCTTGAAGATCCCGTCGAGTTTTTCGGTCAGGTTTTCAAACATCGTTTTCGTTCAGATCGTTTTTTTCGTTTATTTCGTTTATTTCGTCCAAATCCCCCTCTTTCCCCCTTTTGCAAAGGGGGATGACAGGGGGATTTCCCTGTACCCTGTACCCCTCTTTTAACTTCCCGCCGGCACAATCATGCACTGCAGCCCTTTCACCTTCGCCTGCAGCCCGTCGACCACCTTCTGCGCCTCCTCCTTCGTCTCGAAGCCCTTGAGCTTGACCCGGTACCAGCGGCCGCGGTCGCTCAGTTCGGCCGAGTCGATGTACGGGGCGTAGCCCATGCTGTTGAGGCGGTCACGAAGGTCCTCGGCCTTTTTCCTGTCCTGCAGGGAGACCACCTGGATGACGTACTTCCCGGCCGATGCGGCGGCTGTCTGGGCCGTTTCCGGTGTTTTCTCGTCGCGCCTGTTCTCTTCCTTCTTTGCCTTGTGCTGCGTCGCTTCCGCCGGGCCGGCCCCCTTGCCCTTCGACAGGGTGTCGAAGAAGGTCAGCTTGAAATCGCCCTTGTCGGCGGCCCCCGCCTTTTTGCCTTCCGAGCCTTCGCCTTTTTCCGCCTCCCCGCCTTCCGCCGGGGTCGATCGCCCCACCTTCTGCTTGAGGATTCCGGGTATTCCCTCGGCGATCTGGTCGGGGTTTCCCTCCATGTTCACGCCCACCATCACCCCTGTCACAAACGACAGAAAGAGCAGGAAGGAGATGCCGATGACAAAGAGCACCAGCCCCAGCTTCCCGAGGCGAAACTCGAATTCCTTCATCCGTTGCGGCCGCATGGCTCCCCCGGTGGTTACATCTTCTCGGGAGCGCTGACGCCCAGGATTCCCAAGGCGTTTCGCAGGACCTGCCCGATCGCATTCACGAGGAAAAGCCGCGCCCGGCTCAGCGCCGGGTCGTCGGTGATCACCCGGTTCTTGTTGTAATAGCTGTGGAAGATTCCCGCCAGTTCGTTCAGGTAGAAGGTGACCCGGTGCGGCTCCAGAGCCTTTGCCGCCCCCTCGACGATCTCGGGGAAACGGATGACGGACTTGATGAGCTGGATCTCCTCGGCAAGCGTCAGCAGTCCGAGATACGCATCGTCGCCGCCGGGGATCTCCATGCCGCGCTCCGCCGCCATCCGTGTGATACTCGCGATCCGGGCATGGGCATACTGGACGTAGTAAACCGGGTTTTCATTGGACTGCCTCTTGGCCAGCTCCAGGTCGAAATCGAGCTGGCTGTCGGAGCGCCGCATGAGGAAATTGTACCGGGCGGCATCCCGGCCGACCTCGTCGATCACCTGGCGAAGCGTCACATACTCGCCGGCACGGGTGGACATGGCGACGGGCTTGCCGTCGCGCAACAGGCTCACGAGCTGCACGAGAATGATCTTGAGGGCATCCTTGTTCCCGCCGAGGGCCTCGATGCTCGCCTTCAGCCTGGGGATGTAGCCGTGATGGTCGGCGCCCCACACGTCAATGACCGTATCGAACCCGCGGTCGAACTTGTTCTTGTGATAGGCGATGTCCGCCGCGAAGTAGGTGGGCGTCCCCGTATCCCGGATCACGACCCGGTCTTTCTCGTCGCCGAAGGCCGTCGACCGGAACCAGAGCGTGTCGCCTTCCTTGTACACGTGCCCCTTTCCACGCAGCTGTTCCAACAGCTTCATGACGCCGTCGTCTTTGTAGAGCTCACCCTCGCTGAAGTAACAGTCGAAACGCACGCCGAAGGCCCCCAGGTCGTCCTTGATCCCCTCCATGATGGACCCGGCACCGTAGGCCGTGAAAAAGGGAAGGACCTCGTCCTCGCCTCTGCCGCGGTAGCGATCCCCGTCCCTGGCGAGAATTTCTTTTGCCAGCCCCGCGATGTAATCGCCCTGGTAATGGTCCGGCGGGAATTCGACGGGTTCGCCCTGGATCTCCAGGTACCTCAGGTATACGGAACGCCCCAGGGTCCGCATCTGGTTCCCCACGTCGTTGATGTAGTACTCCTTGACGACGTCGTGGCCGCTGGCCTTCAGGATGTTGGCGATGACGTCGCCCGTGACGGCGCCCCTGGCATGCCCGATGTGCAGGGGGCCCGTGGGGTTTGCGCTCACGAACTCCACCTGGACTTTCTTCCCCGACCCGAAATCGAGAACCCCATATCGCTCTTTCAGGCGGTTGATCTCCTTGAGCGGCGAGCGCCAGTTGTCCTCGCGAATGAAGAAGTTGATGAATCCGGGGCCCGCGATCTCCACCTTGTTCAGGAGCCCGTCGTCGTCCTTCAGCTTGCTGACAATGGCCTGGGCGATTGCCCGGGGGTTCTTCTTCGCCTGGGAGGCGATGATCATGGCCACGTTGGTGGCGTAGTCGCCGTGGGCCTCGTCGCGCGTGACCTCCAGTTCGATAAAAGGAAGGCTCTTCACTTCGAACAAGCCCTCAGACACGCAACGTGCCGTCGATTTCTCAAGCAGCTTGACGAGTTTCTCTTTCATGGGACTGCTGCATCCTTGTCTTCATCATAATAAAAAAAAGGCCCGGCGGCCAATTCTTTTATCACCGTTTCCCCCCCGGGGGGGGGAGATGTTTCCCCCTCTCGAAAACCGCGGCAACACTAACCGCTTGAGGGCCTAAAGTCAAGCAATTTTAAAGGGAAGGCTCCACCATCTACTGACCGGCCTCAGGTCTGACAGGCGGGTCGGAGGGTCCGGATAGAAGTTTCACCGCGGAACAGGAAGTGAGGAAGTTATGAAGAGCGGAAGATCGGAGTGGATGGGGGATTATTTTCTTCTCTGATCCGCTCTTCCTCACCTCAGATCTTCCGATCTTCATACGCTTGATGCGTATCGACAGATGCAAGGCTTCCAGCGTGATACACTGGAAGTAAGACGCTTGCGGCTAATAGCTCTCCGCGCTCACCGGCCCGTACCCCACCACCACATCGATCGTCACGCTTGTCCGGTGGTCTTCGTTTCGCCCCGTGACCGTCGTGTCATAGCGGAGAAGAACCCATTGCGTTGAGCCCATGTCATGACCTGTCGGGCCGCTGATCTGCACCGGGCCCACAGTCGACGGCACGGGCTGCCTGATGGTGACACGGCCCCCGGGATCGAGTCCGGCAGCCAGTTCGGTCAGGGGCCGATTCTCCCTGGCAACGGCGGCGGGGTTGGCGGGATCAAAGTTGACCATCAACCAGTGGGTGGCCGCTTCGGCGGCGCTCATCGCTTTCTTGTCGCCGACGACCTTCATGCTGATCCGCAGGTCCTGCGTCGAGAGGTTCAGAGCGATGATCCCTACGGCCAAAAGGATGAGATTTGCCAGTACGGCCGCGATCAGGGCAAAGCCGCCTTCATGTCCGGTCTTCATTTCCCCGTCCCCCCGTTTCAGAATTGAACGCCGTGATTCCTCGGCATGACGCTCGTCGAGAAGGTCATCCTCCTGGGCTCCCCCGTGCGCGGGTCGGTATCCGACGATTCGACGACCAGGGCGATCTCGATGCGCCGGATGCGCGGGATCTCTGAGGGCAGGTTCACGATCTCTGCGCCCCTGCCGTCGTAGTAGCGAAACAGGGGGACGACGCCGTTCACGACCCGCGGGGTCCGAACAGCCGGGTTCGAGGGGATGGGACCCAGAAAGGGCTGTGCCCCCGACGAGGTCCGGGCGCCCGCCGCGCAGCGGATCGTTTCCCGGGTGATCCTCTTCGACGGGGCATCGTAGGCATAACGGATGATCTCGTTGCCCGAGCTTCCGCAGAGCCCGTCCGGATCCAGATCCATTTCAATCGTGACGGACGAGGCCGCAGCTTCCTGGATGCCCCGCCAGCCCTGATTCGCAGCCTGACCGCAACCGGCCGGATCGACCCACAGGCCCGTTGCGTAAAGGGGGTTGAAAGACACCATGCGGATCTCGGCGCCCATGATTTCCAGGGCGGCCCGGGCATCCTGGCCGGTCGTGACCTTCCGCTCGATCCCGACGGAGGACCGCTGACCTGCCACCACGGCCGACCAGACCGCCGCGAGAAGGATCAGCCCCACGACCAGCGCCATGACCAGTTCGACGAGCGTGAAACCCCCGGCTCCGTAACTTTTTTTCATTTTTCCTCCCCCCCCTGTCCCCTATACCCTGTACCCGATACCCTATCTTATGCGCGTATCCCGCCAGTGGAGCAGGTGGGTCCTGTTTTCGGGCCAACCCGGCGTCGGGGGGCCCTTCCACAGCGCGCCGCCGGCGCTTGCGCCGCCGCTGGCCGAACCGAACATGCCGCCCTTCCCTGCTTCGCTCCCCGCGGAAATCAGCGGCGCCGACGAGATCCCCTTGCCCAGGTAACTGCTCCGGCTCCCTCCTGTGAAGGTCCCCGCCCCGTCCACATAGGAGAGGCCGTAAAGCTTTGAAGCGCCTGCCTGCTCGCAGGGATCCCCCCCGCCGCTTTCCGGTGTATAGGTGGTAAAGTAGACCACCCCGCCGAATACGGTCGGATTGGCCAGGACCTTCTCTCCCGCCCCGCCGAGGATGACGTACCAGCCGTCCGATCTATTCGGTTCGGTGAACGTCTTCGTTGAGCCGCTGATGTCCTGGAGGTTGCTGCTTGTCCGCGGCATTTCCTTCCCCAGGTCTCTCACGCCGAAGAACCGGTCCTTGTTCTCCTTCGTGGCCAGAGGTTCCAGCCGGTCGCCGGTTCCCCAGTATACCCAGAGGTTCCCGACCACATCCCGCGCCACGGCCGGCGCGTAATAGACAGGGCCTGTCTTGCTGTCCCGCTGGAAAAGCAGGGTTCCTCTCCAATCGGCCGTCGTGCAGCCGTCCCCGTCGGAGGCCCTGCAGAAACTGAAGCGCCAGAGGTTTCCCCCCAGATCGCCGATGTAGGCCCGGTCGGCAAAGCCATCCATGTCCGAATCGATGACGGCAGGTTGAGCCGGCAGGGAATGGCTCATGGCGCTCCCGCCGGGGGAATGGCGGTTGTAGCTCCAGAGGACATTTCCCGTCACGAGGTCGACGACGAAGAATCCCTTTCCCCGCGCATCGCAGTCCGCCGGCACGGCGCACGGGGAGGCGCTGTGCCCGCCGCCCACGAAGCCGACCCACTTCTCGTCCGCACGGATCCGGACCCGTCGGATGACCATGCGGCTCCAGGGATCGCCCAGTGTTGGCGCCTGGGAAGCCGCGGGCTTGATTCGCCAGCGGTAGGAGGGATTGAGGGTGTCGGTGACGTCCAGGGCGTGATAGCCGCAATAGTAGGGATATTCGCCGCCAGGGAGGTAGGCCGGGCTGAATCCCGAATCGCAGGAAGGCGACGAGCTCCAGAGGCTTTTGCCGCCCCCCGGTCCCAGCCCGACGACCAGAAGCGTCCTCCAGTCGGCCGGGGACTTGGCCTTCCCGTCGCCGGAGCCTGTCCAGGCGTCGGCCACCGTGATCGGACCGTCGACGTAGAACCGGTGCGCCAGGTTCGTAGGGTGTTTACTGTGGGCGATTTCCTTGAGACGGACGAGAAGGTTCGGGGGGATGAAGCTCCACGCTTCCTTGAGCTCGGACGTCTGGAAGGCATGAAGCTGGCCGTCGTTGGCCCCGGCCACGATGATCCGCCTGCCGTTGTCCGAAGTGCGCCGGTTCGCGATGCGGTACGTGTCGTAGGCTTTCCCCTTGTCCCTGGGGTCGACGAAATACTGCGAGGGCGTGCCGACCGTGACGGGGTTGGAGTGGAAGATGTCGCCGAGTTTCCAGACATTGTCCTTGGAGTCCTTGTCCGCGTTGTGCGCCGCCTCGCCGCGGATGTAGCCGACCACCTCGTCGCGCCTTTTCGTGTCGCCCACGCCCAGATCCGCCGCCGTCAGGTTCTCCGCGGTGAACGGGACCAGGGAGCCGCCTTTTGCGGTCAGGATTTTCCGGTTGCCCGCGGCAGTGCCCTGGAGGGCAGTGCCCGCATCGGCCAGGACGCCGCCCAGGGACTGGTCCGGCAGGATCGCGTATTTCTTGAGGGAGCCTCTCCAGAAGGGATCCGTGTTGCTCGGCAGGAAGGAGGCCGCATAGAGGTAGTCCTCGTTCGTTGTCCTGGATGCGGCCACCGACGGCGTGCTGAAGGAGTAGGAGGCATCGCGTATAGAGGTCATGACCGTGCGGAGGGCCGTCTCGAGTTCCTTCGAATGGGTGGAGACAAAGGCATAGCCGCCGAGCTCGATCGCACCCGGATCGTTTGATGCGGCGAAGCACCGGTCGCTCGATCCGCTGCAGGAACCCGTCGTCGAAGACCAGGCGCAGGGATCGGCGTTGATGGAGGCGATGTTCAGGGCGGAGGGGCTGCCCTTCCTGTCGGCGTCGGGATTCTCCGTGCCCCCGTAGTAAGCCATCCAGTTGAGCGTCCATTTCAGATAATCGGGCATCTTGTCGCCCAGGCCGATGACGAAGACCCTGTAACCCGCGTCGCGCAGGGCCTTGACTCTCGAGACAGAAGCCCGCCTGCGCTTGTACTGGTCGGACTGGTCTCCCGACCCGTTGCCGTTGCAGTAAAGCGTGTCCTGCCCGTCCGTTACGAGGATGACGAACTTGGTGCGACAGCTCTTGTAGGCATCCTGCTTCCTGTGATCGTCCAGGTAGGGCTTCACGGCCTCCATGCAGCTTGCCAGGCTCGTGCTGCCGTAGACGCGCTGTCTTTCCTGCCTGCTGTCGGTCCAGAAGAGGATCGCGTTTTCGCCGGTGTAGACGGTCGAATCGACCCCGGAGCAGGCGCTGTTGCCGCACCAGATCGCCGCATAGGGCTGCCCGATGTCCCTGTGCTTCTGGTTTTTCGTGCTGAATGTCCAGAAGCCGAGCCGGACGTTGAGGCCGGCCTCGTCCTTGACGTCGATCACCCCATCCTGGTTGTCGTCGAGGATTTGGTAGATGGCCCTCTTCGCAATGAGGTAGCGGGCGCAGTCGGTCGCGTAGCCCGGCCGGGGGGTGTCGTGGAAATTTTCGCCCGAGCAGGTATCGTTGCCGAAACGCCGGAGGGGCTCCTGCGAACTGTCGCATTCGCCTCCCGGGTTCCATCGCATGCTGCCCGAGAGGTCGAGAACGATCATGGCATCGGGGGCGATGGAGGTGAAAAGACCCGTCTCGTCGGCCCGGCATACCGGGGCCGGTCCGATGGACAGTATCATAGCCACTCCGATCGCAAGAAGGACGACTGCTTTCTTTTTCATGTCCGTTGACCTCTCCAATCCAGTAAGCGTTCTACACCCGCGGGGAAGGCGACTCCCTGCGTCCAACCCGCCGGTCCCTCCATGGCTCCTTGCGGCGGTCTTCGACTGATAACCTTTGCCGATTTCCGTTGCGTCCGCAGGCCCCGCCTGTTGATCCTGAGCCTGCGGCCCCTGCTTCGCCCGCCGCCCGAGAACAGCGGGCACCTCCGGTCCTGTCCCCGGCGGGAAATCCCGCTACGGATTCGAATCTGACCCGCCGGGCGGCGCACTGGACTGCACCCGCCGGTCGCGCCAGAAGAGGATGTTCGAGCGGTTCGACGGCATGGGCGGCGTCAGGGAGGTCTTCACCGTCTTCGTGCTCGTGTAGGTTGCCGAGCTGACCGTCACGTACAGGTCGGCCGCCGCCCCGCCGGGCCTGAAGGAGACAATGGGCGCCGTCGGGATCCCGTACCCGACCTGGATGCTCCGGCTGCCCGTCCCCGTTGCCGATGCGGCCGTGAGGTACCCCAGGGCGTAGACGTGGGCCGTCCCCAGCGCCTGCTGGCAGGGATCGCCGCCGACGGTCGGGATGTAGCTCGTGAAGTATGCCACGCCCCCGAAGACGACCGGTTCGGCGAGCACCTTCTCGCCCTGTCCGGCCAGGATGATGTACCAGCCTTTTTTCTCGTCCGTGTCCGTGTAGGTCGAGCCGGTGACGTTCTCGAGATTGGCGAGTGTCACGGCGCCCCCCGTGTCCTTCACGGCATAGATGCGCTCAGAGCCGCCGCCCACGGAGATCGGCTCCAGCCTGTCTCCCGTCCCCCAGTAAAGCCAGAGATTGCCTTTCGGGTCCCTCGCAACGGCCGGGGCCGAGTAAATGGCCCCCGTGCCCCCGACCCTCTCGTAGAGGCGGGAGGCGGTCCAGTTCGACGTGTTGCAGGAGCCCGAGTCCGTGGACGAGCAGAATTTGAAGCGCCAGATGTTGCCGCCCAGGTCCCCGATATAGGCCGTGTCGATGAATCCGTCCAGGTCGGTATCGACCATGGCGGGCGGGGCCGGCATGGCATAATCCACGGCAGCGTTGTCGGCCCTCGTGTAGCTCCACAGCACGTTTCCGTTGGCCAGGTCGATGACGAAGAACCCCTTGCCGCGCTTGTCGCAGCCGGTTTCATTGCAGACAGAGAGTTGGTGGCCGCCCCCGAGGAACCCGACCCATCTCTCGTTGCCGGCGATCTTCACCCGGTGGATCATGACCTTGCTCCACGGGTCGCCCAGGTAAGGAGCGCCCGCGTCCGTGGGCGTGATCCGCCACTTGAAGGCGGGGGCCAGGGTGTTCGTGATGTCCAGGGCCCAGTAGCCGCAGTAGTGGACATGGCCGGTTGCGGGTTTGTACATGTTGTTGAAACCCGTCTCGCAGCTCGACGAGGTGCTCCAGAGGACCTTGTTGGCCCCCCGGCCCTCTCCGACGATGAGGATCGTCTTCCAGTCTCCGCTGGACTTGGCCGTGCCTTCGCCCGTCCCCACCCACGCGTCGGCGACACTGATGGGGCCATCTACGAAATAGATATGCTGCTGGTTTGCCGGCTCCGCCTTGTGGGCGATCAGCCTCAGCTTCTGGAGGCCGTTGGGCGGGATAAAGCTCCAGACTTCGTCGAGATCACTGGTCCGGAAGGCGTGGAGCTGTCCCAGGTTCGTTCCCGCGACGACGATCCGTTTCCCTGCGCCCTCTCCCGTTGCCGACGTCCGCGGGTTCGCCGCCCGGAAGGCCGCAAAAGCGTGGTTTGCGTCGCGGACATCCTGGAAATCCGACGAGGGGGTCCCCACGGTGACCGGGGAGGAACGGAAGATATCCCCCATCTTGTAGACCTTGGTGAGGGATGCCCTGTCGGGGTTGTAGGTCGACTCGCCGCGGATGTAGCCCACGACCTCGTTTCGCCGGGTCGCCTTCTCCGCGTCCGTTCCCGTTGTGATGGCCAGGTCCGCGGGCGTGATGTTTGCGGCGTTGAAGCTGACAAGGGCCCCTGCCTTGTAGGTCCAGATGCTCCGCAGGGCCGAGTCCTTGTCCCGCAGCTTCGTGCCGGCGTTTGCCAATGCCGTCGTGCCGACGTTGCCGTTTGCGTCCAGCTGGAACTTCTCCAGGTACCCCGCCCAGAAGGGGCACTTCGTGCTGATGAAGCCGGGCTGGAACGAGGCCTCGTAGATGAAATTCTCGTCGGCCACACGCGACGAGGCGATGGAGGACTGCGAGAAGGAGTAACTCTGGTGCTGGATGATGTCGATGGCCTGCCGCAGCGAAGCCTCCAGCTCCGACGCGTTGTTCGGGAGGAATGCGTAGCCGTCGAGCGGATTGTTGACGTACCCGGGATCGGCGGTCGTAACGTAGCAATAGGGGCTCATGCCTCCGCAGTCACCGGTCAAGCGGATCGTGTCGTCCACGGCGCATGGATCGGGCGAAAAATAGCTCACAAGCAGGGTGGCGGGGTTGCCGGTGTTCGTCACGAGCGGGTTGTCCGTGCCGCCGTGGTAGGCCATCCAGTTCATGGTCTTGAGCAGAAAGGGGTAGACCGATTGGGCCAGGCCGATGACGAAGACCTTGTAGCCCGCGTCGGCCAGGTCCTTGGCCCGCAGGACGGAGGCGCGCCTTCGCTTGTACTGGTCGACCTGGTTGCCGTCGCCGTTTCCGTCGCAGTACTTCGTGTCGCCGCCGTCGGTGACGAGGATGACGAACTTCTGGCGGCAGCTTTTATAGGTGTCGGCCGCCTTGTGGGCGTCCAGGTAGGTCTTGACCTCTTCGAGGGCCAGGGCGATGGCCGTGTTCGAGCTGTAAATGGCTTCCGGATTCCGGTCGTCGGTCAGGTGGAGGACGTTGCCGGTCCCGGCATAGTCGTAGGGACTGGCGAGGCTGCAGGAGGTCTTCCCGCAGAAGATGTTGGCGTAGGACTTCCCGATGTCCTTCATCTTGTACACGTAGCTGTTGAAGGCGTAGAACCCCATCCGGATGTTGAGGCTCGAGTCGTCCTGGCTGTTGATCACCCCGTCCTTGTTGTCGTCGAGGACGTTGAAAATGGCCCGCTGGGCGATGAGGAATTTCTGGCACTTGGTCGTGTACCCCGGCTGGGGCGTGTCGTAGAACGTCGTCCCGGAGCAGTCCGCATTTCCGTAGAGCTTGCTCGGCTTGCCGTCTCCATCCATCGAATCGATCGGGTTGGTCTGCATGCTGGCCGAGATGTCCAGGACGATGACGGTGTCCGGGGCAACGGCGCTGAAGAGGCCTTCCTCGCCGTCCTGGGCGAATGCCGTGACGGGCACGAGGGCCATCATCACCGAGGCCATCATCAGAAACATGTTTCTCGTTGCATCGCGCATGCTGGTTCTCCCGACCCCATGACGGGGCTGCCAATGGGTGCCGTCGTCCCGGTTCCTGTTTTCCGTCGTGCGGGGTCTGCTCGAGCCCCCCATCGTTACTGCTGCACCCTTCTGTCGCGCCAGTAGAGGATATTGGTGCGGTTGGACATCCCGCCCGGGGTGATGGGCGCCTTGATCGTCGTCGCCCCCGTCCCGGAGCCTCCGCTGATCGTCACGTAGAGATCCGGCGTGGGGCTGTAGGGGTTGAGCGAAAGCGTGGGCGCCGTGGGAATCCCTACGCCCAGGGTGATGCTCCGGACGTTTCCGGTCAGGCTTCCCGCCCCTTCGATGTAGGACACCCCGTAGATCTTCGCCGAGCCCGCCGCGTTGCAGGGATCGGTGATTTCCGTGCCGCCGGGCGTATAGGTGGTGAAGTAGACCACCCCCCCGAAGACCGTGGCCTCGCCCAGCACCTTCTCGCCGCCGCCGGGCAGGTTCATGTACCAGCCGTGCTTGGTGGCGTTGTCCGTGTAGGTCGACGACGTGATGTTCTCCAGGTTGCTCCCCGTCCAGGTGCCGGTCATGTCGGAGTCCTTCACGGCGAAGAACCTCTCGACGTTTGCGCCCACGACGATGGGTTCCGTCTTGTCGCCCGTCCCCCAGTAGACCCAGAGCTTTCCGTTGACGTCCTTGGCGACGCTCGGCATTCCGTAGACCGGGCCGTACCCGTCGCTGCGCGCGAGCAGGCGGCTGCCCGTCCAGGATGCCGTGCTGTCCGTGGGGAAGCGGAACCGCCACATATTCCCGCCCAGGTCCCCGACATAGACCGTGTCCGTGAAACCGTCGAGGTCGCTGTCCACGGCCGCAGGCGCCCCCGCCAGGGCGTAGTTCATGTCGGCATTGCCGAGCCGGGTGTAGCTCCAGAGGACGGACCCGCTGGAGAGATCGATCACGAAGAAGCCCTTGCCGCGCTTGTCGCAGTCCGTCCCCGCGCCGTCGTAGGGGTTGCAGACCGCCCAGTTGTGGCCGCCGCCCATGAAGCCGACCCACTTCTCGCTGCCGCCGACCTTCACCCGGTGGATCATCATCTTGCTCCAGGGCTCGCCCAGGTAGGGCGCCTCGGCGCTCGACGGGGTGATCCGCCACTTGTAGACGGGGTTCATGGTGTCGGTGATGTCCAGCGCGTAGAAGCCGCAGTAGTGGGGCCGCGTGGCGTCGTAGACGAGGCTGAAGTCGCTCAGGCAGTCCGACGAGGAGCTCCAGAGGTTCGGGTCGGCGCCCCGGCCCAGCCCGAATACGAGCAGGGTCTTCCAGTCCGAGGCCGACTTCGTCGTTCCCGCCCCGGTGCCGAGCCACACGTCGGCCACCGAGATGGGCCCGTCGACGAAGTAGACGTGGGGCATGCCCGCCGGGTGCGAGGAGTGCGCGATCTGGCGCAGCTTCGGGATCACGTTGGGCGGGATGAAGCTCCAGGCCTCGGAGCCGTCGGAGGTCTTGAAGGCGTGCATCTGCCCGTCGTTTGCGCCGCCCAGGACGATCCGCTGCCCGTTGGCCGACGAGCGGACGTGGTTCGCACGGTGCGCGGCGAAGGCATTGGCCCCGTCGAGCATGTCCTTGAAGGTGTACGACGGCGTGCCCACCGTCACGGGGTTGGCCCGGAAAATGTCGCCCAGCTTCCAGTTGTCCTTGTTGTAGGTCGACTCGCCCCGGATGTATCCCACCACCTCGGTGCGCCGCGTGTCGTCCTCGACGCCCAGGTCCGTGTAGGTGATGCTCGCCGTCGTGAAATCGACGAGGGCCCCTCCTTTATACGTCTTGATGACGCGCGTCGCCGGGTCGCGGGCCTGCAGGAGCTGGCCGGCGTCCCAGAGGGCGCTCCCCACGGAGCCGTCGTTGAGGATCTGGTACTTGCGCAGGTGCCCCAGCCACATGGGGTCGTTGTTCACCGGCTGGAAGGACACCTCGTAGAGGAAGTTCTCGTCGGCGATCCGCGACGAGGCCACCGAGGACTGCGAGAAGGCGTAGTTGGCCTCGCGGATGTAGTTGATCGCCTCCCGCAGGCCCGCCTCGAGCTCCGTGGCGTTGCCGGCAATGAAGGCGTAGCCCGAAAGGGGCGTGTTCCCGGGATCGTTGGACGTGGCGAAGCACTGGGTGCTCGTGTCGTCACAGGTCCCCGTCGTCGACGACTCGGCGCAGGGGTCCGCCTCGAAGAGGCTCGGGTCGAGGGCGGTTTTGTCCCCCGTGTTGGGAGCCAGCGGGTTGTCCGTGCCGCCGTAGTAGGCCATCCAGTTCAGGGTGTTCTTCTCGATGTCGGGCATGTTGGCGCCGAAGCCGATGATGAAGACCCTGTAGCCCGCATCTCCCAGGGCCTTCGCGCGGGCCACGGAGGCCCGCCTGCGCTTGTACTGGGTGCGGTCCGTGTCGTTGACGGCGCTGCCGCAGTACATCGTGTCGGCCCCGTCCGAGAGCAGGATCGCAAAGCGCTGCCGGCAGTTTTTGTAGGTGTCGGCGGCCTTCCTCGTGTCCAGGGTCGTTTTCACGCTCTCGAGGGCAAGGGCGAGAGGCGTGGCGCCGGCGACACTCGAGTCGGTCATCATCGAGCGCAGGATGCACTTGTAATCCGCGATGTTATACGATGTCGGCGTCGTGCAGTACGTGAGGGAGCCGAAGGGGGCGCCGCAGTAGATGTTGCGGTAGGACGTCCCGATGGGCTTCCACTCCTGGTAGTAGGCGCCCTGGAACTTGGCGAAGCCCATCCGGATGTTGAGGCTCGTGTCGTCGTCGGTGAAGACCCGGCCGTCCTTGTTGTCGTCGAGCAGTTTCTTGATGACGTCCCTTGCGATGAGATAGCGGGCGCAGTCGGTGCCGTAACCGGGCATCTCCGTGCTCGTCTGGTAAAAGGGGCCCGAGCAGATCGCGTTGCTGTAGCGCTTGAGGACCGAGTTGCCGCATTGCTGCGTCCAGGGGGGGTAGTAACTCGTTTTGTAGTCGTTGTAGAGCGCCGGGTTGTTCGAAATGGTCCAGCAACTGCCGTTGGCGGGGTTGTAATAGCAGGACGTGATCCCGCCGGGGCAGTGGAAGACGTCCCCCGGCGGGTTCCACTTCATGCTCCCGGACATGTCGAGGACGATCATGGCCTCGGGGGCCACGTTCGTGAAAAGCCCTATCTCCGTGCACTCCTCATCGGTTGCGCAGTTCTCGGCAAGGGAGATCCCCGGCCCGCAGAGCAGGATGATCAGGATGGCGGCGATGATCGCGACCGGCGATTTCATGGTTGTCTATTCCCTATCGGGACATGGTGCCCATTTCGACGGGGCCGTGCCCGAGCCCCACGTCGATCGTCACACTGGTGTTGTAGGCCGGGTTTTCCCCGGTGATCCGCGCATCGTACCGGGCCTGCCCCCAGGTCTGAGACCCGCCGATGGAGAAGCCCGGCAGGGGAATCTGCGCGGGGCCCGTCGTGGGCTCCGCGATGTTGTCGATCTTGTAGCGAGTGTTGGCATCCGCGTTGTTCTCCACAAGACGGGGGGTTGCGCTGATCAACGTGGTGTAGGTGGCGGCGTCGAAATTGACCGTCAGCCAGTGCAGCCCCGCCTCGGCGGCATTGACGGCCTTCTTGTCGCCCACGGAGCGCATGCTGATTCGGATGTCCTGCGTCGAGAGATTGAGGGCGATGATCCCCACGGCCAGCAGGATCAGGTTGGCCAGCAGCGCGGCCACGAGGGCAAAGCCCCTTTCGTCTCTTCTTCGTCTCATAGTGATCCGTCCTTTATCAGAATCCGGTGATGCCATGGTTCCTCGGGATGACACTGGTCGAATAGGCCATCTGCCTTTTCTGGCCCGTGTTCGGGTCCGCATCGGCCGAGCGGACGAGCAGTGCGATCTCGATGCGGCGGATATTCGGAATGGCCGCCGGCAGGGTCGCAACAGGAATCTCCAAACCCCGGCCGTCGAAATATCGGAAAACGGGCAGCGCCCCGTTGGCGACCTCGACGGTCCTCACGTCGGGCTGCCCGGCGATGGGCCCCAGGAACGACAGCGCGTTCGCCGCGCTTCGGCCGGGCGTGCAGGTGATGGACTCCCGGGTGAGCCGCAGGTTTGCCGCATCGTACTCGTAGCGGATGATCTCGCCGGCTGTATCTCCACACACCCCGCTGGGGTTCGGCGATGATTCGATATCCATTTCAACGGTGATCGCCGTGGCCGTGGCCTCCTGGATCCCCTTCCAGGTCTGGTTTCCCGACACGTTGCAGTTGGCCGGGTCGCGCCAGAGGTTCACCGTGAAGAGGGAGTTGAACGAGGCCATGCGTATCTCCGAGGCCATGATCTCGAGAGCGGCCCGGGCATCCTGGTTCGTCGTCACCTTGCGTTCGATCCCCGTGGAGGACCGCTGCCCCGCCACCATGGCCGTGGACACGGCGGCAAGCAGCACGACCCCGACGGCCATGGCCATGACGAGCTCGACGACGGTGAAACCCCTTGAATGGTTCAGATGAGCGTTCATTGCCTGAAATACTCCTGTCTGGATACGATGGCGGTTTCCTGGACCCCGCGCGTGTTGCCCGGCCAGGTGACCTGGATGGTGACCGTCCAGGCATTGGTCGCGCCTCCGAGGGGCAGGACGGTGGTGTTCACCGTGAAGGGCACGTCGCCGGCCTGCTGGGTGGACTGGCTGCTGGCATACACGTTTCGTACGGGCAGCACCCCCGTTGAGACGGCGTTTGCCGGGTTCATGATCCAGAGCTCGTTGCGCTCCAGTTCGCTCTGGAGGATGCCGGCGGCCCGGCCCATGAAGTCGGAGCGCCCCGCCGCGTTCCAGGACGTGGGCTGCATGGACAGAAGAGCCATGATGCCGACGGCCGTGAGGAACAGCGTGATGAGCACCTCCACGATGGTGATCCCGCGGTTATTGCATGCTGTACGTGACATGGGACCTTCCTGTGATCAGCGTCGAAATCGTGGCCGTGGAGCCGCGACTGTTGGTTATCACCACGGTGCCGAAGGGGTTGATGGACCCGCCCGACCGGATCGTGATCGGCGTCTGGGTGACACTGGTGATCTGGATTCCGCCGCCGTGATCCGACATGGGCCTCAGTGCAGGGTAGTTCGGCACATCGGCATAGGTTCCGGCGCCGTCACTGTCCCAGCGCAGGGTGTAGCGGTTCTGAGCCATGTCGTAGGCGATCGTGTGGCTCCTTCCGCTCGACATGGCCGCCTCTCTCAGGTACGCGATGTCCGACGACAGGGTCCGGGCTGCCGCTTTCAGGTTCGAGTTATCGACCCAGCCGCGGAAGGAGGGAACGGCGATGGCCATGGCAATGCCGAGCAGGACGAGCGTGATGAGCAGCTCGACCATGGAAAAGCCCTCAGTGCGATGGAGGAGCCCCCGGCCTGCCTGCAGGCCCCCGGAGACAGCCCGCCAGGCCGGAACTCCCGTCTGAAGTGTGGGGCGTCGTAAATGTGTCATGACGGCAATTTCTCTTGATCCTTCATGGTTCTTCTTCCCGACCCGGACGACCCCGGATCAGAGGATCTTCCATCGGACCGGGAAATCACTTCCAGTTCAGCAAGAAGTGTGCCCGCATCGAACCCGCAGCGGCTGCGGAAGGCTCGCCCGGCCGGTGCCGGTCGGATCGTCAGGCAGGTGGATGAACCCGGGCGGGGAGGAGATGGGATGGGTGGCGAGTCGTCGGGCCGCCCCGGAGGGGAGCCCCGTCTCGCCTCGAAATCGGATGTCCTGCCCGGCAATCCTGCCGCCCTATCCTGGATCGGACTTAGGCCAGTGATTTTGCGCCCCACCCTTTCGGATGGTTTGCCCTTATCAGGCCGTTCCCTGAAAGCGATCTGAACCCTCGAAGAGGCCCACCCGGCAACGGGTTAGAACTCTTCTGAATTCTTTTTCGGAATGTGGGGGGAAAAACTTGAGAGAAAATTTCCCGGTACCGGGGTGGCGGGACGAGGATGGCTCAGGGAAGACTTCGGAAGAGAACGAGGTGCGTCAGCTCGCTGCCCACAAAGAGGTACATCACGGCGGCAATCGAAAGAAAGGGCCCGAAGGGTACGGCATATTTCATGTCCTTTCCCTTGATCAGGATCAGCACGACACCGACCAGCGCCCCGAGGATCGAGCTCATGAATACGACGAAAAACAGGGACTTCCAGCCCAGGAAGGCCCCGATCATGGCCAGCAGCTTGATGTCTCCTCCCCCCATTCCCTCGCGCCGGGTGAGAAGTTCGTACCCCACCGCGATCAGGTAAAGAAACCCGCCGCCGATGAGGATCCCGAGGATGGATTCCGTAAACCCGACGCCCATCACGAAGACGGCCAGCAGGAGAAAAACGGGGATTCCCGGCAGCGAGATCACGTCGGGGATGATCTGGTGGTCGAAATCGATAAAGGTGATGACGACGAGAGACGCCGCGAAAAGAAAGGCGGCAAGATACTCGAGGCTCAGGCCGTACTTCCAGAACATCGCGAGGGAAAGCAAGGCCGTCAGGATTTCGACCAGGGGATACCGCGGCGAAATGGGCTCGCCGCAGTCCCGGCATCTCCCGCGCAGGGCGAGCCAGCTCAACACGGGGATATTGTCGTAAGGGCGGATGGATTTTCCGCATTTCGGACAGTGGGAGGCAGGCAATACGATGGACTTCCCCTCGGGGATCCTCCAGATGCAGACGTTGAGGAAACTGCCGATCATGGCTCCGAAAATAAATGCGATGACAGCCAGGAATGTATTCATGACGTCGCCCCGGGCCGCTGCATGCGACTCAAAGGCAGGTTCCTCCCGTTCTTGTCCATTTGATTCGTTTTTATCCGCTCTTCCTCACTTCCGATCTTCCGCTCTTCGAAATTCCCCTCACCCGTCCTTCCGAGCCCAGTCATAGGGGATCTCATTGTCGTGTGGGTGCACCCGGTACTCGTCGGGGTCGTCGTACCGGTACACTTCCGTCGGAATGTTGATCACGAGGGCCTCCTCGATGGAGATGCACTTGAAGCCGTGAAAGACGAGGGGCGGGATATGGAGCAGGATCGGGTTTTGTTCGCCTGCAAAGAACTCGTTCACCTCGCCGTGCGTCGGCGAGCCCTTGCGGCCGTCGTAGAGCACGATCTTCATCATCCCCTTCACGACGGTCATGTTGTCGGACTGTCGCTTGTGGTAGTGCCAGCCCTTCACCACCCCGGGGTACGCCGTCGTCATGTAGGCCTGGCCGAAGGTTTCGAAGAACTCGTCGTCGGCCCTGAACATCTCCATCAAACGCCCCCTCTCGTCGGGGATGACCTTCAGCTTCTTGACCTTTACGCCCTCGATCATGGAAAGCCCTCTCATCCTTTTTATGAAGTTGCCCAACGCTCATTTCCGGATTCAGGAGTCGGGATTCCGGAATCCGGATTCCAGTTCTTTGTCCCGAGGCCCGAATCCCGACGCCCGATTCCCGCCGCGAAGCGGCTTCAATCGACCTTGTTCGCCCCCGTCTTGGCCACCATGTTGCCGGCGTACATCAGCGAATCGAAGGTGCCCGCATCGGACCACCACCCGTCCAGGACATCCCAGGTGATCGTCCCCTCGCGGATGTAGTGGTTATTCACGTCGGTGATCTCCAGCTCCCCGCGGTTCGAAGGTTTCAGCGTCTTGATCACGTCGAACACCGTGGCGTCGTACATGTAGATCCCGATCACGGCATAGTGGGAGGCCGGCTGCTTCGGCTTCTCGTCGATCCGGACGATGCGCTCGCCCTCGAAGGCCGGCACCCCGAAGCGCTGGGGGTCCGGGACCTCCTTGAGCAGGATCTTGGCGCCCCGCTGCTGCTTCTTGAACGCCTCGACGGCCTTCCGGATGTTCTTCTCGATGATGTTGTCACCCAGGACCACGGCAATCTTGTCCCCGTCGGCAAAGTACGCGGCCAAATCCAGGGCGGCGGCGATCCCGCCTTCCCCCTCCTGGTAGGTGTAATTCAGGTGCTTCAGACCGAACTCCCTGCCGTTTCCCAGCAGCTTCAGGAAATCCCCCGCGTTGTTGCCCCCGGTGACGATCAGGATCTCGTCGATGCCCGCATTGACCAGCGTCCGGATCGGGTAGTAGATCATCGGTTCGCGATACAGGGGAAGCAGATGCTTGTTGGTCACCTTGGTCAGGGGGTGCATGCGCGTCCCGAGACCCCCCGCAAGAACAATCCCTTTCATGAAACCCTCCAATCTGATCTGACGATGTGAGCTTGGCCGTTATACCACAACACCGGCCCGCTCTCCAGCCACACTTTCGTTTTCAATCTGTACAGGACTGCCCGCATTCTGTATAGTGGAGCCGCCCTCCCGCAAGCTTTTTCTGATCTGCAAGGGGCGTTCCAGAAACGGCATGGGCGGATGACAAGATCGAAGGGGATGTGATATGACCGACGAGCGTTACATGAAGATGGCCCTCGGCCTCGCTAAACGCGGGGCGCCCTGGGCCAGCCCCAACCCCCTCGTGGGGGCTGTCATCGTCCGCGACGGCCGCATCATCGGAAAGGGCTGGCATCGCTGCTGCGGTGAAAACCACGCCGAGATCAACGCCATCGAGAACGCGGCAGAGCCGGTCCGAGGCTCGACGGTCTACATCACCCTCGAGCCCTGTTCGCACCACGGAAGGACCCCCCCATGCGTGGAGCGTCTCGTGAGCGAAAAGCCGGCCAGGGTCGTGATCGGGACCGTCGACCCCAACCCGCTCGTTTCGGGACGGGGGGTCGCAGCGCTCAAGCGGCACGGCATCGAGACCCGCGTGGGCGTGCTCGAGGATCAGTGCAGGGAGATCAACGAGGCATTTTTCAAGTTCATACGGACCCGCATCCCTTTCGTCACGCTGAAATTCGCCCAGTCTCTCGACGGGAAAATCGCCACCTCGACGGGGCATTCCCGCTGGATCAGTTCGGAGCCTTCCCGTGTCTTTGCCCATCGCCTGCGGAGCCTTCACGACGCCATCCTCGTGGGCTCGGGCACGGTCACGAAGGACGACCCGGAACTCACGTGCCGCCTGATCAAGGGGCGCGACCCCCTTCGCGTGGTCATCGACTCAAAGCTGAAAATCAGTCCGGGCGCCCGGGTTCTGCAGGACCAGGACAGGGTCCGAACCCTCGTATTCACGACTTCCGGGCAGGACAAAAAGAAGAGCAAGCTGCTCATGAACGAAGGAATCGAGGTCAGGGTTGCCGGAACCCGGCAGGTGGACCTTTCCGCCGTCCTCTCGGAGCTGGGCAGGCGCCAGGTCTCGTCGCTTCTCGTCGAGGGGGGGGCCGGGGTGATCACCTCGTTCATCCGGGAGCGTCTTGCCGACCGGATCATCATCATCTCCGCTCCGAAGCTTTTCGGGAAGGGAACCGACGCCATCGGGGAGCTTTCCGTAAGGACCGTCGACCAGGCCATCCCGCTCGCGATCCGGCAGGTTACCCACAAAGGAGGGGATGTCATCGTCGATGCCCGCTTCATTCACGACTGAAACATAGAACCGCACTGAGAGGGGGATCCTGTTTTATGTTCCTGCTCCACACCCGATACCCGATACCCGATACCCGATTCCCTCTTCCCGCGACGCCGGAGGCGTGCGCCTGATGCCCTGGTATGCCGTCCACACAAGAAGCCGCCACGAGAGCAAGGTCTGCGACAGCCTTGTCCTGAAGTCGATCGACGCCTTCCTGCCGAAGATCGAGGTATGGAGCCGCAGGAAGGACCGCCGGAAAAAGATTCAGCTTCCCATGTTTCCGGGCTATCTGTTCGTGCAGCTGGCCACGGCCGACAATCAGGCACGGCTTGATGTCCTGAAAACGGCGGGGGTTGTCAAGATGCTCGGGACAACCGGGGGGCACGTCCCGATCCCCGTGCCCGACGAGAAAATCGAGGCCATCCGGCGGCTCGTGGATTCGAAGATCGAGATCCAGCACTATCGCTACCCCAGGGTCGGGGAACGTGCGCGGATTCTCGACGGGCCCTTCAAGGAAATCGAGGGGCTCGTTGTGAAGGCGGACCCCCGGAAAGACCTCTTCGTGATCACCATCGAGATCCTTCAACGGGCCGTGGCCATCGAGATGCAGGGATTCCAGGTCGAAAGAATTTAGGGTATCGGGGCTAGGGTCTCGGGTATCGGGTCAAAAAAATCTCCTTCCTTCCCTATACCCTATACCCGAAACCCTAGACCCCTTCTTCGAAAGCCCTCATCGCCTCCTCCTCGAGACGTTCCTCCATTCCCCTGTACTTCGGGGAATGGTGAAAGAGAACGAAGCGCTTTACACCCGCCAGCCGCGCCAGGCGCCCCGCCTGCAGGGCCGTCAGGTGGTACTTGTCAGCCGCCCGCTCACGGTCCTCCTCGAGGAAACAGGCTTCGATGTAGAGCACGTCGGCCCCGCGGGCCAGTTCCACGATCCGCTCGGCGTTCCCGGGGCTGTAGATCACGTCGGAGATGTAGACGATCTTCTGGCCCGGTGTCAGCTTTACGATCTTCTCCTTCAATTCGCCGAGAGGCAAGATCCTCTCTACGATCTTCCTGTCCTGCCCCTTCCACCAGACCCTGAAAGAGCGGTCATCCGGGTCGTCCCGGTGGATGCTGTCTTTGAGCGAGTTGATCCATTCGCCCCCGGGCAGCCCCATCTCCGCAAGGGCATTCTTCCTGACGTTGACCCGGCGCTTTTCCTCCAGGCGGAAGGCCAGGCAGGGAACCCTGTGATCCAGGAAGATCCCTTTCACCCGGTAAGCCTCCCGCTCCAAAATCGTGCCGTCGAAAGGGGCTTCCCGTCGTTCCTTCCCCGGCCGGAAGGCCTGCCGGCAGGAAAAGACCGCCGTTTCCGTCCTGTCGGGGTGTATCTCCGTCGCGATCAGCCTGAAATCGTTTGTGTAGTTTTCCACCAGGTTCCACGTGTATGCCTTCAGTTTCCCTTCCACATTGCCGATGAATCCCGGCGGTCCGCAAAGGGCAAGATGCTTCTCTCGCCCCAGGCAGATGCGCAGCAGGTGATCGAAACCGATGAAGTGATCCATGTGGGTGTGGGTGACGAAGATGTGATCGATCTTGAGGATCATGCGGGGCGGCAGGCGCTGGATGTCGCCCAGGTCAAAGAGGAGGGCTTCCCTGCGGTATCTCAGGTCGAGGTACAGGGCAGGGTCCCCGAAGGGGTCGTTGACGAGTCGGGCATTGAACATGGACTGCCTGTCCGGGGCTTCGGCCGGATAACCGGAATTCCTTTCCCGGAGACCGTTCCGCGCGCCCTGAGCCATGGAACGGTTCTACTACGGCGCCGCCTGCGCCGTCAAGGCAACTCGCTAAAAATCCCTTGACTTTCGAGCGGAGAAACGCTTTGATTCGCAACTTGATACCCTTTTTGTAATCACCCGGAAGGAGAAAAAACGGTGAAAGCCCGCATCGTGATCGACAGGAATCTCTGCAAGGAGTGCCACCTGTGCATCCAGGCCTGCAAAAAGTCCCTGATCATCGCGACAACCGACTTGAACTCCAAGGGCTATCACCCCGTTGCCTGCAAGGAAAACGAGGACTGCACGGGCTGCATGTTGTGCGCCATCAGCTGCCCGGAAGTGGCCATCGAGGTCTATCGTGAGCGATAAGATTCTGATCGCGGGAAACTGGGCCATCGGCGAAGCGGCCATCCGTGCCGGATGCCGGTTTTACGCCGGATACCCCATCACTCCCCAGAACGAGCTGACGGAATACATGGCGGAGAACATGCGCCGGGCTCAAGGGGGAACCTTCATCCAGGCCGAAAGCGAGATCGCCGCCGTCAACATGGTCCTCGGGGCCAGTTCGGCCGGCGCGCGGGCCATGACCTCTTCCTCCAGCCCCGGGATATCCCTCAAGCAGGAAGGGATTTCGGCCCTGGCCGCCGATGAGCTTCCCGCCGTGATCGTCAACATGATGCGCGGCGGCCCCGGCCTGGGAAACATCCTCCCCTCCCAGGGCGACTACTTCCAGGCCACCCGCGGAGGCGGTCACGGGGACTACCGGACACTCGTGCTGGCCCCCGCCTCCGTCCAGGAGCTGGCCGATCTGACCATGGACGCCTTCGACCTGGCCGACAAGTACCGCAACCCCGTCATGATCCTGGGCGACGGGATGACCGGCCAGATGATGGAGCCCGTCGAATTCGGTAAACCCCGGCCCCGGCGCTACAACGAGAAATACATTCTCAAGGGGGCCGGTGACGGCAAGAGCAAATTCGTTCGGGCCCTCATCCTCGATGCCCTGCGCATGGAAGAGCACAATTGGAAGCTCGTGCGCAAGTACAGGGTCATTGAACAGAACGAGGTCCGCTTCGAGACCTACAAGACGGGCAACGCGCGCCTGATCATCATTGCTTACGGGATCGCGGCCCGGATCGCCAAAGGGGCCATCAACCGGCTTCGGGATTCGGGCATGAAGGTGGGCCTCATCCGTCCCATCACCCTCTGGCCCTTCCCCGCGCAGATCATCCGCGACACGGCCGAGCGGATCGACCGCTTCCTCGTCTTCGAGATGAGCACGGGCCAGATGATCGACGACGTGAAGCTGGCCCTCGAGGGTAGAGGGCACGTGAGTTTCTACGGAAGGCCGGGCGGTGTTGTGCCCACGCCGGCCGAGCTGGCCAAGGCCATCATCCAGGAATATCGAAGGGTACTGGCATGAAGAAGGTTTTTTCCCGACCCAGATCCCTGAAGAGCACCCCTTTCCATTACTGTGCGGGGTGCGGCCACAGCATCATCCACCGGGTGATCTGCGAGGTCATCGACGAGTTGGGCATCCGGGGGATCACGATCGGGGTCCCGCCGGCGGGCTGTGCCGTCGTCGCGTACAACTACTTCGACGTGGACATGCTGGAGGCCCCACACGGGCGCGGTTGCGCCGTGGCGACGGGAATCAAGCGCACACTCCCGGACCGGGTCGTCTTTTCCTACCAGGGCGACGGGGACCTTGCCGCCATCGGGACGGCCGAGACCTTCCATGCCGCCAACCGCGGAGAGAACATCACCGTCATCTTCATCAACAACGCCGTCTACGGCATGACGGGAGGCCAGATGGCCCCCACGACGCTTCTCGGGCAGGCCTCCACGACATCCCCCCCGGGGCGAAACGCCATTCTGGACGGCCACCCGATCCGTATGAGCGAGATCCTGTCCAACCTGGAAGGCACAGCGTACATCGAGCGGGTTGCCGTCAACTCGGCCCAGAACATCCTCCGGGCGAAGAAGGCCGTCAAAAAGGCCTTCCAGTGCCAGATCGACGGCGCCGGGTTCAATATGATCGAGGTCCTTTCCCAGTGCCCCACGAACTGGAAGATGAACGCCGTCGATGCCTGCCGTTGGGTCGACGAGGTCATGTCGAAGACATTCCCCATCGGGGTGATCAAGGACACCGTGAAAGGTCGGAAGGATGCAGATTAAGACCGTTTTCGCAGGCTTTGGCGGACAGGGCGTCCTGATGATGGGGTACAGCTTCGCCCAGGCCGCCATGTTCGAGGGCTTTCACGTGACCTACCTGCCCTCCTACGGGGTAGAAGTCCGGGGAGGAACGGCCAACTGCACCGTGGCCGTCTCGAACGAGGAGATCGCCTCGCCCGTGGCCTCGCAGCCCGACTACCTCGTCGTCATGAACAACCCGTCCCTGTTGACCTTCCAGACCCGGATCGCCCCCGGGGGAGCCTTCTTCCTGAATTCGTCGATCATCACGGGGCGGCCGAAACGTTCCGACGTGGACATCTGGGAGGTACCCACGGCGGAGATCGCCGCCGAGCTGGGAAACCCCCGCGTGCAGAACGTGGTCATGATGGGCGCCTACGTGAAGATGACCCGGATGGTTTCCCCCGAAAGCTACCTGAAAAGCCTCAAGTCGATCCTCGGCAGCAAGAAAAAGGCGGCCATGGAAATCAATCGCAAGGCCTTTGAGGCCGGCTTCAACCACATCGAGTAGGCGAAGGAGAGGCCAACCTCCATGACCATCAAGCAGATATCGATCCAGCTGGAAAACGTCCCCGGGTCGCTGGCGCGCCTCGTGGACATCCTCGAGAAGGAGGATATCAGCACCAAGGCCATCTCCGCGGCAAGCACGACCCAGAGCAGCACCGTGAGGCTCGTCGTCAACGATCCCGATCGCGCCGAGAAGGTCCTGGAAACCTTCGGGTTCAATTTCGAGGTGGAGCCGGTTCTCGCCGTCGAGGTTCCCTGCCACCCCGCAGGCATGAACGCCATCGTCAAGCCCCTCATGGCCGCGGACATCAACATCCACTATATCTACACGACCATCGAACGCATCGGGAAAGAGACGATTCTCATCCTCGGCGTCGATAATCACGAGGAGGCGGCAGAGATCCTGAAGGAGCACTGGATCCACTTCGTCGGCGAACAGATCTACAACCTCTAAAGAAGGGTATCGGGTTTCGGGGCTCGGGTATCGGGAAGGAAGCATCATTTCGTTTATAAAAAATCTTAGCACCTTCGAACCCTATACCCTATACCCTATACCCTATACCCAATCCCCCGAGTTTCCGCCCATGTCCCTATTCACCGTTTCCACGGAAAAAGAAAAAGCCCTTCTGGAGAGAATGGCGGACCTCGGGGTTGCGGAGAGCGACTTCAGGGAAACCTTCGTCCGCTCCTCCGGCCCGGGGGGCCAGAAGGTCAACAAGACATCGAGCTGCGTACACCTGGTGCACATCCCCACGGGGCTCACCGTCAAATGCCAGCGGGAGCGCTCTCAGGCGGTGAACCGCTTCCTGGCAAGGCGCCTGCTCCTCGACCGCATCGAGAAGCTGCAGAAAGGCGTCGTAGAGGCCGAAAAAGACCGTGCCGAGAAGATCCGCAGGCAAAAGCGCAAGCGCTCGAAGCGGGCGAAGGAAAAGATGCTCGATGCGAAACACCGGCAGTCGGAAAAGAAGGGACTTCGCTCGAAGATCCCGCGGGATGGGAACTGAGAGGATAAAAAAAGGGGAAAGAAGCCTCTTTTTATTTCGCTTCTTTCCCCTTTTCCGATGATACCAGGGATGATGAATTAGCCAAGCAGCTTAATGATAGGGTTCGCATAGAGGATCACGAGCGACACAACCAGTGCGTAGATCGCGACGGACTCCGTCATGGCCATACCGACCATCATGGTCAGCATGATCTTGCCCTGCGCCTCGGGATTTCTCCCCACGGCATTCGACGCACCGCCTGTCGCCTGCCCAATGCCCAAGCCCGCTCCGATGGCCCCGAAACCCATCGCGATACCGGCTGCGATCACGGAACAACCCAGAACGATCGCCTTCGTGTAATCAGCGCCACCCTCTTTCTCGGCGGCCAGAGCTATCGAGGCAAAACCAAATACCAAAAGAACGGAAACCAGCGCTGCAAACATCTTCTTCGACTTCATTTCGACCTCCTCTCTGTCTGTAGTTTGAAAAACCGATCATCTCTCTCGGAATGATGCTGACTCCGGTCCGTCGCACCTGCCTTTTTCACCCCCTTTCGGCCGACAGCCGCAGGCGGTTTCCATTCGTCCGCTGCAGCGCAATTGGACCTGTCAACCGCGTACGTTGTAAAGAGTTAAAAATCAATTGTCAAGTACAAATTAATTGTGCTAACAGCGGGGCCGTGAGATCTTGGGGAGGGTTTGACGGCAGCCGAACCCTCTTACCTTCTTTCGTTGGGGGCAGGTCTATCAGGTCATGAATCATTTCGAAGATGACAATCGGCAGAATCTCCTGCGGCAGCTGCAGGGCGATCTACCCAACGAGAAAAGGCCCTTCCTCGCCGTCGCCTCGCAGGCAGGGACAAGCGAGGAGAGCGTTCTCGACACGCTCCGGAGCCTGATCCAGCAGGGACATATCCGGAAGTTCGGCGCCCTCCTCAGGCACCAGAAGGCAGGTGTCACACGCAACGCCATGGTGGTCTGGGCCGTGCCGCCGGACCGGACGGAAGAGGCCGGCAGGGTTTTCGCATCGTTCCGGGAAATCACCCATTGCTATGAGCGACGCCCGCCTTTCCAGGGCCGGTACAACCTGTTCACCATGATCCACACGGGAAAAGGATCTCTGGAAGAGCTCATCGGCACGATCTCGAGCAGGGCGGGAATCGGAGATTACCAGGTACTCGAGAGCCTGGAGGAGTTCAAGAAGAGCAGCATGGAATATTTCTAGGCTGCAGGCCGCAGGCAACAGGCAGAAGGACAGTTCCTTTAGCCTTTAGCCTTTAGCCTTTAGCCTTTAGCCTGTAGCCTGTAGCCTTTCATCAAGGAGCCCCCATGAAACGAAGTCGTTCTCTCGATCTGTTCGAAGAAGCGAAAAAGCTGATTCCCGGAGGCGTCAACAGCCCCGTTCGGGCATTCGGGTCCGTGGGATCGTCACCCTTTTTCGTCGCAAAGGCCCACGGTTCGAAGATCTGGGACGTCGACGGCAATCGCTACATCGACTACATGGCCTCGTGGGGACCCATGATCCTCGGACACTCCCATCCCGCCGTGGTCAGGGAAATCCGAAACGCGGCCGGACGAGGAACCAGCTACGGGGCCCCGACGGCCGCCGAGGTCGAGATGGCCGGGATGATCATTCAGGCCTTTCCCTCGATGGATCAGGTCCGGATGGTCAGCTCCGGCACGGAGGCGACCATGAGCGCCATCCGCCTGGCGCGGGGGTACACGAAGCGCGAAAAGATCCTCAAATTCGAAGGCTGCTATCACGGTCACGCAGACTCGCTGCTCGTCAAGGCGGGCTCCGGTGTGGCCACGCTCGGTATCCCGGGAAGCCCCGGCATCCCCAGGGGGCTTGCCGCTCTCACCGTTACCGTCCCCTTCAACGATCTCGACGCCGTCAAGCTCGCCGTACGAAAGCACGGAAAGGACATGGCCTGCATCATCGTCGAACCCGCCGCGGGCAACATGGGGCTCGTTCCCCCCGCAACCGGATTCCTCGAGGGATTGAGGAAACTGGCCACGAAGAACGGCATCGTTCTCATCTTCGACGAGGTCATCACGGGGTTCCGGCTGCGCTTCGGCGGCTTCCAGTATCTCGCCGGGGTCAGGCCCGACATGACCTGTCTCGGGAAGATCATCGGCGGCGGGCTCCCCGTCGGGGCCTTCGGGGGAAGGCGGGAGATCATGGAGGCGCTTGCGCCGTCAGGTCCCGTCTACCAGGCGGGCACCCTGTCGGGCAACCCCCTGGCCATGGCCGCGGGGATGGCAACGCTTGCGATTCTCAGGGATGATTGCGACTACCGGGCCCTCGAGCGCCGGACCCGGCGCCTGTGCAGCTCCATGATGTCGCTCTTCCGGAAGAAGGGGATCCCCGTCCATATCTCCCGGTGCGGCTCCATGTTCACTGTTTTCTTCACCGATGGGGACGTGACGGATTATGCATCGGCCTCGCGATGCGACACGAAGCTCTTCGCGCGGTACTTCAATGCCATGCTCCGCCATGGCGTCAGTCTTCCGCCGTCGCAGTTCGAGACCGCCTTCGTCTCCTTTGCCCACTCGGAAGCGGACATCGAACGGACCCTCGATGCCTGCGGGAAGGCCCTTGCCGGGCTGTAACCGCTCCATCCAGGCTCCCCGACAGGGCAATTGTATTGACAGGCCCCGACGGCATCGTTTATCATCCTCATTTGGTCATCGGCAGGCATGGCCCGTCAGGAAAACCATGACAGGCATCACTGCTCGGGCCGCATCCCACCCCCCGGCCACCGGGTTATCCCGACGCTGGATCACGGAGACACTCTCATGCAGAAACGTAAAGCGGTTCGCTCCAGGAACACGACGAAAGAGACCCCTGGGGTTTCCATCTGCCCCGCGGGCAAAGGCTACCCGCTGCCTGCTGAAGCGGATTACGCAAAGGAATTCGATCGCCTCAAAACGATCGTCGCTCGAGAGAGGCGCAAAGGACGGGAGATCGTCGTCGTCATGGGCCTGGGGTTCGTCGGCGCCGTCATGGCCGGCGTGATCGCCGACTCCGTGGACGGCAAGACGGGAAAGCCGGGTAAATTCGTCATCGGCATGCAGCGCCCCTCCACGCGGTCTTTCTGGAAGATCGGCTACCTCAACCAGGGCGTCCCGCCCGTCGAGGCGGAGGACCCCGAGGTTGCCCCTCTCATTGAACGCTGCGTCAGGCGGAAAAAAACCCTCATGGCCACCTACACCTACGACGCGCTGACGCTGGCCGATGCCGTCGTCGTCGACGTCCAGTGCGACTACAACAAGGAGACCCTCGGCGACTGCCGTCAGGGTTCGGCCGACATCGCCGCCCTGGAGGAGAGCCTGAGGGTGATCGGCGAGAAAATACGGCCCGACTGCCTCGTCCTGATCGAAACGACCGTCCCACCGGGAACGACGGAATACGTGGCCTACCCGATCGTCAAAAAGGCCTTCGAGAAACGGGGCATCGGCGAGGAGCCTCTCCTGGCGCACTCCTTCGAGCGCGTCATGCCCGGACGCGAGTACGTCTGCTCGATCCGCGACTTCTGGCGCGTCTGCAGCGGGATCAACGAAGAGGCCCGACGGCGCGTGATGAAGTTCCTCACGGAGGTCCTGAACACCGGGAAATACCCGTTGACGGTGCTCGACCGTCCCATCGAGAGCGAGACCTGCAAGATCGTGGAAAATTCCTACCGGGCCACCCTGCTTGCCTTCCTCAACGAGTGGAGCCTCTTTGCCGAGCGAAACGGCGTGGACCTCATCAAGGTGATCGAGGCCATCCGCGTCCGGCCGACCCACTCCAACATGATCTTCCCGGGACCCGGCATCGGGGGCTATTGCCTGCCCAAGGACGGGGGGCTCGGCGTGTGGGCCTACCAGACCCTCATGGGGTTCGATGACGACATCTTCCGGATCACCCCGCTGGCCATCGACATCAACGACACCCGCGCCCTGCACGCCGCGGAGCTTGTGCGCGATGCGCTGCGCAACATGGGCCGGATCGTCGCCGCATCCCGGATCGCCGTGCTCGGCGTTTCATACCGGGAAGACGTAGGGGACACTCGCTACAGCGGCTCCGAGATCCTCGTCCGGAAGCTCACGGAGATGGGGGCCGACATCATCGTCCACGACCCCTACGTGAAGCACTGGTGGGAGATGGAGAAGCAGGACACCTACCCGGCGCCCGGGCATTCCCGGTCCCGGTTCTTCCGCAACCAGGAGCGGCTCAGGGACCTCGTCGTGCACCAGGACCTTTCGAAAGCCATGCGGGGGGCCGACGCCGTGGTGCTTGCCGTGCGCCACCAATCCTACCGGAGCCTGGACCCCGATGAGATCGTGAGAAAAACGGGAAAGCCTGTGGCCATCATCGATTGCTTCGGCATCCTCGACGACAGGGCGATCCGCCGCTACTTCGAGCTCGGTTGCGAAGTCAAAGGCCTGGGGCGGGGTCACGTAAAGCGCATCAAGGACGATGTGCGCAGCGGGAAAGTCCCCGTAACGGCGGACCGGGTAAGACCCGCCGCATCGAAGACAGAGAAGAAGAAAGGGATGAATCGATGAAAAGAGCCTTCGTCACGGGCATCACCGGCCAGGACGGCTCTTACCTGGCGGAGCTGCTCCTCGGCAAGGGATACGAGGTCCACGGGCTCATCCGCCGTTCGAGCACCTTCAATACCGACCGCATCGACCATCTCTTCAAGGACGTGCACGACCCGGCGGCCCATCTTTTCCTGTACTACGGGGATCTCTCCGTGTCGGGACAGCTCACGGATTTGCTGCACGACATCAAGCCCGACGAGATCTATCACCTGGGGGCCCAGAGCCACGTCCGGGTCAGTTTCGACATGCCCGAGTACACGGGGGACGTGACGGGGATGGGGACCCTGCGACTGCTCGAGGCGATCCGCAAAACGGGCATCCGGGCGCGCTTCTACCAGGCCTCGTCGAGCGAAATGTTCGGCGCGGCCCCGCCGCCGCAGAGCGAAAACACGCTGTTTCATCCCCGCAGTCCCTACGCCGCCGCCAAGGTCTACGCCTACTACATCGTGAAGAACTACCGTGAGGCCTACAACCTTTTCGGCTGCAACGGGATCCTCTTTAACCACGAATCCCCCCGCCGGGGCGAGACCTTCGTGACGCGCAAGATCACCCGCGCGGCCACGCGCATCAAGGTCGGGCTCCAGGAAAAGGTCTTCATGGGCAACATGGAGGCCAAGCGCGACTGGGGATTCGCCGGGGACTACGTGGAGGCCATGTGGCTCATGCTCCAGCAGGACGAGCCCGACGACTACGTCGTCGCAACCGGCGAGACGCATTCGGTGCGGGAATTCACGGAGAAGGTCTTCCAGAAGCTCGGCCTGGACTGGCGGGATCACGTCGAGATCGATCCCCGCTACTACCGGCCCACGGAGGTGGACGTCCTGCTCGGGGATGCCTCGAAGGCGCGGAAGAAACTGGGCTGGTCGCCGAGAGTCGGCTTCGAGGCGCTCATCGACATGATGGTGGCGGCCGACCTCGAGCAGGCGCAGAAGGAGAAAACCCTCAAGGATGCCGGGTTTACGTGCGAGCCGAAGCGGATCCTGTCCTGAGCCGTCGAGAAAGCAAGGTCATGGAAAAAGACGCGAAAATCTACGTGGCCGGGCACACCGGACTGGTCGGCACGGCGATCGTCCGGATGCTGCGGGAGCGGGGCTTTGACAAGCTTCTGCTGCGGTCCAGCTCGGAGCTCGATCTTCGCCGCCAGGCCGACGTGGAAGCCTTTTTCGAGCGGGAGAGGCCGCAGGTCGTGATCCTCGCGGCGGCCCGCGTCGGGGGCATCTGGGCAAACATGAACAACCCCGCTCCCTTCTTTTACGACAACATGATGATCCAGACGAATGTCGTTCACGCGGCCTGGCGGTTCGCCGTGGATCGGCTGCTTTTCGTCTCGAGCTCCTGCTCCTATCCCCGCCTGTGCCCGCAGCCCATGAGGGAAGAGTACATCCTGACCGGCGCCCCCGAGCCGACCAACGAAACCTACGCCATCGCAAAGATCAGCGGCATGAAGATGATCGAGGCCTACCACCGCCAGTACGGCGTGCGTTTCTTCTCCGTCATCTTTCCGAACCTCTTCGGGCCGGGAGACAACTTCGACCCCCGGGATTCCCACGTCATCGCCGCGCTGATCCGCAGGTTCCACGAGGCCGCCGCCGCTGACCTTCCCGAGGTGCAAATCTGGGGGACCGGGCGGGCACGGCGGGAATTTCTGTTCGTGGACGACGCGGCCGACGCCTGCCTGTACTTCATGGACCGCCTCTCGGGCGGCGAGACCCTCAACGCGGGGGCGGGTACGGATATCTCGATCGGGGAACTGGCCCGGCTGATCGCAACGATTGCGGGGTATCGGGGACGGATCGCCTTCGACCCCACGAAACCGGACGGCATGCCGCAGAAGCTCCTGGACGTCTCCGCCATGAAGGCCTTCGGCTGGGCTCCCCGGGTGAGCCTCGAAGAGGGGCTCCGGAAGACCTTCGACTGGTACGCGCGAAGCGGCGGAAAGCCCCCCGGAGTGAAGACATGATGCTCAAGGTCAAGATCGGCGACATCCGGATCGGCGAGGAGGAAAAGGCTTCCGTCCTGGAGTCGCTCGCGCAGGGCCAGCTCTCGGAAGGCCGGAAAACGAAGGAATTCGAGACACTCTGGGCCCGCTACATCGGCACGAAATACTGCGTGGCCGTCAACTCCGGGTCGTCGGCCCTCCTGGCGGGCCTGCACGCCCTGATCCATGACGACCGGCGGCCAAGGATCCGCCCGGGCTGCAAGGTCATCACGTCGCCCGTCACCTACGTGGCCACCAGCAACGCCATCGTGCTTGCGGGGATGGAGCCCGTCTATGCAGACATTGACCCCCGCACTTTCACCCTCGACATGGGTCAGGTCGAGGATGTGCTGCGGAAGGATCGAAACGGCCACGCCGTCATCCTGCCGGTCCACCTCATGGGCTACGTCAACGACATGGACGCCGTCAACGACATGGCCCGCCGGTACGGCCTGGCCGTCTTCGAGGACGCCGCCCAGGCACACGGGTCGCTCTACAAGGGACGCAAGGCGGGGTCCCTCTCGGACCTTGCCGAATACTCCTTCTACATCGCCCACAACATCCAGGTCGGCGAGATGGGGGCCGTCGTCACCGGCGACGAGGAGCTTTGCCGCCTCATCCGGAGGATCAAGGCCAACGGGCGGCTCTGTGACTGCCGGATCTGCCGGCGGGCCGAAGACAAATGCCCTCACCGTGACGCGGAGTTCGACCCGCGCTTCACCCACGACCTCATCGGGTTCAACTTCAAGACGGCCGAGCTCCACGCGGCCATCGCGATCCCCCAGGTGACGAGGGCCGATGCCATCGTCCGGTCGAGGCAGCACAACGTGCGCACCCTCAACGAAAAACTCGAGCCGTTCTCGGACATCTTCCAGCTGCCGCCCTACTCGGATGAGGTGAGCTACCTCGCGTACCCCCTTGTCATCCGGGATGGCCGCTGGTCCCGAAAAAAAATCATGAAGGGCCTCGGAGAGGCCGGCGTGGAGACAAGGCCCCTGTTCGGGTGCATTCCGACGCAGCAGCCGGCCTACCGGTTCCTGAAGGAGCGCTACGAGGGCAGGCTGCCCCATGCCGATTTCGCAGGGCAAAACGGGTTTTACATCGGCTGTCATCAGTACCTGGGAAAGGACCACCTGGACCACGTTGCAGAGGCCTTTTCCGCCCTCGTCCGAAAGGGTCCGTGAGCAGGGGGCAACCCCTTTTTTTCCTTTGGTTTTTACCGATGACGGATGCCGGCTGACAGGACCCTATTTTTATTGACTTACCGGCTTCATTATGTTATAGCGCCCGAGGTTTAGATGAGAGAGGGAGACAAAGAATCCAATAAGTCCATGATGCAGGCGGCCTATGCCAGCACGTTCGGCATCGCGCTCGTCCTGGGAATCTTCGGGGGCATTCTCATCGGGGCCTGGCTGGACCGAAAGCTCGGCACAGGCAACAAGTTCGCCATCCTCTTCCTCCTCGTCGGTGTATTTGCGGGATTCCGGAGCCTCTACGTGTGGATCAAGAACACGTTCGAGGACAGCTACGAAGAACCGGTCATCAGGCGGCTGAAAGATGAACCCCACAGGAAAAGACCTCCTGCAAAGAAAAATTGAGATCCGGAACCTGGTCATCCTGGGCATCATGCTCCTCGTGAGCCTGCTCGCCATGCCCCACCGGTTTACGCTCGGGATCCTTGTCGGGGGCGTCATCAGCATCATCAACCTGTACTGGCTCGGCCGGGACCTCCGCGTCATCTTCTCCAACCTCTCCGGTACGGCAAAATCGGCCATGATGATCCGGTATTACATCCGGATGGCCGCCACGGCCGTGGTCTTGTATTTCGTCATCACGGAGCTGCCGATCGACATCATCGGACTTCTCGTGGGACTTTCGCTTGTCGTCATCAACATCGTCATCACGGCGGTGATCGAGTTTCAAAAAAAAATTCTTCCGGAGGAGGCTAGCTGAGCGAGTATGCATCCTTTTTTATTCCTGCACAACAAATACATACCCGACATCATCACCTACACGTTCCTGGTCATGGCCATCCTGACCCTGCTGGGCTGGCTGGCCACGAGGCGCATGGACATCTACCCGAACAAGATCCAGAACGTGATGGAGGTCATGGTCAACGCGTTCCACAACCTCCTGATCGACACGATGGGCGAACACGGCAAGAAGTTCTTCCCGCTCATCGCAACCATCGGGTTCTTTATCCTCTTCTCGAACCTCATCGGCCTCATCCCCGGGTTCGACTCGCCCACGGCGAGCCTGAACACGACCGTGGCGATGGCCCTGGTGGTCTTCTTCCTCACGCACATCGTGGGGGTCCAGATCCAGGGGATGAAGTACTTCAAGCAGTTCCTCGGGCCCGTCTGGTGGCTCATCCCGCTCATGATGCCCATCGAGATCATCAGCCACCTCTCGAGGCCTCTGTCTCTCTCGGTGCGGCTATTCGGGAACATCCAGGGCGGCCACATCGTCGTGGCGGTCATCTTCGTCCTCGTCCCGCTGCTGATCCCCCTGCCCATCCTGATTTTGAAGATCCTGATCTCCGTCATCCAGACGCTGGTCTTCATGCTCCTGTCGATGATGTACATCGCCGGCGCGATGGAGGAGCATCACTAAACAGGGACTAGGGTCCAGGGTACAGGGGCCAGGGTAGGAAAATTCAAGACTCCGGAAACGACAAAGGGTCGAGGCAAATGCCTCGACCCTTTTTTTATCCTTTTTTTTCCTCGATCCTCGTTCCTCGAACCTCGATCCTCACAAGGACATGACATAGTCATGGATCGCCCTGGCCGCCTTGCGGCCGGCGCCCATGGCGAGAATGACCGTGGCCGAGCCCGTGACGATGTCGCCGCCAGCCCAGACGCCCTTGCGGGTCGTCTCGCCGGTCTCGTCCTTCGTCACGATGTAGCCCCAGCGGTTCGTATCGAGGCCGGGAGTCGTCATCGGAATCACGGGGTTGGCCATCGTCCCGACGGAGACCACGACGGTGTCGACGTCGACGGCGTACTCGGAGCCCTTGATGACTACGGGCCTGCGCCTGCCGGACTCATCGGGCTCTCCCAGCTCCATCCGCTGGCAGATCATCTGCCTCACCCAGCCCTTCTCGTCGCCGATGTACTCGATGGGGTTGGTAAGGAACTTGAACTGCACGCCCTCTTGCTCGGCGTGATGGACCTCCTCGGCCCGGGCGGGCATCTCGTTTTTCGTCCTCCGGTAGATGATGGTCGCGTTCTCCGCCCCGAGGCGAAGGGCCGTGCGGACCGAATCCATGGCCACGTTGCCTCCCCCGATGACGGCCACGTTTTTCCCCTTGGCGATGGGCGTGTCGTACTCGGGGAACCGGTAGGCCTTCATGAGGTTGGAGCGGGTGAGGTACTCGTTGGCCGAGTAGATGCCGGAGAAATTCTCCCCGGGAATGTTCATGAAAACAGGGGCCCCGGCCCCCACTCCCAGAAAGACCGCGTGGAAACCTTCGGCGAAGAGATCGTCGATGGTCTTCAGCCTTCCAATGGCCGCATCGGTCACGATCTTCACGCCGATTTTCCGCAGGTACTCCACCTCGGCATCGACGATTCCCTTGGGGAGACGGAACTCGGGGATCCCGTAGATCAGCACGCCCCCCGATTTGTGCAGGGCCTCGAAGATGGTGACATCGTGACCCATCTTGACCAGGTCTCCGGCGATCGTGAGCCCCGCGGGACCGGCCCCGACGACGGCGATGCGCCGGTCCGTGGAAGCAGGCAATGCCGGGATCTCGATCGTGCCCGCGTTTCGCTCATAATCCGCCACGAAGCGCTCCAGGCGCCCGATCGCGACGGGGTCCCACTTCTTGCCGAGGATGCAGAGCTTCTCGCACTGGTCCTCCTGGGGACAGACCCTGCCGCAGACGGCGGGCAGGCAGTTTGTCTCCTTGATCTTCCGGGCGGCCCCCAGGAAGTCCCCGTCGGCCACGAGCCGAACAAAGCCCGGGATGTCGATGTCCACGGGGCAGCCCGACACGCAACCGGGTTTCTTGCACTGGATGCAGCGTTTCGCCTCCAGCACGGCCGTCTCCGGCGAGTACCCCGTCGGGACCTCGTCGAAATTGGTGACCCGCAGCCTGGGATCTTGCTCCGGCATGGGCTGCCGGGGAATCCGCTCCTTCTTCTCTTTCTTGTCGGTCTTTTCCGGTTCAGTCATTCTTTCCGCACCTGCAACGTTCTTTCGCTTCCTGTTCCTGGTCGACGTACATCCGGAGACGGCTCATCAGGAGCCCGAAATCCACCTCGTGACCGTCGAACTCGGGGCCGTCCACGCAGGTGAACTTCGTCTTCCCGCCCACGGTGACCCGGCAGGCCCCGCACATCCCCGTCCCGTCCACCATGATGGGGTTGAGGCTCACAAGGGTCTTGATGTGATGGGGACGGGTCACATTGGCCACGACGCGCATCATGGGAACGGGGCCGATGGCGAAAACCCGGTCGATCTTCGTTCCGGCAGCGATCAGGTCCCGCAACACATCGCTCACAAAACCGTGGAAGCCGTAGCTTCCGTCATCTGTGGTGACGTGAAGCTCGTCGCTTGCGCCTCTCGTTTCGTCCTCGAGGATGAGCATCTTTTTCGTCCGGGCCCCGATGATGGATATGACCCGGGTCCCCTTCTCCTTGAGCGCCTTCGCGATGGGGTAGAGCACCCCGATGCCCACGCCGCCGCCGACGCAGACGGCCGTTTTGAACCCGTCGATCTCCGTGGGGTGCCCCAGGGGCCCCAGGACATGCTGAATGACATCGCCGGGTTCGAGCTGCGCCAGCTGGTCCGTCGTCTTGCCGACGACCTGGTAGATGATCGTCAGCGTCCCCTTCACGGGGTCCGAGTCGACGATGGTCAGCGGGATGCGCTCCCCCTTGTCGTCGATCATGAGGATGACGAACTGGCCGGCCTTGCGCTTTTTCGCGATTTCGGGCGCCTCGAAAACCGTCTTGACGATGTTCTCGGAGAGAACGATCTTTTCCGTGATCCTGTGCAACGCCTTTGTCCTCCTTGCCTTCATTCGCGAGACGGGTTTCAATCACCTCCGCTCATAAAAAGAGGGAGCCAGAAGGCTCCCTCCGATCCCTTCCCTGTGTGTGGTGCTTAGTATTCTTTCGTCAGTTTGTCAAGCTCCGCCAGGCTGAACACCGGTCCGTCCTTGCAGACGTACTTGCTGCCCACGTTGCAGCGCCCGCACTTGCCGATGCCGCACTTCATCCGCATCTCGAGGGAGGTGATGATGTTCTCCTTCGAGAAGCCGAGGTCGAAGAAAACGGGCAGCGTGAAGCGGATCATGATCGGGGGGCCGCAGATGACCGTCACGGCGTTCTCCTTGCTCGGGGCCACCTCCTTGCAGACGGTGGGGACGAAGCCCTCGCGCCCCTTCCAGGTGGAGTCGCCCTTGTCGACGGTCACGTTCAGATCGATGTCGCCACGCTTTCCCCAGGCCTCCAGCTCATCCTTGTAGAGAAGCAGCCCCGGCGAGCGAGCGCCGTAAACGACGGTGATCTTCCCGAAGCGCTTGCGGTTCTCCTCGAAGATCATGTAGTTGATGAGCGAGCGAAGGGTCGTGAAGGCGAACCCGCCGCCCACGATGACGATGTTCTTCCCCTCGAGAAACTCGATGGGCCAGGAGTTGCCCAGCGGGCCCCGCACGCCCATGAGGGTCCCTTCCTCCATCTCGTGGAGAGCCGACGTCACGACACCCGCCTTCTGGACGGTGAACTCGATGTATCCCTTCTGGGTTGGCGAGGAGGCGATGCCGATGGGCGACTCGCCCTTTCCGAAGAGGGAAAGCTCGGCGAACTGCCCGGGGATGTATTTGAAGCGTTCCTCGTCCTCCTTGTTCACAAAGGCCAGGCGGAAGGTCTTGATGTCCTTCGAGTCCACCTCCGTGATGATCTTGATGACCTCCACGGGCATGGGCACGTAGGGGTTCTCGGCGACGATCTGCTGTAACGGCTTCTGCATCGGTGGGTCTCCTCTGATCCTAGAGTTTCGAAATATCCTCGACAATCTTGCGGATGTCGATGTTGACGGGACAGGACATCACGCAGCGCCCGCAGCCCACGCAGGCGATGGCGTCGAAGTTGTCCACGTAGTACTTGAACTTGTGCATCAGGCGCTGGCGCCAGCGCTGCTTCTGGCTCGTCCGGGGGTTATGTCCCGAGGTCTCTTTCGTGAAGAGCGGGAACATGCAGGAGTCCCAGTTGCGGATCCGCGCCCCGTCGTCGCCCTTTATCTCGTCGCTGATGTCGAAGCAGTGGCAGGTCGGGCACACGTAGGTGCAGGTCCCGCAGGCCAGGCACTTGCCGGCGATCGTGTCCCAGAAGGGATGCTCGAAGCTCACATCGAGGATGGGCTTGATGGCCCGTCCGGGGATCTTCTTCTTGATCTCGGCTGCGGACTGCTCGGCGATGGCCTGTTTCTTCGCCTCGGCGGCGGCATCGGCGGCCGTGGCCTCGCCGAACCAGGGTGCCAGGGCCTCGCCTTTCGGCGTCAGGAATTCCACGAGGTAGTTTTCTCCCAGGTCCGTGAGCATCAGGTCGGCCCCCTGCGTCGAGGTGGGGCTCCCATCGACGGACGTGCAGAAACAGGTCGAATAGGGAGGATGCACGCAGGCCAGCGAGATGACCGTTCCTTTCTTTCGCTTCTCGATGTAGTAGGGGTCTTTCCACTTCTCCTGGTCGAAGAGCATATCCAGAAGGGCGACACTGCGGGCATCGCAGGGGCGCGCCCCGAAGAGAACGAACTCCTCCGCGTCGGCGGGCATGGCGGCAAAGACCATCCCCTTGGGGCTCCGCGTGTATTTCATGAGGAGCTCCGAGTGGGGGAAGAAGACCTTCTTTGGCGCGTTCTTCGTGTTGGCAAAGGAGGTGAGCGGCTCCATCCCCGGCTCGAGGATCTTGAACAGGACGTTGTCTTCGTCCTTTACCGGCGCATAGACGGTTTTTTCGGCGGCCAACTTCTTCACGATGCCGGAAAGTTTGTCCTTCTTGAGCAGTTTCTTTTCCATGGCGTTCCTTGTCTGAGAAATTCTGCATTCCCCCGCATTCAGGGGACGGGTTCAATCCTTACATCAGTTTCAGCGACTGGACGAGCGGCATCGGGTCGGTGATATGCAGCTTGAACCACTTGTCCGGCCCGGGGAGCCCCATGGCCAGAGCCAGGAGCTCCGTGAAGTAGAACACGGGCATCTTCAGACCCGCGTCGGCCCGCATGTCGAGGTTCGCCATGCACAGGGGGCAAGCCGTCACGATGCAGTTCGCACCGGCCTCTTTCGCCATCGAGGCGAGTTTGTTGACCATCTTCGCCACGATGTCGGTGCGGCTGATGGAGAGGCTCCCACCGCAGCAGTCCGTTTTGAAGGACCACTTCTTCACGTCGGCCCCGCAGGCCGCCAGGATCTTGTCCAGAAGCACGGGGTTTTCGTAATCGTCGAAACGGCAGACCTCGGGCGGCCGCAGCAGCAGGCACCCGTAATAGGAAACGGGCCTGAGCCCCTCGAGTTTCTTCACGACCTTCTTCCCGAGGGCTTCCAGGCCGATGTCGTTGGCGATGATGTCGATGGGGTTCCGGATCGAGATTCCATCCGTGAACTTGGCGCCGATGATCGACTCCACCTCCGCCCTGAGGGCCTTGTCCTTCTCCAGGTGGTGCTGGGCGGACTTGAAGCGGTTGAAGCAGGCCGCGCAAGGGATCATGACGTCGAGTCCCTTCTTCTGCGCGATCATCAGGTTCCTCGCCGGCAGCGCGACGGAGAGCTTGTAGTTCGTGCTGTGGGCCGATGTCGCCCCGCAGCAGGACCAGTCGTCGATCTCATGGGTCTCGATGCCCAGGGCATGGCTCACCGCCTCGATGGACTGGCTGTATTCTTTTGCCGTTCCGTGAGCGGAACAACCGGGATAGATGGAAACCTTCACCGAATGCCTCCTGTCATGACATGGCTAAGGGCTAAAGGCTAATGGCTCATGGCACCGAAGAACTTGAGTTCTCAACCCTCCGCCTTTCGCCCTTTGCCTTTCGCCTTTCGCCTCTGTTTCATTACGCCGTTTTCGTCTTCTCGAATATCTTCCGGACGGAAGCCACGTCCTTCGTCTTGGGGGCGAAGACCGAGAGCTTGCCCTTCGTGAACATGTCCAGTCCCAGGGCCATGTCGGAGAAGAGATCCCCCGACTTGAGCTTGTAGTTGACCATCATCATGGGCTCGTTGAGACGGCCGCCGGACTTGATGCTCGACAGGAAGGCCTCGTGGAAGGCCAGCACGCTCTTTTCCTTCACGGCCTTGCCGCTCTCGAGGGCCATCTGCCTCAACACGTCCATCATCCGCGCGATGTCCACTTCGTTGGGGCAGCGGGTGATGCAGGTTTCGCAGGAGGCGCAGAGCCAGATGGTGGAGCTTCCCAGCACCTGGTCCTTTTTGCCCATCTGGATCATCTTGATGACCTTGTTCGGGTTGTACTCCATCACGAACGCCATGGGGCAGCCGGCCGTGCACTTGCGGCAGTGGTAGCAGCGCTGGATGGGAACCCCGTCGATCCTCTCGTTGACTTCGTCCAGAAACGTTTTCATTTTATCTCCGTATATCGATCCTGTTTCTTACCTTCTTACGCTCTCACCCTCTTACCTTCTGCGGTTAATGACCGCCTCCCGGGCTATAGATGAACTCTTCCTTGTCGTCCATCCTCTGATCCTGCAGGGGCGCCGGGAAATCGATCTTCTCGCCGGCCCGCTGGCTGAAGAGCACGAAACAGTCCTTGTCGAGCTTCTTCAGGAATTTCCTCAGGTCCACGCCCATGGGGCAGACACTGACGCAGGAGCCGCAGTCGACGCAGCGGCCCACCATGTGGTACATCCGCATGAACTGGAAGGCCTGCGTGTCCGAGGGGTCCTCGCTGATGCCCACCCACTGGGGCATGCTCTGCTCGGCAAAACAGGTCCGGCAGTAGCAGGACGGGCAGGCCTGCCGGCAGGCGGCGCAGCGGATGCACTTGGCCATCTCCTTCTCGAAGTAGGCCCAGCGCTCCTCGGGGGAAAGCTTCTCGAACTCGTCGACCCCGGCGTACTCCGATGCGAAGTCCATGGGAGGAGCGGGCTCGCCCATCATCGAGTCGGAAATCACCGGATTGTTGATCCGGCAGGTCAGACAGTTGTCGGCCAGGACCTCTTTCAGGGCGATGGTCTTCTCGCCGCTTGCGGTCTTGATCTTGAGGTTCGCGCCATCGAGCGACCCTTCGAGGATTTCCTCGCCGCCGAGCTTCGCGGCAAGCTTCTTGCGGTCCACATAGCCCGTGCAGGGCACGCCGAGAATGGCCGTGTCCATCCGCTCGTACTGCCTCTCCTGAAGGTGGATGACCAGCGAGCGCGAGGTGCACCCCTTGGTCACCACGCCGACGACCTTGCGCTTGCGGTCCTCGGGCTTGAGGCGCTTCTGGGAATCCTTGTGGGCGCTGATCAGGTCGTGCACGTACTTGGCGAGGTTGTGCTGGCAGAAGGAGTTCCAGACAAGCTTGTCCGCTTCCTCAGGGGTCGTGATGAACACCGGGGTCGCCGTGAGCGGCAGGGTCCCTGCCTCGTACCCCACGATGACGTCTACCTTCTTTTCCGCCAGGAGCTTCTTCGCTTCTTCCCGCAGCTTCTTCTCTACTTTTTCCACGTTCCCGATTCCTTCTGTTCCGGTTATTTCGCAGCGGCGACGCTCACGTCGCGCAGCTTCTTGATCAGCTTTGTGGCAGGGCCCAGGGCCCTCACGCGCTCCGTCACCCCCTTGATGACCTGGGCAAAGCGCTCACCCTCCGAGGCCGAGACCCAGGTGAAGGTCGTCCGCCCGTCCTCGAGCCCGATGTAGTTCAGGAAGCTCTTCAGGGTGGCGAACTTCCTGCGCGCCGAGAGGTTTCCCGTGATATAGTGGCATTCGCCGGGATGGCACCCCGAAATGAGCACTCCGTCCGCCCCGGCCTGCAGAGCCTTCACGACATAGAAGGGGTTGATCCGGCCGGTGCAGGGCACGCGGATGATCCTCACGTTCGGGGGGTACTGGATCCGGCTGATCCCCGCCAGGTCGGCCCCTGCGTAGGTACACCAGTTGCAGACGATGGCGATGATTTTCGGTTCCCACCCTTCGGATTTCTTGCCTGCCGGTTTGTCATGCTGTGACATAGTTGCTCCAGACTGTCTGTTATTCGGTTTATTGAAGGCCCATCCTCTATGCAAAGCCCCCGAAGCAAGTGTACGAAGTCAGGAAGTTATGAAGAGCGGAAAATCGGAAAGATAACTTTCTCTTTTCCTGCCCCTCCGCTCTTCCTCGCTTCCTCACTTCCGATCTTCACGGGCTCGACATCGGAAGACGAACGCTGAGCACGTTCCGGGATGCGCTCCCGTTTGTCCGCCTATCAGATGGCGGACGATATCTGTGCCAAAACCTCCTCGTTGTTGAACCCGTTGAGGTCGATGGCGTTCATGCGGCACGAGGCCGTGCAGACGCCGCATCCCTTGCAGAGCACCGTGTTGACCACGGCAGCCCCTTCGGCAAGGTCCACCGCGACGGCCCCGTAGGGACAGTTCGCTTCGCACAGCCCGCAGGCCATGCAGCGCTCCTTGTTCACATAGGCCGTCTTGCCCTCGGACTCGATGAAGTCCTTCGTGAGGATCGTGCAGGCCCTCGAGACGGCGGCGTTGGCCTGGGCGATGGTCTCTTCGCTCATCTTGGGCGCGTGGGACATGCCGCACATGAAGACGCCGTCCGTGGCGAAATCGACGGGGCGAAGTTTCACGTGGGCCTCCAGGAAGAAGCCGTCCTGGTTCGTGGGGACCTTGAGCATCATGCCGGTGGCGACATTGTCCGGGTTGGGCACGGTGCCCACGGAAAGCGCCAGGATGTCGGCCCGCAGGTCCACGGGCTCGTTCATCACGGGGTCGAAGACGCTGACGGTCACCTTGCCGCCGTCGACCTTCACCTCGGGCTTGCGCTCCTCGTCGAAGCGGATGAACTTCACGTTGAGCTCCCGGGCCTTCTTGTAGAAATCCTCCTTGAGACCGTAGGTGCGGATGTCGCGGTAGAGGATCGTCACGTCCCTCTCGGGGTCGAGCTCCTTCAGCTTCAGCGCGTTCTTGATGGCCTCGCTGCAGCAGTATCGGCTGCAGTAGGGCCTCTCGAAGTTGCGCGAGCCCACGCACTGGATCATGACGACGTTGCGTGCGGCTCCGACCTTGTAGTCCTTGTCGTGGATCATCTTCTCGAGGTCGCGCTGGGCCACGATGGCCTCGCTCGTCCCGTAGCCGTACTCCTTCGTCTCGAGCTCGTAGGCGCCCGTGGCGACGAGGACAACGCCGTGGCTGAACTGCTGCTCCTGGCCTCCGGCGACGACGGTCGTCTTGTAGTTGCCGATGAAGCCGTCGATCTTCTTGATCTCGGCCCCGGTGATCACGTGGATCCTGGGGTTCGCCTTCACCTTCTCGAGGAGCTTCGCCAGGTGTTTCTGCGTGTCGAGGCCCTCGAGGGTGTAGTAGAGCTTGCGATAGTTGCCGCCGAGCTCCTTTTCCTTCTCCACGATGTAGGAATCGAAGCCCTGGTCGGCAAGCGACAGGGCTGCCGTGATGCCGGCCAGTCCCCCGCCGATGACGAGCGCGTTGTGATTCACGCCCAGTTGGCCCGGTTTGAGGGGCTTGAGGAACTGGGCCTTGGCGACGGCCATGCGCATGAGGTCCTTGGCCTTCTCGGTGGCCTCGACGGGCTCATTCATGTGGACCCAGGAGTTCTGGTCGCGGATGTTGGCCATCTCGAACAGGTAGCGGTTGAGGCCCGCCTTCTCGCAGTTTTCCTGGAAGAGGCCCTCGTGCGTGCGCGGAGAGCAGGAACCCACGACGACGCGCGTGAGATTCTGCTCCTTGATCACCTCGCCCATCTTGACGGCCGTGTCCTGGGAGCAGGTGAAGAGGTTGTCCGCCGCGTAGACGACGTTGGGAAGCGTCTTGACATACTCGACGACCTCGGGGACGTTCACGACGCCGCCGATGTTGATGCCGCAGTGGCACACGAAGACGCCGATCCGCGGTCCCGTGCCCCGCAGATCCGCCTCTGCGGGAAGCGTGCTCTCCGTCACGAGGGTGTCGCGCGCCGGGGCCAGAATCCCGGCGGCGCAGGCGGCGGCGCCGCTTGCCTCCATGACCGTCTCGGGGATGTCCTTGGGGCCGGCAAAGGCGCCGCAGACGAAGACGCCGCCGCGGCTCGTTTCGACGGGATTCTCGAGGTGGGTTTTCGCAAAGCCGTGCTCCTCGAGCTCGATGCCGAGGGCCTTGGCAAGCTTCCCGGCCTCCTTCGGGGGCGTGAGCCCCACGGAGAGGACCACCATGTCGAACTCCTCCTCGACAAGCCTGCCGTCCTCGGTGACGTAGGTCATCAGCAGGTTCTTCGAGCCCTGGAGCTCCTTGATCGTCGAAGGCATGGAGCGCAGGTAGCGGATGCCGTACTCGGACTTGGCACGGTTCACGAATCGGTCGAAGTCCTTCCCGTGGGCCCTGATGTCCATGAAGAAGATCGTAGGCTCGAGGGTCTTCAGATGCTCCTTGCCGATGATGGCTTCCTTCGTGGCGTACATGCAGCACACCGACGAGCACCAGGAGTTGCCGCACGAGGTGTCGCGGGAGCCCACGCACTGGATGAAGGCGATCTTGCGGGGCTCCTTGTGGTCCGAGAGCCTCTGGACGTGGCCGAAGTAGGGGCCCGAGGCCGAGAGGATGCGCTCGAACTGGATGCTCGTCACGACGTTTTCGAATACGCCGAATCCGTACTCGCCGCGAAGCTTCGGGTCGAAAATCTCGAACCCCGGGGCGGCGATGACGGCGCCGACCTCGATCGTCTCTTCCTCGTAGGTATCGTCATGCTTGACGGCACCCGCGATGCAGGCCTCGACACATTGGTAGCACTCCGAGCAGATCCCGCAGGCCAGGCAGCGATTCGCCTCGGCGACGGCCTGGGCCTCGCTGAACCCGAGCCCCACTTCCATCCAGTTGGCGCGGCGCACGGCCGGGTCGGCGTGGGGGTACTTCACGCGGGCTGCCTTCTTGACGTCCTTCAGGTCCGCCTTGTCGGCAAGGCCCTTTTTCCAGTCTCTTGCGCGGCCGGCCTTGACGTCCTCGCCCTTGAGGTAGCGGTCGATGGACTTGGCGGCCTCCTTGCCGGCATTGACGGCCTTGATGACCGTGGCGGGGCCCGTCACGGCGTCACCCCCCGCAAACACGCCGGGTGCGGAGGTCTGGAAGGTCACCTCGTCGACATCGAAGTTTACCCACTTGTTGATGGAGATGCCGCTCTCCTTCGACACGAAGCCGAGGTCGCAGGCCTGCCCGATGGCCGGGACAATGGCGTTGCATTCGACGATGAATTCGGAGCCCTTGATGGGCACGGGACGCCTGCGGCCGCTGGCGTCGGGCTCGCCCAGTTCCATGCGGAGACACTCGATGCCCGTCACCTTGCCGTCCTTGCCGACGACGCGGGTGGGGGCCACGAGGAACTCGAAGCGGATCCCTTCCTCCTCGGCCTCCTCGATCTCCTCGACGGAGGCGGGCATCTCGGCCCGGGACCGGCGGTAGAGGATGAAGACGTCCTTGGAGCCCGTGCGGGTGGCCGTGCGGACTGCGTCCATGGCCACGTTGCCGCCGCCGATGACGGCGACCTTCTCGCCCAGGTAGACCTTCTCGCCCAGGTTGACGCGTTTCAGGTAGTCGACGCCGTGGATCACGCCCTGCATGTCCTCGCCGGGGATGTCGAGCTTGCTCGAGAGCTGTGCGCCCACGCCGAGGAACAGGGCGTCGTAGTCCTTGCGGAGCTGCTCCAGGGTGATCGTCTTTCCCACCTCCTGGTTGCAGAGGATCTTCACGCCCATGTCGGTCATGGTCTTGATCTCGGCGTTGAGGACGTCGCGGGGCAGGCGGTACTCGGGGATGCCGAGGGTCATCCATCCGCCGGGAATGGGGGCCTTTTCGTAGACCGTGACATCGTAGCCCTCGATCGCGAGGTAGTAGGCGCAGGAGAGGCCCGCGGGGCCGGCGCCGACGACGGCGATCTTCTTGCCCTTCTTTTCCTTGATCTCGGGGACGTACTTGGTGGCGTCGTTGAGGTCGAGGTCGGCCACGAAGCGCTTCAGGTGCATGATGTCGATGGGCTGCTCGACCTTGCCGCGCATGCAGGCCTCTTCGCAGGGGTGGTTGCAGACGCGCCCGCAAACACTCGGGAAGGGGTTTTCCTGCTTGATGAGCTTGAGGGCTTCCTTGTACTTGCCGGCGGCAATCAGGGCCACATAACCCTGGACGCTGATGTGGGTCGGGCAGGCCGCCTTGCAGGGTGATGTGCCGAGCTTGTCGATGGCGAATCCGCTGGGAATGGCCTGGGGGAAATGCCGGTAGATGGCCTTGCGGTCGTTGAGGTTTTCGTTGAAGTCGGATTTGACCGTGATGGGGCATACCGTGGCGCAGTCACCGCAACCGGTGCACTTGCTGAGATCGACGTACCGCGGCACTTTCGCGAGCTTCACGGTGAAGCGGCCGGCCTCGCCCTCGACGGATTCAACCGTCCGGCGGGTCCGGATCTCCACGTTGGGGTGCCTGCCGACCTCGACGAGCTTGGGCGAGAGAATGCAGGCCGAGCAGTCGTTGGTGGGAAANNCCGCCGATGCTGATCCCGTTTTCGACCATGTAGACCTTCATCCCGGAATTCGCAAGGTCCAGGGCGGCCTGGATCCCGGCGATCCCGGACCCCACCACCATGACGGCACCAACTTTTCCATTTTCCTTATTGTCTGACACGTTAACACCTCGGTCTTTGAGTCGAAATTGAAACGTTTTATTTCACAGAGCGACACACGGTAAACCGCAAGCTCCGTAACAAAATTCGCCTATGCTGTCAAGGTGAATTCGATGAAAAAACACAATTTGTTTTTCACCCTGTAACCTCGTCTCCATGGGCTTCAGCATCCCGCTCAGGGTCGAAAGAGAACCTTCTCCGATTCATCTATGTGGAATTCCTGAATAAATTGATTGAGCGCTCGCTCATTCTCCTCCTCCCCGGGGTAAAACGCCCCTGCCAGGAGCCCCAGGGGAACCGCCTCGCCCTTCAGAAACTCCGAATGGACGATTTCGACATAATCCCTCCCGAAGGTATAAGGGGACAAGGGGGTCTCACGCTTCCAGATAACCCCTTTTCGCAGATCACACTTGTTTCGACCCACACACGCTTCCAGATCGGGGTTGCGGGGATGGTAACGGCAGTCCAGGGTTTCGCAGTCCGCCTTGCTGTCCCGGCCCCCCCAGCAGCCGTAATGACGGCATTGTCGATACTGCTCGATGGACCCCTCGCAGCTGGTCTTTCCCCGCCTCTGCCCGCCATAGGGTTTTTCCATCCAGGGGTTTCGATAAAAACCCGAGGGAGACACGAGGTGGAAACGTTCCATGAAGGGAATGATATCCGACGTGCTGAATCCTCCCCCGACGGCCTTGTGCTTGTCGATGAGAAACGTGAGAAAGGCCGGGTGAACGTAACCCGCACTGCGTCGCAGATCTTTCGAAACCGCCGTTATGTCCCTCTCCGCCTCCAGGGAAGGCATCGACTCCCCCGCCCTTTCCACTGCTTTAACGGAGGGCAGCCCCAGGATGCGCCGCAAAACATCGTTCGGCGACGTCTCGACGAAGGGGTCGGCCAATTCCTTCAGTTTCTGATAAACCTCCGAATCGATGTCGATCTTTTTCAAAGAGCCCTCTCATAGTTAACTATATAATAATGCTCGCCTGTCTTTAAGTCAACCTGCTCGCTCACCCTCTTTCCCCGTTGGCGATTTACCATTTCCACCGAGCAGACAACCATGGAAATTACTTCATTAATATCACATAAATACTCAATTATAAATGATTATTATCCATTTTTATTTTTGAACTCCACTCCTGTTTCCTGCGCCATGACCCGGGACAGCCATCATCCGAACGGCGTAAGTGAAATGACTAGTAAACTGAATGGTGCGTAGCGGCAACTAGAAAATATTTGGGCAGTCTCAAGGGGGCCGGGGAGCGTCGTGCAATCCCGTGCGGTGGTTCACAGGATTGCGCTGATCACCTTCCAGACCTCCCCCTTTCCCTCACCGGTCTGGGCCGAAAAGAGGACCGGGGTGTCGTCCGCCCCGAGACCCAGGGAGGCGGCAATCTGCCGGCATCGTTTGAGGGCTTCCCCCCGGGATAGCTTGTCGGTCTTCGTCAGGACGATGAGATGACGTCGCCCATAGTGACGGAGCCATTCGATCAGGTCTCGATCCTGCCGTGTGGGGTCGTGGCGCACATCGAGGATGGAGACCACCAGGCGCAGGCTTTCGCGCTCGCGCAGATAGGTCTCGATCATGGGCCCCCACTTTTCCTGCTCGGCCCGGGATACTTTGGCAAAGCCATAACCCGGCAGGTCCACGAAAGACAGCTTCCCGTTGACGGTGAAGAAATTGATCAGCCTCGTTTTCCCGGGAGTCGCGCTGGTCTGGGCGAGTTTCTTGCGACCCAGAAGCGTGTTGATCAACGAAGATTTCCCCACGTTGGAGCGCCCGGTGAATGCAATCTCGGGCATCCCCGTCTTCGGGTACTGATCGGGCTTTACGGCGCTCTTGATGAATTCGGCGGAAATTATTTTCATAATTTGGGCTTCGGGCTTCGGGCTTCCGGATTCAGGATCAGAAATGAGGAAAATCTTAGATCGCCGCGGGCTTCGTCCTCGCGATGACCGTCTTTCGTTTGTCATCACCCAGACACTTAGACACTCAGACACTTCTTCGGCCTTGCGGCCTGTGGCCTGTAGCCCGTCTTATTCGAACGTGATGCCGTACTTCTCGAGCTTTCGCTCCAGGGTGGGCCGGGAGATACCGAGGGACTCGCAGATCTCGCCCTTGTTGCGGCCGATCTTCGAAATGACAAGGCGGATGTGCTGCTCCTCGACCTCGTCGAGGGTGAGCAGCCTCCCCGAGGCATCCATGCCGGGTTTCGCCGCGGCCCCCTCTTCTGCGGCCGCGTCGGCCTGGGACCCTCCCAGCAGATCGGGGAAGTCCACCTTCCCCAGGATCTGGCCGTGGGCGATGACGGCGGCGCGGACCAGCAGGTTTTCCAGTTCCCGGATGTTGCCGGGCCAGCGGTACTGCATGAATATGTCCATCATCTCCTTGGACACCCCGGCGATGCTCTTGTGGAGATCCTTGTTGATCTTCTTGATCAGGAAGTCGACGAGAACCGGGATGTCCTCTCGCCGCTCCCTCAGCGGAGGCATGCTGATGGTCACGATGTTCAGGCGATAGTACAGGTCGTCGCGGAACTTTCCCTCTTTGACCAGGCTCTTGAGGTCGCGGTTCGTCGCGGCGATGATCCGCGCGCGGACCTTGACCCGCTCCTTTCCCCCGACCCGTTCGAACTCCATCTCCTGGAGGACCCGCAGGAGCTTTGCCTGGAGGTTGACGGACATCTCGCTGATCTCGTCCAGGAAGACCGTCCCCGTTCCGGCCAGCTCGAACTTGCCCAGTTTCCGGCCGATGGCGCCCGTGAAGGAGCCCTTCTCGTGCCCGAAGAGCTCCGACTCGAGGAGCGTCTCCACGATGGCGGAACAGTTGACGGCGATGTAGGGCTCGTTCTTGGCCGTGTTGTTGTGAATGACCTTGGCGATGAGTTCCTTCCCCGTTCCGCTCTCGCCCTGGATGAGTACCGTGGTGCGGCTCTGGGAGACGACGCCGATCGTCTTGAAGATGTCCCGCATGGCCCGGGTGGAACCGATGATGTCGCCCACCTTGTAGTCGCGCGACTGCTCCGTCAGCAGGCCTCCGATCTTTTTCTCCGTCTCCAGGGTCTTCAGGGCCTTCTGCAGAGAGACTTCGAGCTCGTCGATGTTGATCGGCTTGTGGATGTAGTCGTAGGCGCCGGCCTTCATGGCCCGGATCGTCGTGTCCATGTCGTGGAAGGCCGTGATCATGATGACCTTCACGTCCTCGTCGTCCTCCCGGAGCTCTTCGAGGACCGTGAAGCCGTCGATGTCGGGGAGCCGGATGTCGAGGATGACCAGGTCGGGCTGGACCTGCACGAACTTGTTGAGACCATCGGTCCCCGTCACGGCGGTGTGACACTCGTACCCCTCTTCCGAGAGATAGAGGTCGAGCGATTCGCAGATGGAGCGGTCATCATCGATGACGAGTATCTTGGCCATGCCGAACCGTTCCTCTCCTTCCCTCCGGATCACTGGAGCGGCAGCGTGACGATCACGCGCGTGCCCTCATCCTTCCGGGAAAGGATCTCGATCGATCCCTTGTGCTGGTCGATGATCTTCTTGACTTGGGACAACCCGAGGCCCGTGCCGTACTTCTTCGTCGTGAAAAAAGGGTTGAAGACGTGCGGAAGAGCCTCTTCGCTGATTCCGCTGCCGCTGTCCGCAATCTCGACAACGGCTTGATGTTTCCCTGCTTCGTAACGCGTCTGGATCGTCAGGGCGCCGCCCTCGGCCATGGCGTCGATTGCATTCAGGTAGAGGTTCAGGAACGCCTGCTGGAGCATGGCCGAATCGAAGGGCACGAGAGGCATCCGGTCGTCGAACCGCATGTGCACCTGGATCTTCTTGTCCTCCACTTCGCGTTCCGCCATGGCGAGGGAGTACTCGACGAACATGTTCAAATCCGCCCGGTGCACCTCCGGCTCCGTCGGCCGCGCGAAGACGAGGATGTCGCTGACGAGCTTTTCCAGGTGTTCGACTTCCTTCCGGGCGATGTGGAAGCGCTTCAGGTCGTTGCCCTCGGGGTTCATCCTTTTTTCCAGGATCTGGAGGCTCATCTTGATGGACGACAGGGGGTTTCGCACCTCGTGGGCGATGCCGGCCGAGAGCTGTCCCACGGCGGCGAGTTTCTGGCTCTCGTAGAAGCGGCTTTCCAGTTCCTTGAACTCGGTGATGTCGCGCTGCAGGACGAGGAAGCGATCCGCGCCCTTGATGGGACGCGCCGTCAGGAGCAGGTTGCGCTTCGTTCCGTCCTTTTCCGCCACCTCGATCTCGAAGGGCGTGAAGATGCCCCGGCGGATTTCCGCCCAGCGCTCCTCCAGGGATCCCCTTCGCTCCGGGGCCACGAATTCCGAGAAATGCCTGCCCTTGAGTTTTGCGGCCGTGAGCCCCCGCTCCGGGTCGATGTCGCGGCTCATGTAGTGCAAGATCCCGTCGGCATCCACGACCAGGATCAAATCCGGCGATGCGTCGAGAACGGACTGGTGGAAGTTGAAGAGCTCCTCCATGTTCTTTCGGAGATGGATGTTCTCCTCGAGCTCGTTTTTCATCGTCTCGGCGTATTCCTTCAGGCTCAGCTCCATCTGGCGCTCGCGGGTCACGTCCTGGAGCGTCTCGATGGCCGCAATGACCTCGCCCTTCTCGTCGAGGATCGGGGCGGCCAGAAAATAGAGATGGCGTCGCTTCCCTCCGACGTTCTCGTAGAAGTCCGTCGCCTCGTAGGCCCCCTCGATGACCGAGGACTTCTGGACCCTCTTCTTCCCGTAGAACCTTTCCAGCCCTTCGAGGTCACTGTCCACGATGAGATCGGCAATGACGGGGCGCTTCTCCTTGTAGAAAGGCATCCACTGGTTGTCCGTGCCGATCATCTCCTCTCCCGGGTACCCGCTCATCTCGGTGAAGGCGCGGTTCCAGAGGATGATCCGATGGTTCTTGTCGATGACGAAGGTCGGGATCGGCGAGCCCTCGCTGATCCCCTCGATCGTCTTGCGAAGCCGGATGTTGCCCTCGAGCTCGCGCTTCAGTGTTTCGGCCTGTTCCTTCAGGGACCGCTCCAGCTCGCGCTCGCGGGTCACGTCCTGGAGGGTTTCCACGGCCGCGATGATCTCGCCCTTCTCGTTGAGGATCGGGGCGGCCAGAAAATAGAGGTGACGGCTCCGGCCGCCGAGGTTTTCGTAGAAATCCACCGCCTCGTAGGCCCCCTCGATGACAGAGGACTTTTGGACCCTCTTCTTCCCGTAGAACGATTCCAGGCCCTCGGCGTCGCCATCCACGATCAGATCGGCGATGACGGGGCGCTTCTCGGGGTAGAAGGGCATCCACTGCTTCTTCGTGCCGATCATCTTCTCGCCCGGGTACCCGCTCATCTCGGTGAAGGCCCGGTTCCAGAGGATGACCCGGTGATTGCGGTCGATGACGAAGGTCGGGATCGGTGAGCCTTCAATGATCCCCTCGATCGTTTTGCGGAGTCGGATGTTTTCGTCCAGTTCCCGGCGAAGCGTTTCGGCATTCTCGCGGAGGTGGCAGGCCAGTTCCCGCTCGCGGGTCACGTCCTGGAGCGTCTCGATGGCCGCGATGACTTCCCCGCTGTCGTCGTAGACTGGCGCCGCCAGAAAGTACAGATAACGCGGCTTCCCTCCCAGGTCTTCGAACAAATCCGTTGCCTCGTAGGCCCCCTCGATGACGGACGATTTCTGGACCTGCTTCTTCCCGTAATATTTCTCGAGCCCCTCGATGTCCTGATCGACGATGAGATCCGCGATGAGGGGGCGCTTTTCCGGGTAGAGAGGCTTGTAATGGTGGTCCGTGCCGATCATGTTCCGTGCGTGATGACCCGTCAGCTCCGCACAGGCCTTGTTCCAGAGGATGATCTTGTGGTTTCGGTCGATGACAAAGGTGGGAATGGGAGACCCTTCGAGGATGCTCTCGATGGAAAGGCCCGTCCGGTTCCGGGCAAGACGGGCAGGTTTCTTCTTGTCGTTCCGGGACACCGTCACGATTCGTCTTCCTCTTGTCCTGCCTTCTTTCTCCTTTTCTCCTCGTACCAGCAGGCCACGTATACGGCAATGGCCAGGCCCAACGAGATGATCAGCTTGATGAGGCCGCTCTCGATGCCGATGACCTTTTCGCAGACAAGCCAGGCAACGACATAGGTGACGGCCGTCAGAATCTCCTGCATTGCTACCCTCCCTCCCGAAGAAGACCGATCCGGCGAAGATGCCGCCCCACGCCTGCGAATCTACCCGCCCCGGCCTGTTCCGCTGGTTCGACAATCGCCCGATACTAGCCTCCCGGGCGAAATATTTCAATAAAAATATGATAATGGCTAATGGCGAAGGGCTAACGGCTAAGGGCAGGGAACGAACGAACGTTAAAGATTTTCACCTTTTGCCTTTTGCCTTTTGCCATTCGCCTTTCACCTTCCCCATCGATTCCACGATTCGTTCAATTTCAATGAGCAATTGAAAGAAACGTTAAACGAAATTCCCTGTCTCCCGAATTCGGCCACAGTCCAGTGTAACTATATATTGATGAATTTCAGATTGTTACATGAAAGTGGACCCCGGTCGACTCCATGGCATATCGGTTGCAAACTCTTTCGCCGTTTTGAGCAGATTTCCCTTTTACTTGTGAGCCGTGTGTGCTACTCAGGGAAAAAATTCAAGAGCATCAATATAAGATGAAAGGAGAAAGAGGTTATGTTCAAGAAGACGTTGTTAACCATTTGTTCAGCACTGTTCACCCTTCTGATTTCCGCCCCGGCGGTGCTCGCGGCGGAGGCTCTTCCTTCCGGAGATGCCTATAACAAGGTGTTCTTTGCTGTCGGCGCCATGCTGGCCGCCGGTATCGGCGTGGGCCTCGGCGCAATCGGCGCGGGCGCGGGCATCGGCAATGCCGCCAACGGCGCCTGTATGGCCGTCGGCCGCAACCCCGGCGTACAGGGCAAGATCATGACGACCATGCTCGTCGGCATGGCCATGGCGGAGTCCTGCGTTATTTACGCACTGGTTATCGGTCTTGTCATTCTCTATGCGAACCCCTACGCGGCCTTGATCCTCAAGTAAGATCCGCTCTGAAAAAAATACAGAATAGGGGGAAAAGAGTATGGCAGAGACTAAGAAAGATAAGCAGTTCTTCTCCATCGGAAGGATATTCTTCCTGCTTATCGTCATTCCCCTGTCTCTCATGGCTTTCCTGATTGCCAACGGTATCTTCAAGGTAGGGGATACCGCAAGAGAGCGCGCGACCACCGTTCTGGACCAGAAATCCCAGGAAGAGATCAAGATTCGGGCGATCAACACGGCGGAGGAAGTGGCCAATTTCCTCCGGGAGAGGGAAAACGACGTCCTCGTCGCTTCCATCCTCCCGGGTTCGGAGGCCGCCTACAAGTCCTTTGTGGATCAGAAGAAGAAAAATCTCTGGATGAAGGACAAGGACGGCAAGATTCAGAAAGTCGCGGCGCCTCTCTACGTGGAGATGTCCCTCATCGACCGGTCCGGCAACGAGATCGTCCGGATCGCGAACGGAGCGGTGGCAGGGAAGAACCAGTTGAGAAACGTGGCAGCCCCTGGCAACACGACGTACAAGTCCGAGGACTACTTTTCGAAAGCCGTCGGACTCGGCAAGGGCGAAGTCTACGTTTCTCGCGTGACCGGCTGGTACGTGAGCAAGCAGGAGTTCGAAAAGGGGAAGAGATATTCCGGTGTCGTTCGTTTCGCCACCCCGATCTTCGACAAGGGTGGGCTCTCGGGCGTCGTGGTGCTGAGCCTCGATTACAGGCATCTGGCGGCCTTTACGGATCATATCGTTCCGACGCAGGCGGATTATGTATTCGAGGCCGATGCGTCGACTGGCAATTACGCCTACATGGTGGACAACAAGGGGTTGATCATTTCCCACCCGCTCGATTATCACATCGAAGGACTGAACCCCGACGGGACGGCGTTGCAACCGTTGACCAAGGACACCGCCGAGGCCCTGATCAAGGAAGGCAAGGAGGTTTTGAACCTCAACCTGCTCGGATTCATGGATCCGGGTCTGCCTGAAGTGGCCAAGGAAGCGGCGACGGGTAAAGCGGGAATCAAGAACTACAAGTTCGCAGGCCGCGACAAGTTCGTAGCCTATGCCCCCATCAAGTACATCACCAAGTCATACCCCGAGCCCGCCGGTTTCGGCTGGATCGGGATGGGCGTCGACATCGCGAAATTCCAGGAGATGGCGACGGCCACGGCGGAGAAGATCAACCAGGAAGTGAAGGGTTGGACCTCGACGATCGTTATCATCATCATTGCAGCCGTAATCCTGCTGTTCGGGATCTCGGCCCTGCTGGCCCGGGGCATCGGCCGCTCGCTCGAGGCGGAAGTGCCTGCCGGCGCGGAAGGTGCGAAGGAAGAGCTTTATGACGACGAAGAGGACAAGTAATCGTCCTTGAAGGCATGATCCCGACAGGGGCCCGGATCACTGATCCGGGCCCTTTCTTTTCCTGTAAAGCTCCTTTCCCTATAGGCGCCCTCTCCCTATGAAAAACCCCTTCCCTGATCTTCCTCTCCCTTGAGGGGAGAGGATTGAGGTGAGGGTGATTGTTTCCCGTCCATGGATGAGAGGATCGCGGTGAAAGGAAAAGGCGCCGGATAATTTCATTGACAAATTATTCGGTTATCCTATAAATGACAAGATTTTGAAGCAAATGGTTTCCCGTCCTCGGGTCGGGTTCGCAGGCATGCGTCCCTGCCCGTAAAGCGGGTGTTGGAACGAATCAATCTCAACGGTGGGGGTCACCATGAGTCTGAAAGAAAAGATCAACAGCGAGATGGTCGTAGCGGCGAAGGCGAAGGATTCGCTCAAACTGGGGGCAATTCGGATGATCAAAACGGCTCTTCACAACAAGGAGATCGATGCCAAACGCGAGTTGAACGAATCGGAAATCCTCCAGGTTCTCTCGTCGATCGTGAAGCAGCGCAAGGACTCCATCGAGCAGTTCAAGACCGGGAACCGCCAGGATCTGGTCGAAAAGGAAGAGTACGAACTCAAGGTCGTCCAGGCCTTTATGCCCCAGCAGATGTCCGCGGAGGAGGTCGAGGCGGAGGTCGTGAAAGCCATCGCCGAGGCCGGCGCAACGAGCGTCAAGGACATGGGAAAGGTCATGAAGGTCCTCATGCCGAGAGTGACGGGAAAGGCCGACGGCAAGCTGATCAGCGATACGGTCAAAGCGAAACTCGCCGGCTGACGGCAGGAAGTGAGCCCCTGGGGATACCAGGCCGGGCCCCGGGCCCATGCGACCCGGCGCTCCGGTGCGCGTTTTTCGAAAAAAACGCGTCTCGAGCCTTTACACCTTTCCGATCTTCATTATATTAGTGATGAAGCCTTGAAAAAGGGTATCGGATTTTGAAGGGTTACATTCCCGAGGACCGGATCGAGGAAATCCGAAACCGGATCAATATTGTCGATCTGGTTTCCGAGTATGTCACGCTGAAGAAGGCGGGGCGAAATTACATCGGGTCCTGTCCCTTTCACAAGGAAAAAACCCCTTCATTCACGGTAAACGCCGAAAAGCAGATTTACCATTGCTTCGGGTGCGGCGAGGGAGGAAATGCCTTTTCCTTCCTGATGAAGATCGGCAACATGACGTTCCCGGAGGCGGTCCGTCATCTGGCGGGAAAATTGGGCATCACGCTTCCCTCACGTGAGTTCACGCCGGAGGAGAAGAATCGCCTGGACCACAGGGAAACCCTGCTCCGTGTCAACCACCTCGCTGCCGGATATTACGCCAGGTCGTTGCGCTCCCCTGCAGGCGCCCGGGGTAAGGCCTATCTCGATAAGAGAGGAATCAAGCCGGAGACGATCGAGACCTTCCAGCTTGGCTATGCCCCGGAAGGGTGGAGAAACCTCCGTGACCACCTGCAGCGTGAAAAGGTTTCCCTGAAGCATGCCGAGCAGGCGGGTCTTCTGGTGTCCCGGAAAGACGGCGACTTCTACGACCGGTTTCGAAGCAGGCTGATGTTTCCCATCGAGGACGTCAACGGCAACGTCATCGCTTTCGGGGGGAGGATCATCGGGGAGGGTGAGCCGAAGTACCTCAATTCCCCCGAGTCACCCATCTATGTCAAGGGCAGGAATCTTTACGGCCTGGCCCGGGCCAAGAACGCGATCCGCAGGGACGACACCCTGATCATTGTCGAAGGCTATTTTGACCTTCTTGCCCTGTGGAACCACGGGATCCAGAACGTCGCGGCCACGCAGGGGACGGCGCTGACGCGCGAACACGTGGATCTGATCAAACGATATACGGGCTCCGTGGCCCTCACCTTCGACGCCGACGCAGGCGGCAAATCCGCCCTGGAGAGGAGCATGTCCCTCTTTCTCGAGCGCGGACTGCGGGCCCGGGCCGTGGTGCTGTCCGACGGGAAGGACCCCGACGAGTTCATCTCGAAGCATGGGAAAGAGGCCTTTCTGGAGGAAATCGCCCGCGCACGCGCCCTCGTGGATTATTACATCGATGAGGTCATCGGGACGGGCCGCAACATCGACGAGCGCAGGGATGCCTGGAAGGCGGCTCTGCCGTTCATTGCGGGAATCGCCGATGCCGTCGAGCGCGACCAGTTCATGCAGCGCGTCGCGGAGCGCCTGGGGGTCGACGAGGCACTGGTCCGGCGGGAGGTGAGCCGCCAAGAGGCGTCGCAAGGGCAGCCGGAAAGCCCCCCGGCCCGACGCACGACAGGCACCCTCGACCCCGTGGAGCTGAGTCTCATCCAGATGATGATCGAGAGCCCGGCAAGGATCTCGGAGATCGACCGGGGCAACGTTTTGTCCTGCTTCACGAGCGACGCGCTGAAGAGTCTGGGGGAATCGCTCGTGGAGAGCCACCGCAAGGGTCAGACCACGCGGCTGGCCGAAATCGTAGACCGTGTGGAAAACAAGGCGGTCAGGGAGAAGCTCCTCGAGGCAACCGTATCCGCAGGTTCGCCGGACGAGGCCCTTCGTGACCGCATCTTTGACGATACCCTACGCAAGATCAGGCAACGATGGTACAAGGAGAAGCAGCGGGACCTGAGGATCCGGCTCCTGCGCGCGCAGGAAGCTGGCGACCAGGAAATGTGCAACCGCCTTCTAGACGAAAAGGAACGATTACGCCATGAGCAAAAAGAATGTCAGTGAGACCACCCGGCGCCGGGGAGAAACCATCCTGTCCAAGGAGATGCAGTCCGACGAGGTGAAGAAACTCATTTCGCTCGGCGAGGAAAAGGGGTTTTTGACCTACGACGACGTCAACGAGATGCTCCCTTCCGACATCGTCTCGTCGGACCAGATCGACGAGATCATCATGCTCTTCGGGGAGAAGAACATCGACATCATCGATACGGACAAGGGGGAAAAGATCATCCTCAAAAAGGCCGTCGAAGAGGCCGTCGAAGCCAAGGAGGAGGAAGACGAGCTGCTCGCCATGCTTCCCAGCGGGGCGAGGACCGGCGACCCGGTAAAGATGTACCTCCGCGAGATGGGCCTTGTGTCGCTTTTGAACCGCGACGAGGAGGTGGAGATCGCCAAGAAGATCGAGGAAGGCGAACGGGAGATCACGGATGCCGTCTTCAGCGTGCTCACCGCGGTCAAGGATGTCGTCGGGATGGGCAAGGAGCTGAAAACGGGTGATCTGCGCGTAAAGAGCATCGTGGACAACATCGAGGATGAGGACGGCTTCGTCGAGGAGGATATCCACAGCGAACGGGTCATCAAGCTGATCGACCGGATCACGGAAATCGACCGGCGAAACGAAGTCCTTCGCAGGAAGCTCCGCGAGAAAGGCACCGGCGAAGAAGAACGCAAGGACCTGGAGACCAAGCTGGCGAAGAACAACAAGAACATTGCCAAAACCTGCAGGGAGATCAACCTGAGCAAGAAGCGCGTCCAGAGAATGGTTTCGAAGCTCAAGGACTTCACCGCAGAGGCCGACGCCGCCGATGCGGAAATCCGGTTCATCCGCCTGAAGACCAAGCTGCCCTTGAAGTCCCTCGAGGCTCTCTTCGCGCAGGTACGCCGCAGCAAGCAGGACGAGCGCAAGGTCACGAAGGATCTCCGCATTTCGGCAGCCAGGCTCCGGGAATATGAAGAGCGACTCAAGGAGGCCCGGAAGCAACTGAAGCACGTCCAGACCGAAACCGGATTGGCCGTGGCCGATCTGAGAAAGATCGTCGAGACGATCGAGACGGGCGAAAGGAAAGCCAGTACGGCCAAACGCAAGCTCGTGGAGGCAAACCTCCGGCTCGTCGTGAGCATCGCCAAGAAGTACACCAACCGGGGATTGCAGTTCCTGGACCTCATCCAGGAGGGAAACATCGGCCTCATGAAGGCCGTCGATAAGTTCGAGTACCAGCGGGGCTACAAGTTCTCCACCTATGCCACATGGTGGATCCGTCAGGCCATTACCCGCGCCATCGCCGACCAGGCGCGGACGATCCGGATCCCCGTGCACATGATCGAGACGATCAACAAGCTGATCCGGACCTCCCGATATCTCGTCCAGGAACTCGGACGCGAACCCTCCCCCGAGGAGATCGCCGACAAGATGGAGTTCCCTCTCGAAAAGGTGCGCAAGGTGCTCAAGATTGCGAAGGAGCCCATCTCTCTCGAAACGCCCATCGGCGAGGAGGAGGACAGCCATCTCGGCGACTTCATCGAGGACAAGAAGATCATGTCGCCTTCCGAGGCGGCCATCAGCATGGATCTGGCCGAGCAGACCCGCAAGATCCTCTCCACCCTCACCCCGAGGGAAGAAAAGGTGCTGCGCATGCGGTTCGGCATCGGCGAACGCGTGGATCTGATGCTCGAGGAGACGGTGACGGAAAGCGTCGATCTCGACGTGGAGAAGGCAAGGCAGATCGAGGAGAACGTCCTCAAGAACCTGAGGAACCCCTCGCGCAGAAGGGAATTGAAGTCCGCAGCGAAATAAAGGCTTGACAAACGGACTGATTGCCGTTAAATAACCGGATTCGATAAGTATTTTGTGCAGAGGGGCCCATAGCTCAATTGGCAGAGCCACCGGCTCATAACCGGTAGGTCCCTGGTTCGATCCCAGGTGGGCCCACCATTTCGACCCGGGCCCGAGCTGTCCTGCCCGCTCTGCAAAAAGGGTTTATCCGTGAACACACCAGCGAATCATGATGGAGCCGGCACACGACAGTCATCGAATCCCGGCATAGGGGACAGTCTCAAAATGCACCATACCGGTGCATTTTTTTTATTCTGGCGAGCTGTTGACCGGGGGCACATCCTGTGAATATGAGAAGGTAAGAGGGTGAGAGGGTAAGAATGTTGGATGCATCGGCAGCCGAACTCATGCTTTCTGCTTCTCCAACCTTCTCACCGTCAGACCTTCTTACCCTCTATCGGAAATAGTGTCTTGCATCCGGCTTTTTTTGAACAGCTTACAAACACACAACGCGGGGGAAAGAGATTGAAAGAACAGATAGCCCTTCTCATTGACCTTCAGAAGATCGACCAGGATATCAAGATCCTGAACAACAAGAAGCAGACCCTTCCCGAGAAGGCGGGGCAACTCGATCTGGACTTCCAGACCCGGAAGGATCAGATAGAGGAAGAACGAAACGGTCTCGAGGGCCTGAACAAGCTTCACAAAGAGAAGGAATCGGAGCTGAAGCAGGGGCAGGAAAAGCTCCGAAAAGCCAGGGAGCGCCTGCAGGAAGTCAAGACCAACAAAGAATACCAGGCCATGCTCTCGGAGATCGAAACGCTCGAAAAGGGGAACGGCAGGATCGAGGAAGAAATTCTGGTGCTCTATGACAGGATCGACGAGAGAAAAGTCGCCCTCAAGAGCCACGAAAAGGATTTCGAACAATACCGGGGTGTCTACGAGACGGAACGGAAAAAGATCGACGAGGAGCTGGCGTCCATCGACGGGGAACTGGGGGGTCAAAAGAAAAAATACGACGCCCTGGTCCCGGGCCTGAAGCCCAACCTGCGGCGCCGGTACGAAATGATCAAGGGCCGCCGCAACGGAATTGCCGTCGTATCCGCCCGGAATGCCGTCTGCAGCGGGTGCAACATGAATCTGCCGCCCCAGCTGTACAACGAACTTCAGCGCTCCGAGGATCTCATCTGCTGCCCGAATTGCAACCGGATCATCTACTGGGATGAAATCGCCAATGGCGGATAAGCGCCTGTCTCTCTTTACCGACGGGGCCTGCCGTGGAAATCCCGGCAATGGCGGGGCCGGGGCCGTTCTTGTCGGTGAAAACGGTGATGTGATCGGGACGGCAAAGAAGTTCCTCGGCCACTGCACCAACAATATTGCCGAATACCGGGCCCTCATTCTCGGCCTCGAGGAGGCCCTGGGGTGCGGGGCGACGGCAATTTCCATCTATCTCGATTCAGAGCTTCTCGTCCGGCAGGTCCAGGGCGTCTACCGCGTCAAGAACCCCACCCTGAAGCCCTTGATGACCCGTGTCCGGGCCCTGCTGGACCGGTTCGACACGTGGCAAGTCGCGCACGTCCCCCGAAGCGACAATGCCGCAGCCGACAAGCTCGCCAACGAGGCCATCGACGAAGCCCTTAAAAACAGTGTCTAAGTGCCTGAGTGTGGAAGTGTCTGAGTGAGCGCTCCGCGAAGGTTACGGGAATCAGGCTGCAGGAAGAATGACCTGTCTTTTCCTGATCTTCACTTATACACTCAGACACTCAAACACTTAAACACTTCTTCCTCGTCCCTGCCCCCCTTGTCCCTCGTCCCTGGCTTGAGAAATATCTGTTGCAAAGATCAGTGTGTCATTGGAGAATGAATCGTGCCGGAGCAGGCGGGATGATCGNNGAGGAAAGTCCGAGCTCCGCAGGGCAGGATGGTCGCTAACGGCGACCGGGGGTGACCCCAGGGAAAGTGCCACAGAAAACATACCGCCCCGAGCTTGTCGAGGGGTAAGGGTGAAAAGGCGAGGTAAGAGCTCACCAGTTCCCCGGGCGACCGGGGAAGCTAGGCAAACCCCATCCGGAGCAAGACCATGTAGGGGAGCGTTCGAGGGCGGCCCGCCCGAGCTCCCGGGTAGGTCGCTTGAAGCAGCAGGCAACTGTTGCCCCAGAGTAATGATCATCGCCCCCCCGAGGGTGACCGAGGGGGGGAACAGGACTCGGCTTACAGCCTGCTCCGACACCTACTAACACCGGGTTCTACATGAACCCTACCTTTCAGGCTCCCTCTCCCTTGAGGGGAGAGGGCCGGGGTGAGGGTGACTGATCCCGTTCCGCTTTCAGGAGAGGGTCGGGGTGAGGGTGACTGCTCCCTTTCCGAAAACGGTATGGGGTAAGCATAGATTTTCGAATCCGAATTTGGTGAGACAAACCGATAATGACTTTGACTCATCGTCCTCTTCTTTTTTCTTTCCGGCTCTTCCTCGCTGTTATTCTTTATGTCCTTTTATCCCTTCCCCTCCCCTTCCCTGCCATGGCCGACGACACGGCGCGGAAGATGCGCGAGGCTGAGGCCCACTTCAACCGGGGCGAATACCTGGAGGCCCTGAACGACTATCAGGAGATTGTCGAACAGCCCAAGGCCGGCGAGCATCGGCCGAAGGCCCTCATGATGTCGGCAACCATCTACAGCACCTTCCTGAAAGACCACGAGGCTGCGCTTGCCCTCTACGGACAGGTGCGCACGAAATACCCGGGGAGCGTCTACGAGGCCGATGCCCTCTTCGAGACGGCCATGATCCAGTACGAGAAAGCCCGGTACGGGGAGGCTTCGCGCCTCTTCGATCTGTACCTGAAGAAATTCCCCTCCGGCAGCAGGCGCGACGTGGCCTACTTCATGCGGGATGCCAGTGACCATCCGCCTTCCGAACGGGAGCGGAGAGAACGCGAGCAGGTCACCCGCAGGAAAAGGACTGAGTCGATTCGCGTGCTTGTCCTGGAGGGCGCAACGGAGACGCGCGTATCGTCCTCCTCGTCCTTGGAGATACGAAATCCGAACGGGGGTGCGGTTCTCCAGACGATCAACACACCGCAGGAAGCCCGGGTCCGGTTCAAAGGGGGTGTGCTTTCCGTGAACGGGAAGGCATGGCCCGTCACCGAACTGGTATTGTCGCCGACCAGAGGGGGTACGGTCAGGGTCAACGGCGCCACCTACCGCGGCAACCTGAAACTGATCGTGACGGGTCATGGCCGTATCAACGCCGTCAATCAGGTCGATATCGAGGACTACCTGTACGGGGTCGTCCCGAAAGAAATGCCCCCCAACTGGCCCGAAGAGGCTCTCAAGGCTCAGGCTGTCGTCTCCCGGACATTCGCCCGCTACCAGATGGACACCAACGGCGCCCGCGAATACGACATCAACTCCACGACCGCCTCCCAGGTTTACGGGGGCAGCGCCGCAGGAACGGACCGGACAAGCCGGGCCGTTGATGCAACGCGTGGCATCATCCTCACCTTCAACGGAAAACCCGCCCTGACCTATTTCCATGCAAACAGCGGCGGCATGACTGAAGATGCCCGCCACGTCTGGCGTGTCGCCATCCCCTACCTGCAGTCCGTTTCCGACGGCTACAGCGCGCAGGCGCCCGGGGCGGCCTGGACATCCTTTTTGAGCTTCGATCAGATTCGGGATGCGATGAGCCGAAACGGCCTCAAGGTAGGGAAGATCAGCGACCTCGAAACGGCATCGCAAAGCCCTTCGGGGCGAGCCATCAGGCTGAAAATCACCCACAGCGCGGGGACAACGGTCCTGGGCGGAAACCAGTTCCGCACGATCACCGATCCGGCCGTGATCAAGAGCACGCTCTTCAAAGCTGAACGAAACAGTCAGGGAATCCGCTTCGAAGGCCGCGGTTCCGGCCACGGCGTGGGGTTGAGCCAGTGGGGGGCCCGTATGATGGCAGAAGGAGGATCCCCCTATCGGGAAATCCTCCTTCATTACTACCGCGGCCTTTCTCTCGAGTAGTCTTTGAACTTCATGTGGAGTTTCCGGGATTGTCTCGCCTGTCCCATCACCACGTGAAGATCGGAAGAGCGGAACCTCGGAAGAGCGGAAAAGGAGAGGGTTCTGATTCTTCCTCTTCTCTCCGATCTTCCTCACTTCTCAAGCATAGAACCGGGAGCGGTCATGCATCTGCGATGATCCGATGGTCGCAGACTACTTGCCCAAATTCTTCTCCGTCTCGATAATGTCCAGCGTCGTCTTGATAACCGTATCGGCGTTGAGCGACATGCTGTCGATGCCGCAGTCGACGAGGAACCGGGCGAATTCGGGGTAGTCGCTCGGCGCCTGTCCGCAGATTCCGATCTTCTTGCCCATCTTCCTGGCCTTGGTGATGACGTCCCGGACCAGGGTCTGCACGGCCTGGTTTCGCTCATCGAAGATGTGGGCCACCTGCGCAGAGTCTCGGTCGAGGCCCAGCGTGAGCTGGGTGAGGTCGTTGGAGCCGATGGAGAAGCCGTCGAAGATCTTCGCGAATTCCTCCACGAGGATCACGTTGCTGGGGATTTCGACCATCATGTAGATTTCGAGGCCGTTTTCGCCCTGGATGATGCCGTTGTCGCGCATGACCTCGATTACCCGCTTGCCCTCTTCCACGGTCCGGCAGAAGGGGATCATGGGTTTGACGTTCGTGAGCCCCATCTCGTTTCGGACTTTCTTCATGGCCTTGCATTCCAGGGCAAAACCGTCGCGGTACTTGTCGTCATAGTACCGCGAGGCCCCTCGCCATCCGATCATGGGGTTTTCCTCCACGGGCTCGAAGTACTTCCCCCCGATGAGGTTTGCATACTCGTTGCTCTTGAAGTCGCTCATGCGGGTGATGACGTCGTTGGGGTAGAACGCGGCGGCGATCTTCGCGATGCCCTGGGCAAGCTTGTCGACAAAGAAATCCGTCCGGTTCTCGTAGCCCTTGGTGACCGCCTCGATCTGCTTTCGGACCTTCCGGTCCGTAACCTTCTCGAACCGCACCAGCGCCATCGGGTGGATCCGGACGTACTGGTTGATGATGAACTCCAGCCGGGCAAGCCCCACGCCGTCGTTTGGAATGTTTGCGATGTCGAAGGCGTTCTCCGGATTGCCCACGTTCATCATGATCTTCGTCTTGGGACGCTGCAGGTTCTGCAGATTGACGCGCTGCACTTCATACTTGAGGACGCCGTCGTAGACGTTTCCGATCTCGCCCTCTGCGCAGGAGACGGTGGCCTCCCTCGACTTGCGCAGGGCCTCGGTGCCCTTCCCCGTCCCGACAATGCAGGGCACGCCGAGCTCGCGGCTCACGATGGCGGCATGGCAGGTCCGTCCGCCCTTGTTGGTGACGATGGCGGCGGCGATCTTCATGATGGGCTCCCAGTCGGGGTCCGTCATGTCCGTCACCAGCACCTCGCCCTTCTTGAAATTCTTGATGTCACTCACGGTCTGGATGACATTCACGGGGCCGGCGCCGATCTTGGAGCCCACGGCAGTTCCCGTCACCAGGGGCTTTTTGTGCTCGAGCAGCACGTAGCTCTCCAGGACGTTGGCGTCCTTCTGAGACTGGACCGTCTCGGGGCGGGCCTGGAGGATGAAGAGCTCGCCCGTTTTGCCGTCCCTTCCCCACTCGATGTCCATGGGCTTGAAATAGCCCGCCTCGGCCGAGTAGTGGTCCTCGATGATGCAGGCCCACTTGGCCAGCGTGATCGTCTCGTCGTCGGTGATGCTGAAGACGTCTCGCAGCGCCTTGGGCACGGGCTTGATCTCCGTAGACTCGAGGCCCTTCTTCTTCGAGTAGAGCATCTTGATTTCCTTCGTCCCGAGCTTCTTCTGGACGATGGGCTTGAAACCGTTCTTCAGCGTCGGCTTGAAGACGTAGAACTCGTCGGGGTTCACCGTCCCCTGGACGACCGTCTCGCCCAGTCCGTAGGAAGAGGTGATCAGGACGGCATCCTTGAAACCCGATTCCGTGTCGATGGAGAAGATAACGCCCGAGGCCCCGATGTCGGAGCGGACCATCTTCTGCACGCCGATGGACAGGAAGACCGTCTCGTAGTTGAAACCCTTGTCGAAGCGGTAGGAGATGGCCCGGTCCGTGAAGAGCGACGCGAAGCAGCGCTTGCAGGCGTCGATGAGGGCCTCCTCGCCGCGGATGTTCAGGAAGGTCTCCTGCTGGCCCGCGAAGCTGGCATCGGGCAGATCCTCGGCCGTGGCGGAACTGCGGACGGCGACGTCCGTGTTCGGTCCGTACTCGTCACAGAGCCTCTTGTAGGCTTTGACGATCTCATCCCGAAGGTCATCGGGCATCGGCGCATTGTAGATCAGGCTGCGGACCTTCTTTCCCCGCGTGCTGAGGTTGTGGATGTCGTGGGTGTCGAGGTCCTGAAGGACCTCCTTGATCTTGTCCCAGATCCCGGCGGATTCGATGAGGTGACGGTAGGCTTTGGCCGTAATGGCATACCCGTCGGGGATATTGACCCCTTTTTTCTGCAGGTTCTGCCTCATTTCGCCCAGCGAGGCGTTCTTCCCCCCCACCTCGGGAATATCCTTTAATTGAAGTTCGTCGAACCAGATGACCAGTCTTTCTTTGTTCATGTCCATCCTCCCCGAAGACGTTGATGTCCTTTAATCCCCTGCGTTGCGGCCGAAAATTCCCTATCAGTTTTGGCCCCGCGAGTCAACGGGAAACGTCCCGTGATCAACCCATGGCATCGGTGAGCCTGCGCCCCCCGAACACGTGCATGTGAAGGTGGAAAATGAGCTGGCCCCCGTCGGGGTTGACGTTGACGGTGACCCGGTACCCTTTCTCTGCAATTCCCTTTTCCCGGGCGATCTTCTGCGCCGCCAGGGCCATCTCCTCGAGAATGTCCTTCCGGCTCTCCCCAACGTCGTTGAAGGTCGCGATGTGCTCCTTCGGCACGATGAGAACATGGACGGGCGCCACCGGTTGGATGTCGTTGAAGGCGAGGATCTTGTCCGTTTCCAGGACCTTGCTGCAGGGGATTTCCCCTTTGACGATCTTGCAGAAAATACAGTCGTTCATCTTTCTACTCCTCTCTCCTCATGAAACCAGTATGTATCGCCTGTTTATCCAACATCCTTCTCAGGACCTGATGCTCCCCTGTTTACGAAGTTGAGAAGGTGGGAAGGTGAGAAGTTTGGAGAATCTTGCAGCGTGAAAATGGCCGGGCTGTAACCAACCCTCTTACCCTCTTACCCTCTTACCCTCTTACCCTCTCTTTGCGTCCTCGCGATCGCTTCCTCGAGATCGAGGGCGCCCGTGTACAGGGCCTTGCCCGTGATCACGCCGAGGATGCCGGAGGCCGCCACGGCCAGGAGCCTGTCGATATCCCCGATCCCGGCAACACCGCCCGAGGCGATGACGGGAATCCCCACGGCCCGGGCGAGGCGCTCCGTGGCAGGCACGTTCACCCCCGTCTCCATGCCGTCGCGGCTGATGTCCGTGTAGACGAGGGCGGCAAGTCCCATCCCCTCGTAGCGCTTCGCCACGTCGAGGACGTCATCTCCTGTGGCCTCCATCCAGCCCTCGACGGCTACCTTCCCCTCTTTCGCATCGATGCCGAGGATGATCCGGCCCGGGAATCGGCTGCACGCCTCGACGACGAATTCGCGATTCTTCAGAGCCGCCGTTCCGAGGATGACCCAGCCGATGCCCATCCCGAGATAGGAGTCCACGGTCCTGATTTCCCGGATTCCGCCGCCCAGTTCAATGGGAACGCGGACGGAGGACAGGATCCGCCGGATGACCCCGTCGTTGACGGGACGGCCTTCACGGGAGCCGTCGAGGTCGACGATGTGAATACGCTCGGCCCCCATCGCAGCCCAGCGGCAGGCCACTTCCACAGGGTCCCCGCTGTAGACGGTCTCCCGCTGGAAATCCCCCTGCAGGAGCCTGACGCACCTGCCTCCCCGAATGTCGATCGCTGGAATGATAATCAAGGACAGTCGCTCCGGAACCGGTGGCCCGGTTCTGATCCCTATAAAAAAGCCGGTTTCCGGCACATCCCCGGGCGGGGAGCCGGACCGGCATTCCCTTTCGGTAAGCCGCGGACTTATCGATACCCGGGAAAGGTCTTCAACAGTTCATCGACACCGTCTTCCGCCAGTTCCGCCGCCGTGACCCACTTGAGCCCCCTGCTGAAAAACGTCGATGACTGCAGGACGTTCTCGGAAAACGATTGCTGGGTCTTGTCGAAGATTCTCCCCCAAACCACATCACCGTCGCTCGACTGGATCATGTAGATCCCGAACGTCACCGACGCCGGACGCTCAGCCGAATAGGCATACCCTACCCGCTCCCGGAAACAGGACACGAAGCCAATCACGATGGCGTCGACCTCGAGGGCCTTGCCTGTCCTCTGGAGTTGTTCCGTCACCGGCGCTTTCTCGTAGTCGATTCTTACTTTCCGGTAAACGGTATCGCTCTGGTAAGGCGGGATGACGGCAACCTTGCCTGATTTTCCCAGTCGCTGGAGAAACAGATCCTGAACGACCGCCTCGGCATTCTGGGGCAGGGCGCACGTGGTATAAAAAGTCCCGCCGACGGGGCAGCGGGCTACGCGGCTGCCATCCTCGGAGGTCAACTTCTCGAAGGGCACGACGGCAATCTTCTTCGGGACGACGGGTTCCTTCCCGGTTTCCGGGCGTACCGAAGTGCTCGAGGCGCATCCGATGAGGACGCAGAGGGCTGCAAAGAGTGCAAAACGGATTTTAGACAAGGACTTCACGCTTTACCCCCGCCGGGATGCTTTGAGAAAGGTGAAAGGGCAGAAAACGAAAAAGAACAAAAAAAGAAGGCCTTCAGCAGAACCCCGTCGCATCAAAGGCTTCCCTTCGTGGAAAGGACCCCGCTGATGCGAGTATTCAGGGCGACGGCCTCCCGCAAGGCACGGGCAAATGCTTTGAAAATCGCCTCAGCAACGTGATGGTTGTTCTTACCATACATGACGTTCACGTGCAAGGTCATTCCACTGTTGTCGGCGAAAGCCTGGAAGAACTCCTGGATCAGCGCGAGATCGAACGTCTTGATCTTCCGGGCCCCGAAATTCACGTTGTACACGAGGTAGGATCGACCGGACAAATCGATTTGAACGGCCGCAAGGCTCTCATCCATCGGAACCGTGGCGGAACCGTAGCGATTGACCCCTTCCTTCGCCTCGAGCGATTCCCGGAAAGCCTTCCCCAGGCAGATCCCGATGTCCTCGACGAGGTGGTGATCGTCAACGTCCGTATCCCCGCTGCCCTTGACGGTCAGGTCGAAAAGACCATGCCGGCTCATCAGGGTAAGCATGTGATCGAGGAAGGGAATGGTTGTGGAGATCCTGCCCTTGCCCGTCCCGTCGAGATCCAGAAGGATGCGGACATCCGTTTCCGCCGTCTTGCGTTCGATCTTAGATTTACGCGGCATCTGTCCTCTCCCTTGAGCCTAATCCCGAAGTCGGTCTGCAGGGTTCAATCCGAGCCGTGACCTGATGTCCGTGAAGTGAAGAAGTTAAGAAGAGCAGAAGAGCGGATTGGAAATTCTTTTCTCTTGTCCGCTCTTCCGAGGTTCTGCTCTTCCGCTCTTCGCGAACACAGAGCCTCAGCCGATCATACAACTTTATTGAGGGCGTACTCGATGATCCCCTCCGCCCCGGCCTCCTGCAGCAGGGGGATCAGGTCGCGGATGATGTTGCTGTCCACGACCGTCTCCACGGCAAACCACTCCTCGTTGTACAGGTTCGAGATGGTGGGCGCCTTCAGGGAGGGGAGCAGCAGGATCACGCGGCCCAGGTTTTCCTTGGACACGTTCATCTTGATGACAACCTTCCCCATGCCCAGGAGCGACCCCTTGAGCATCGTCCGGAACTGCTCGATCTTGCGCCGCTTCCAGGGATCGTCCCAGGCCTCCCGGTTGGCGATCAGCTGGGTGTTGGTCCGCATCAGCTCGTGCACGATGCGCAGGCGGTTCGCCTTGATGGTGCTGCCCGTCTCGGTAACTTCGACAATGGCATCGACGAGATTCTCGACCACCTTCGCTTCCGTCGCCCCCCAGGAGAACTCCACCTTGACGTCGATGTTGCGCTCCTTGAAGTAGCGTTTCGTGAAGTTGACGAGTTCCGTGGATATCTTCTTCCCCTGGAGATCCTCGATCTTCGTGACAGGCGAATCCTCGCGGACCACGAGAACCCAGCGGGCGGGTTTCGCCAGCACCTTCGAGTAAACCAGGTCCTCGACCACGACGACGTCCGACTCGTTCTCGGTGACCCAGTCATGGCCGGTGAGGCCCAGATCGAGTGTTCCCGCCTCGATGTACTTCGACATCTCCTGGGCCCGGACCAGGGAGCAGGAGACTTCTTCGTCGTCAATGTCCGGGAAATAGCTTCGGCTGTCGTAGCTGATCCGCCAGCCCGCCCTCTTGAACAGATCGACCGTATTGGACTCGAGGCTCCCTTTCGGGATGCCCAGTTTCAGTTTCTTCATTTGTAGACATCCTTGGGGTTGAAGATGAGCTCGCCCACGATTTCCTCCCTGCCGCCGGAAACCTTCCGGTAGAAACACGAGCGGTACCCTGTGTGACAGGCCGCCTTGCCGACCTGGTCCACCATGAGCAGGATGGTGTCGTTGTCGCAGTCGATCCGGATCTCCTTCACCATCTGGACGTTCCCCGAGGTTTCCCCCTTGACCCAGAGCTCGTTTCGGGACCGGCTCCAGTAGGTGGCCTTTCCCGTCTCGAGGGTCTTGCGCCACGAAAGCTCGTTCATGTAGGCAAGCATCAGGACTTCCTTCGTGTCATCGTCCTGCACGACGGCGGGAACGAGGCCGCCGCTTTTCTTGAAATCCGGTTCCACCATGATCGTTGTTCCGCTCTCCTTTATCGTATCGGCACGAGACATCAGCCGGCGGGGAATATAGGATTTCACCCCTTCTTTCCGGAAGCCTGAAGCCTGATGCCTGGTGCCTTTTTATGTAGCAGGGTATACTATGGAAACGACCGGATTTTATCAAGCACTATTTTCTTTTCGTCTTGCCTGGCACGGCATTTTGTGCTAGAAAAAAGGCCGTATTTTCTCCGGGTTACCGTCCTCGCTTCTTTACAGAACGGGTGCGGGACCGCATAACGGCTCACGGAATGGAGGGTGCGGTTCATGTCAGTTCTAATCGGCGGCGGCGTATCGGTCATGCTGGGCCTCGTTCTGCTGATCTTCTGGTACAAGCACTTCCTCGTCCTTCTCATGGGAGCGGTGCCGATCCTTCTCATCATGGGCGGGGCGCTCGCCGTTTACGTGGGTCTCGACGAACTGAAGGACAAGATCCGCGAGACACAGGAAAAAGAGAAGGAGGAGCTCAACAAGGCCCGTGCCGAGCTCGAGCGGGCCAAGGCGGAGGCCGAAAAGTACAAGGAAGAGCTCGACAAGCTGAAGGACACGAAGTAGCCCCGCAAAAACACCTTGACAGGAAGCGGAAAATCCAATATCGGGTTAACCCAATGCAGAACAAAAGGGTTATGAGCGACATGAGCCTGTGCACCATCCCGGAACAACCGAACGAACCCCGCCTTCGCCAGTACTCCTACATGTATTGATGCCTGCTGTTCACCCCCCAGGTGGGCATGCAGGCTTCCCGCAGCACCCCGCGTATTTCAAGGTTCATCCCGCGCAGACGTCGGCCCCCAAAGGCCTCTTATCCGGCAGACGACGGGATCCTTTCAATGGTCGCATCGGACAACCAGTGACGTATTGGAGGACAAAGTCATGAGAAAAGAAGCAATGGCAGTTCTGTCCGTCATTTTTCTGCTTACGGCGGCGATCACACTCGGCTCATGGACGGCAGCCGGGGCGGCAACCAGCCTGACCTACAGCATCTTCTTCCCGCCCACCCATGCCCAGACAAAGGCGGCGGAATCCTGGGCGAAGGAGATCGAGAAGCGCAGCGCCGGCAATGTCAAGATCTCTATCTTCCCCGGGGGGACGCTGACCCCGGCCGACCAGTGCTACGACGGCGTCGTCAAGGGGATCTCCGACATCGGCATGTCCGCCTTCGCATACACCCGGGGCCGATTCCCCGCCATGGAGGCCCTTGATCTTCCTCTCGGGTACCCGAACGGGCGGGTGGCCACCCGCGTGGCCAACGAATTCTACCTGTCCATGAAGCCAAAGGCCCTGGAGAATGTGAAGGTCCTTTACCTGCACGCCCACGGCCCCGGCCTTTTGCACACGAAGAAACCCGTGAAGAAACTCGATGACCTCAAGGGAATGAAGGTCCGCTCGACGGGTTTCAGCGCGAAGGTCGTCGGGGCCCTCGGTGCCGTTCCCGTGGCCATGCCGCAGGGCGAGACCTACGAGGCGCTCAGCAAGGGGATCGTGGACGGGACGATCGGTCCCATCGAGGTCCTCAAGGGCTGGAAGCAGGGTGAGGTGGTCAAATCCACGACGGACTGCTTCGATGTGGGCTACACCACGGTGTTCTTCGTCGTCATGAACCTCAAGAAGTGGAATTCCCTTCCCCCCGATGCCCGCAAGGTCCTCGACGACGTGAGCCGCGAGTGGATCGACGTGCACGGCAAGGCCTGGGACGAGGCGGACAAGGAGGGCCGCGCCTTCACGAAGAGCCTCGGCAACCAGGTCATCCCCCTGTCGGCGCAGGAAAGCGCCCGCTGGAAAAAGGCCGTCAGGCCGACGATCGAGGAGTACGTGAAGAATGCCGAGCAAAAGGGCGTGCCGGGCCGAAAATCCGTCAAGGAGGCCGAATCCCTGATCGGCAAGTTCCGGAAGCAAACTAAGTAGAGACGCGGCAACAGGGGATCGCATCCGTGCTTCGACCGATTGCCAGAACCATTCATCAGGCAGCTGCCAGGCTCAACGGGGTCTCGGCAGCTGCGGTCGTATTCATCATGCTCCTGACCTGCGCCGATGTCGTGATGCGTCTCTTCGGCAGGCCGATCCCCGGGACCTATGAACTGGTCGGTTACTTCGGCGCGGTGATCATCGCCTTCGCAATGGCCTACACGTCTGTCGAGCGGGGGCACATCGCCGTGGAGATGCTGGTCGATCGCATGCCCCGAAGGCCGAGGCACATCGTGGAGGCCCTCAGTGCGCTGGCCGGCGCCTCCCTCTTCGGGCTGCTCGCCTGGCAGAGCCTGATCTACGCCGCAGACCTGATGGAGAGCGGCGATGTGTCGCTGACCCTCGGTGTGCCGACATGGCCCTTTGTCAGCTGCATCGGCGCGGGCTCGGCACTGCTGGTGCTGGTACTCCTCGTGGACGCGCTGCGGGATCTCAAAAAGGGGCTTCAGCCATGACGCCGACGGAAGCCGGCATTTACGGGTTCGTCGTCCTCGTGGCTCTCATGTTCCTGAAGATCCCCGTGGGCTTCGTCATGGCCCTCGTGGGACTGTTGGGCTTTGCCTTCCTGGTCTCCTGGGAAGCGGCGCTGAACTTGATGGCGCAGGATTTCTCTTCCATTTTCGGGTCCTACAACCTTACCGTCATCCCCCTTTTCGTGCTCATGGGGCAGATGGCGCACCACTCCGGAATGAGCGGCCGGTTGTTCCACGCGGCCTATCGATTCTTCGGGAACCTGCCGGGAGGGCTCGCCGTGGCCACCATCGGCGCCTGCGCGGGGTTTTCGGCCATCTGCGGCTCCACGAGCGCCACGGCCGCCACAATGGCCGCCGTTGCCCTGCCGGAGATGAAGAAGTACAACTACGACCCCGCGCTGGCAACGGGCGTCGTCGCTGCGGGCGGAAGCCTCGGGATCCTGATCCCGCCCAGCACGATCTTCATCGTCTACGGGATCATGACGGAGCAGTCTGTCGGCAAGCTCTTCCTGGCCGGCGTCATGCCGGGGATCCTGATGACGCTCCTCTTCATCGTGACGGTCTTCATCTGGACATGGAACCGGCCCGATCTTGCCATGCCGGGGGCTCGCTTCACCCTGCGCGAAAAGATCGCCTCCCTTGCAGGCGTCGTCGAGACGCTCATCCTCTTCGTCGCCGTCATGGGGGGGCTCTTCATCGGTTTTTTCACCCCGACGGAGGCTGCCGCCATCGGCGCCTTCGGCACCCTGCTGATCGCCGTCGTCGGCCGTCACCTCTCCTGGAAGGGGTTCACCCAGTCGCTTGTCGAGACGACGCGGGTCAGCTGCATGATCCTCGTCATCGTGGCGGGGGCCACCGTTTTCGGACACTTCCTGGCCGTCACCCGGATCCCCTTCGACGTAGGCAACTGGGTCATGGGGCTCCAGATGCCGCCATGGGCCGTCATGGGCCTCATCATCCTGGTGTACCTTCTGCTCGGCTGCCTCATGGACTCGCTCGCCATGATCATGCTGACGATCCCCATCTTTTTCCCCGTCATCACGGCCCTGGGCTACGACCCGATCTGGTTCGGCGTGATCATCGTGCTCGTCACCGGGATGGGCGTCATCACTCCCCCCGTGGGCATCAACGTTTACGTGGTCGCGGGCGTCGCCCGCGACGTGCCGCTTCACGTCATCTTTCGGGGAACGATCAAGCTCCTGGCCGCGCAAGTGGTCACGGCAATCCTGCTCATCCTGTTCCCGCAGATCGCCCTGTGGCTGCCGCAACTCATGCACTGATCCCCTCCACTCACCTTTTCAATTGTGCCGGGCGTGTAAAAAACGCATACTGCTGCATCGGCCCACCGCGATGCGTATGGGGGGGCAGATGCAGCATGCCGGAAGAGTTCCATGAACCTGACCTCCATCGAATTGACATTTCTGGCCGCGTCGGTTCTTCTCCTTGCGAGCATACTCGCCAGCAAGGTGTCGGACCGCCTCGGGATCCCCTCTCTGTTGATTTTTCTCGGAATCGGGATGCTCGCGGGATCCGACGGGATCGGCGGCATCGTGTTCGACGATCCCTCCATCGCGCAGACCCTGGGGATCATCGCACTGTCCTACATCCTCTTCGCCGGCGGCCTGTCCACCAGCTGGCTCCATGTCCGTCCGGTGATGCTGCAGGGAGGTCTGCTCGCCACCCTGGGGGTTTTCCTCACAGCCGCACTGGCGGGCTGGTTTGCCTCGGTCGTTGGAAAGTTTTCCCTGCTGGAAGGGTTCCTACTCGGTTCGATCATTTCATCGACGGACGCGGCAGCCGTCTTTTCCGTGCTCCGGTCGAGAAGCGTCAGCCTGAGAGGGAATCTGAGGCCCCTGCTGGAGCTCGAATCGGGAAGCAATGATCCCATGGCCGTGCTCCTGACGCTGGCCTGCATCAGCCTTCTGCTGCATCCCGGGGAAACCGTGACCGATCTCATCCCCATGATCCTCGTCCAGCTGTTTCTCGGGGCGGGCCTGGGGTATCTGCTCGGACGAGGGATGGTCCTGCTGATCAACTATATCCGCCTCGAGTACGACGGGCTCTACCCCGTCCTGAGTCTCGCCATGGTTCTCCTGATCTACGGACTCTCCGCGACCTTCCAGGCAAACGGGTTCCTCGCCGTGTATGTCGCCGGCATCGTAATGGGAAATCACAGCTTCATCCACAAGAGGAGCCTCATGCGGTTCCACGACGGGCTGGCCTGGCTCATGCAAATCTCCATGTTCCTGGTGCTGGGACTGCTGGTTTTTCCCTCGAAGCTTCCGGCCATCGCAGGCGTGGGAATCCTCGTCACGGCATTCCTGATGCTGGTCGCGCGGCCCGCGGCCGTCTTTCTCAGCCTCATCGGATCGGGCATGTCATGCCGGGAGCATTTGATGGTGGCGTGGGTCGGTCTTCGCGGCGCCGTGCCGATCATCCTCGCCACGTTTCCCCTTCTGGCCGGAATCGGGCAGGCCGAGATGATGTTCAATGTCGTTTTCTTCGTCGTGCTCGCCTCGGCCCTGTTGCAGGGAACATCGATCCCCAACATGGCGCGCTGGCTTGGCGTCGATGCCCCGATGACCCGTGTTCCCGTCTATCCCATCGAATGCGAGCCCGGGGGGCGAGTACCCTGCGACCTCGTCGACGTGGAAATCGCGGAAGGCTCCGCGGCGGCGGGAAAACAGCTCGTGGAGCTGGGCCTGCCCGAAGGGGCCCTCGTGGTTCTCATCAACCGGGGCGAAGAATTCATCATCCCCACGGGGGGCACGATCCTGAACCCCGGGGACCGGCTGCTCTTCCTGGCAGCCGCAGCGCAGCTCAATCAGGCACGTGAGATCATCGAGGAGTCCCGGGAGTGACGGAAAGAGGTTGCCGCCGGGGCGAAAAGCGTCTACACTGCATCCCGTCCGGAGAACGCCGGAAAGAATCGTACCGCGATCTGTCAACGGACAGCAGCGGCTTTTTCATATTCATATTCCCATTCATGCGGATCGGAGAAACGGATCGCCATGTTCTTCCTCGATGACATCGTCATCATCATCGGGCTTTCGGCCGTCGTGCTCTACCTGTGTCACCGGCTCGATTTGCCCGCCATCGTAGGCTACCTCCTTACGGGACTCCTGACAGGCCCCTACGGGTTCAAGCTGGTCGGTAATTTGGAGGCCGTTACGATGCTGGCCGAGATCGGGGTCGTGGCCCTGCTCTTCACGATCGGCCTCGAGTTCTCCTTTCGCAACCTCGTACAGCTGCGCAGGACCGCCCTGCTGGGGGGTACCCTGCAGGTGCTTCTGACGCTGCTCATCGCCGCGGCCATCTCCCACGGTCTCGGGCGGCCCGCAGGCCAGTCCATCTTCATCGGCTTCCTGACGGCCCTGAGCAGCACCGCCATCGTCATGAAGCTCCTGCAGGACCGCGCCGAGGTAGAAACGCCCCACGGGGGAAGCGCACTGGGCATTCTCATCTACCAGGATCTCATCGTCGTCCCCATGATGCTGCTGCTCCCCTTTCTCGCGGGGGGAATCGAGGGATCGTCCAATGACCTGCTTGTCCTGCTGGCCAAGGAAATCGGGGTCATCCTGGCCCTGGTCGTTTCGGCCAAATGGGTCGTACCGTGGACCCTGCTCCAGGTCACCCGGACGGGGAGCCGCGAACTCTTTCTGCTCACGATCGTGATGATCGGACTGGCCGTGGCGTGGCTTACCCACGTCGCGGGTCTCTCGCTGGCCGTCGGGGCCTTTCTGGCCGGGCTTGTCATCTCCGAGTCCGAGTACAGCCACCAGGCCATGGGCAACATCATCCCCTTCCGCGACATCTTTGCGAGCTTTTTCTTCGTTTCCATCGGGATGCTCCTGGATCTCCGCTTTCTCGCGGAGCATCCGGGTTATGTCTTTCTGCTGGCCGCCGGGATCATGCTCGTCAAGAGCCTTGCCGCAGCCACGGCGGTCCTGTTCGTTGGATTGCCCATCCGCGTGGCCACGCTGGCAGGCCTCTGCCTCGGACAGATCGGCGAGTTCTCCTTCATCCTGGCCGAGGCGGGCAGGAAGTACGGCCTGCTGTCGCAAGAGATCAACCAGGAGTTCCTGGCCTATTCCGTCCTCACCATGATGGCAACCCCTTTTCTTTTTCGAATCGCCCACCCCGTGTCGGAGTTCGTCGTCCGTCTGCCGCTGCCCGGCCGCCTCAAGCGCGGCAGCCTTCCCACGGCAGGCGGAAAGCGGGCTCATGTGAAGGACCACCTGATCATCGTCGGCTTCGGCATCTACGGGCAAAACATCGCACGGGCCGCCCGCGAGGCGAAGATCCCCTACGCGGCCCTGGACATGAACGCGGACCTGGTCCGGGAATACCGCCTGAAAGACGAGCCGATCCATTACGGCGACGCGACGCACGAGGCCATCCTGCAGCACGTGAACATCCGCCAGGCCCGGATTCTGGTGGTCGTCATCAGCGACGCCGCGGCGACCCGCCGTATCACCGATCTTGCGCGCAGCCTCAACGACAGGCTCTACATCGTCGTACGGACGAGGTTCATCCAGGAGATCGGGCCCCTCATGGATACGGGGGCGAACGAGGTCATTTCCGAGGAATTCGAGACCTCCGTGGAGATCTTCAGCCGGATTCTCTCCCGGTACCTCCTGCCCGAGGAGGAGATCCATCGCTTCGTGGAGGATATCCGCTCGGACGGGTACGCCATGTTCCGGAACCTCTCGAAACACGCCACGTCGTGCCCGCACCTCGGGGCCTGCCTTCCGGACATGGACCTTCGCTCGGTCCGCGTCCGCGAGGAATCGGCCCTTGCAGGGAAAACCATCGCCGGGGCGGAACTGGGAAAGACGTTCGGCGTCACCGTCCTGGCCGTCAGGCGGGAGGGGGACATCATATCCATTCCGCCTGCGGACCTGGCCCTCGAGCCGGAGGACATCCTCTTCATCGTCGGCCCGCCCGGCAAGATCATGGAACTCGAGACGGTTCTGAGGGGGGAGCGGTCATAATCCGAAGCGAGGAAGATCAGAAGATCGGAAGTCAGGAAGACGCTTCAAGGCGCAGGACCAGGGCGGTGCGCGTGGGGAGATAGAGGCTCAGGAAGTGGCGCACGCGGGGCCCTTTCCCGTCGGGCTGCGTGAAATGGACCTGATCCGGCTCGAGGCGCCCGTGTCCGCCGTAGGTCCCGGCATCGCTGTCCAGGATGAGGCGGTACTTCCCGGGCGGCGCGTCGATCCGGTAGCCGTCATAGCTGCGGGACGGGTGGAAGTTGAAGAGGAAGAGGTGCCCTGCCCGCTCGAAGGCCAGGACCTTGGTTTCATTGTGCTCGTGAACCAGGCGGGGATTCCCCGACGCCAGAAGGTTGACCCGCCGGGCCAGGCCGATCATGTCGACGTCGAATCGAGCGAGCTTCTGATAACGCAGGGTCCCGTCGTCAACGAGGCTCCACTGGCGCCTTGCGTATCGGTATGACCAGCCGTTGCCCTCCCGGGGAAAGTCGATCCACTCGGGGTGGCCGAATTCGTTCCCCATGAAATTCAGATAGCCGTTGCCCGCCGTGGACAGGGTCACGAAGCGGATCATCTTGTGCAGCGCCACCCCCCGGTCCACGCGGATGTTGTCGCAAAAGAGGCTCATGTCGGTGTACATGTCGGCATCGATCATCCGGAAGATGAGGGTCTTGTCTCCCACGAGGGCCTGGTCATGCGATTCGGCGTAGCTGATGGTTTTCTCGTCGTGCCGCCGGTTGTTGAGTTCGTGCCACAGGAACCCCAGCGGCCAGTCCTCGTCGGCCGTTTCCTTGATGAGCCGGATCCAGGTGTCGGGAACACCCATGGCGAATCGGTAGTCGAATCCGGTCCCGCCCCTCGCTGCGGGTACGGCCAGCCCGGGCATTCCGCTCACATCCTCTGCGATCGTGACGGCATCGGGCCGCACATCGTGGATCACGCGGTTCGCCAGGGTCAGGCAGGCCAGGGCATCCTCGTCGACACTGGCGTCGAAATAATCCTCATAGGACAGGAAGGCCTTTCCCAGACCGTGGTGCAGGTAGAGCATGCTCGTCACGCCGTCGAAACGGAACCCGTCGAAACGGTATTCGTCGAGCCAGAAGCGGCAGTTGGAGAGCAGGAAGTGCAGGACCTGGTGCTTTGCGTAGTCGAAGCAGCGCGAATCCCAGGCTTCGTGGCGGCCCCGCGGGCCCTTGTGAAAATACTGGTGGAGGGTGCCGTCGAAACGGCCGAGCCCCTCAACCTCGTTCGAGGCGGCATGCGAATGGATGAGGTCCATGATCACGCAGAGCCCCTCGGCATGGGCCGCATCGATCAGTTCCTTGAGATCCTCGGGAGAGCCGAAACGCGATGAGGCCGCGAAGTAGTTCGTCACCTGATAGCCGAAGGACCCGTAATAGGGGTGCTCCTGGATTGCCATGAGCTGGATGACGCTGTAACCGGCACGGACGATCCGCGGAAGGACCTTTTCCGTAAATTCCCTGTAGGAACCGACCCCCTCCCTCTCCTGGGCCATGCCCGCGTGGGCCTCGTAGATGAAGGGCGGCTGCGTCGGGCAGCGGAATGCATCCAGCCGCCAGCGATAGGGGGCGGGCGGGTCCCAGACCTGGGCATTGAAGATCAGGGTTTGGGGATCCTGCACGACGCGCCGTGCCCAGGCGGGGATGCGGTCCCCCTGCCCCCCGGGCCAGTGAACCCGGAGCCGGTAGAGATCCCCGTGAGCCATGGCATCCGGCGGCAGACGGATTTCCCAGACGCCGTCGGCCCCTTCGAGCCGCTCCACCGCGAAGGGCGTCTTCTCCTGCCAGTCCGTCATCTGCCCGACCAGGAACATGCGCGACGCATTCGGGGCCCACTCGCGAAGGACCCACTCACCGTCCCGCCGATGCAGGCCGAAATACTCGTGCCCGCTGGCGAAGTCGGCAAGGCTGACCCGTCCGCCCGTCAGCCGCTTCTCCATCTCCAGAACACGAAGGAGCCTCCGTTGCAGCGCCCCTCGATACGGTTTCAGAAGAGGGTCCCCTGCGACCCGATCGTCAATGATCTCCTGCAGCCTGCGCGCCGTCGCTTCTCCCGTTTCCGTCTGCCTGCTCATCGGACCCTCACCGTTTCTGCTCCCTCGCAGCGGTCGTCATGCCGTGATGTCATCATACAGAATTTGCTTTTTTGTGCAAGGCTCCGGATAAAACGCCTTTGACACGGCGGGTTGACAATTTCCGTGATTATTTGTATACGAATCTTGCAATTGGACATGTTTGAAAAGGAGACCTTATGGCAGCGGACAAGAACCTCATCGGAGAGATCAACAACAACCTCAGACACCTCATTCAGCTCCTGCAGACCCGCTCCAAGAAGATCCGCAAGGAGACGGGGATCACCGGTCCCCAGCTTCTGGCCATGAAAACCCTCACCGAGTTCCCCGACATCAGCATCTCGGAACTCGCCCGCCGCATTTACCTTCACCCGGCAACGGTTGTCGGGATCGTCGACCGGCTCGAGGGGAGAAGCTTCGTCAAGCGCAGGCGTTCTAAAACGGACCTCCGGCAGGTCAATGTCAGGCTGACTGCGAAAGGCAAGGGCGCACTGCAGAAAGCACCCGGGGCGGCACGGGCCCCCGTGCTCGACGGGTTGGAAACACTCCCGGATAGAAAGCTCAAGCGCCTCTCTGTCAGCCTCGCGCAGCTTGTCCGGATCCTCGATCTCTCGGCGAAAGGGCCCATCCTCAAGCGCCGCAGGGGACGGCCGCGAAAGGAGGAGTCCATGCCCGTCAAGCGACGAGGCAGGAAATCCTCATAGCCCGGGGCGCACCCCGCGGGACCTCCCGTGTTCGTCCCTGGATGCCAGGCCTGCGAAGATCGGAAGATCAGAAGCGCAGAAGAGCGGATAGGAAAAGAGAGGAATCCTGCATCCGTTCCGATCTTCCGCTCTTCATCACTTCCTCACTTCGCAACGATGTACCGGTCCCACGCGATTCACAGATCATGGGGAAAACGAACCGGGGAGGTCGGCCGTGGAAAGCAGACTGTCGCTGGGCGCACATTTTCGAAGAAAAGGGTTGTGCTCCTTTCTCGTCTGGGCTCCCGATGTCGCAACGGTCGAATTGAGAATTCTCTCTCCCCGCAGGCGCCTGGCCCGACTGCACAGAGGGGCAACCGGTTATCACAGCGGGCTCTTCGACGGCATGGAACCGGGCACCCTCTATCTCTACCGCCTCGACGGCCTGATCGAGCGGCCCGACCCGGCCTCGCAGTACCAACCCCGCGGCCTCCGGGGGCCTTCCTGTCTCGTCAATCCGCGCTTTGCCTGGAAAGACCGCCCGTGGCGCGGCCTTCCGCTTTCCGAGTACATTCTCCACGAGGGCAGCGACCGCACCGCCGCCTTGGATGACCTCATCCCGGGCCTCAGCCAAATCCATCACCTGGGTGCCACCGCTCTCTCGGTCGGGCTGGATGCCCCACCCCCGGAGGGCCCGTCAGGCCTGCCCGGTTCCGTCCCTGCGTCCCGGGGAGGACCTGCAGGGCTGAAGCGCCTCGTCAATGCCTGCCACCGGGAGGGTCTCGCCGTCCTGCTCCGCATCGCGCTCTTTGAGCCCGGAATCGATGGGGATCCCTTCGTATCCTTCGGGCCTTATTTCACGGGCCCGGACCGGCACATCAACCTCTCCGGGCCCCACAGCGACGAGGTGCGGCGCTATTTCGTCGAATGCGTGCTGAGGTGGTTCAGAGAGTTTCATGTCGACACCCTGGATGTCGGCGACATCGACGCGCTGATCGACCTGTCCCCGACACCGCTGCTCGAGGAGCTGTCCCTTGCCGTTCGCCGTGAAGCCGAAAGAACCTCACGGCCCCTTCATCTCGTCGCCCGCACCGATCGCAACGAACCCCGCCTGATCCGCCGTCGGGAGGACGGGGGGATCGGCCTCGATGCGCTGTGGAATTACGACTTCGGCCTCGCCCTCCAAGGGGTGCTCTCGCGGGAGCGTTCGCCCCGGCCTTCCGAGTACGGGAAACTCGAACATCTCAAGAAGGCCTTCCTGGAAGGTTTTGTGAGCTCGGGAGAGTTCTCGGCCTCACGACAGAGGCGCCACGGACGGTCATCACGGAATCTGCCCGGGGATCGATTTCTCGTCAGCCTCCCATTACCGGCCACTTTGGGGCAGAGAACCGGTAAATCGCCGGAAGAGATCAAACTTGCCGGTGCGGCGCTCTTTTTTTCTCCCTCTGTTCCGCAGCTTTGCTTTGGAGGCCCCGAGGCCGATCGCTCCGAAGATGCGCGCAACGTCGATCGGTTTCACCGCGAGCTGGGACGGCTGCGAAAGGAGTTTCGCTCCGCAGGTCTTCTGGACAAGCAATGTATGGGAGTCCTGGGGTACGAGAAGGAAAGGGTTCTGCTCGTGCGCCACTGGAAAGACGATGAGGACCTCATCGTTCTCTTTCACTTCGGCAGGAGACCGGCAACGCTGTCGCTGCCGGTTCCGTCCGGCGCCTGGTCCCTGCGATTCGACTCGGCCGAATCGAGATGGAACGGACCGGGGAGTGCCCTCCCTGTGATGATTCAGGGTGACGGGGGGGATGTCCCTTTCTCCCTTGCAGCCCTCTCCTGCGCCGTGTACCGACGCCAGCACGGGGGATGAACACGGGGATCGGAAACGCCCCCAAGCCGTTCAACAAAGACTTTGAAAAGACCTAATCCAAACACTTCACAAGTACTGCAATCGTCAGACAAAGGCTGAGTGAATATTTGCGATTGCAATGAACAGAAGCAGTAAGGCATCGGTTGTTACAGCGTTGCACATCTTAAGCTTGTCCACGTTCCGACCGGATTTCGACCCCTAAAACGATCGCTTTAAGCCTGCTAGTGGGTGCTTGCACCCAGATCACGTAGAAACTTCTTGAAATCGTCCGACTCGGTTAGAATCCTGCGCGCTCCGGCTCTCAGCCTGTCCACCTCTTCGTCGGAAAGCCGGAAAGACGTCGGTAAATTTGCCAGGTAGGCCCCTTCCGCTTTGTCCTTGAGGCTGTCGAAACTCACTTCCACCAAGTAGAATTCTATTTCACCGCAGGAACCCGGCTCCCTGGAGATTTGACCCGGTGGGCACCGGCCCGACCGGATCTGGTAGGCCCACCGGCCAAAGCTTTCCTGCAGGATGGCCATTGTCTCGCGGTTGTACCGGACGATGGCAATGGAAGAATAGTTCCACATCATGGCTGAGAGAGGGGGTATGTACTCTATCTTGTTCCAATGGGATTCAATCTTCGTCTCGGCGTTGACGACAATAAAGGCCATTTTCCGGACCTTTTCCATGCCCGCGAGCTTCAGCGTGGTCCAGGCGTTGCCCACTGCGTCGACGGCCTCCTCGATGGCTCTCAGCCCGAGGTTATCAGCCACCCCTCCGTCGATCAGATGAAAGTAGGGCTTCTCCTTCGCATCCAGCAGGAGGGTTATGTTCTGCTTTATCTCGCGCTGACGGTAATTGGGGGCTATCGAATCGTATATCGGGGGAAGGACAAAGCCGCAGGTACCAGCGTAGTTCTTCAGTGTCAAAGGCGCGAGTATGCCAGGGACCGCCGACGAAGCGGCACAGGCCCTGGAAACAGGGAACGTCGAAAGATCTGAACACATGGCGTTGAACATGGTCTGGTTGAATGTAAACCTCAAACCCATGGACATATCCGTCGCGTTGATGAGGACCATGGGCCCTTTCCTCTTGAGCATATCCCCGAAGGTTTTCCCGTCAAATACGTTCTTGTCGTAGTACTCGGCGGCCAAGTCGCTCCTGTCGTAATAAGGAGACGAGAGCCTGAACCAGTTGACGGGGTTCAGGAACATGCTGACCAGAAGGTCCGTCTGCACATTTTTCTTCAGGAGCCGTTTCTCGTAATCATCGAAGATCCTGTCCCCGAATAGCCCGAAGTAGGCCGCCGTGAAGCTTCCTCCCGAGACGCCCGAGATCATGTCCACCTCGTTCAAAAGCCTGCGTTTTTTCCCGCCCAGGGTGACTTCCGTCGCTCGCAGTTCCTCGAGAACACCGTATGAAAAAGCTGCCGCACGCGTCCCGCCCCCGGAGAAAGTCAGGATGAGGAGCAGTTCCTCCGAGTTGCTTTCGGGTCCCATGTTTTCTCCGATGTACCCGTAGCCGAGGTTGTACTTTGCCAGTGGGGTATTGACCGGATAGTGCCCGAAATGGCTGCAGCCAGCCGTCGCCGACATGAGCAGAAAAATGCACACATATTTCAAGATGTGTTTATGGGACATGGCAGGGTATTTCATTCCATTTTGTCCCGTCAATTGCCTTCCCAAGATTTCAGAATGAAACGCGGCGCAAATGGTTGAACGCAGGGGCAGACGAGGCGATTTGCGTTTCGTCGCATAGCCTCTCACTGCAGGCTGAAGCTGATTCAGGTCCCGAGTTTAACCCTCTGCCACTCGCGCTTCAGGATCACTTGTGATAGCCTGACAATTATTTCGATGTCGGCCTCGGTATCCGAATCGAGAGACTCCTCGGCCTTCAACCGCTTGATTGAGGTTTCGATCGCTTGGTAAAGCTGCTGGTGATCCGCCTCGGTGGGATTCAGAAGGAGGCGAATCTTCGACTCTACAAGAACGATTCGTTCGAGTTTGATCAGCAGTGCCTTATCTTCGCGAAGCGGACCGTGGCCCTTGTCCCATTTGCTCTTCCACGCCGACCTGATAACCAAAGCGGAAACGATCAGCGAGATCAGTTCCGCCACCATGTCGCGCAACGTTTCGATCCATTTCTGCCGGTTTGTCGAGAGCACATTCGCATTGAACTGACGCCTCGCGACCCTGAGCGTGACGATTGGCCCGACAATCGATGCCGCAAGAGCAGTGCAGGCAGAAACGAAGCTTAATACCAGAGGGTCCATAGCTTTCCTAAAATGGTGAACTTGAGGCTCGACGGCCCCGCGTCGAGAACGATGATGAGAACTGCCATGGCGCTTACCTCGTCTCGTATTTGCCGACTCGCCTGGCGTGAGCGACTTTCGTCATGACGGCCACCGAGGCGAGCCGCGTCCTCACCGAATCGGCACGGCTTGTCAGAACGACGGGGATCCGCGTCCCGAGCACGATGCCGGCCCCTTCGGCCCCGGACAGGTAGGTGAGCTGCTTGAAGAGCATGTTGGCCGCTTCCAGATCGGGCGCGAGCAGGATGTCTACGTCACCGCTGACCGTGGAACGGATCCCCTTGATTTTTGCGGCCTGGGCGCTGATGGCATTGTCGAAGGCCAGCGGCCCGTCGAGAATGCCGCCGGTGATCTGTCCCCGGTCGGCCATCTTGCACAGGGCGGCCGCCTCCACGGTGGAGGGGATCTTGGGGTTGACCACCTCGACGGCGGAGAGGATGCCCACCTTGGGCAATTCGATGCCGAGCGCGTGGGCCAGGTCGATGGCGTTCTGGACGATGTCGCGTTTCACTTCCAGGTCCGGGAAGATGTTGACCGCCGCGTCGGTCATGATGAACATCTTCGGGTAGGTCGCAACGTCCATGACAAAGGCGTGACTGATCCGGCGCGAGGTGCGAAGCCCCGCCGCCGTGGGGACGATGGCCCCCATAATCTCGTCGGTGTGGAGGCTGCCTTTCATGATTGCCTCCACCTCGCCCGCGCGGGCCAGATCGACGGCCTTCGCGGCCGAAGCGTGACTGTGCTCGGTGGAGACGATCCGGTAGGGCGAGAGATCGATCTTCGCCTCTTCGGCGGCCTTCCGGATCTTGTCTTCGGGGCCGACGAGCACCGGTGTGATCAAGCCTCTTTTGGTCGCCTCGATGGCCCCCATCAGGGAATCCCGGTCGCAGGGGTGAGCGATGGCGCAGGAGACAGGATCATAGCCCTGGCAGCCCTGGATGAGCTGCGCGAAGGCATCACCGTAGCGAAGCTCCAGTCGGGGAGGCTTGACGACGTCGAAGACCTCGCGCCGGGTGGGGGCCTGCACCGTCACCGTACCGGCCACGAGCTCCTTTCCATCCTGGTTGACACAGCGGCAGTCGAAGACAACGAGGTCTCCCTCCTTCTTCTCACGGGCGGTCACCTTTGCCGTCAGGGTGTCCCCCGCGGCGACGTTCCCGCTGAAACGCAGATCCCGGTGCACGATCTTCGTCCCCGGGCCTGGCAGCCGCACACCGAGCAGGATCGAAATGAGGGCTTCGGCGCCGGCGGCTTCCGTTTTCCTGGGTTCCATCCGGACATCCACAGCTTGTTGCCCTTTGACGTAAAAAGCATCCACGTCACCCGACACGATGGCGGCCACGTCGATCTGCTGTTGCTGCAAGGTCACGGTCAGCGCTGCCGATATGCCCACCTGTATTTCGTCGAAGGTGACATTGGTCAGTTCCTTGGGTTCCTCGTCGAAGTTGACATCGGTCAGTTTCCGGGGTTCCATGATTCCTCCTGTCTATTGCACGAATTGACCATCACCCATCCCATGCGGTCCGTCTTCGCCCCGACTTTTTCAGCAAGCATAAGTGACGGTCGCCAATCCGACGGAGGGTTCGATGTGGCCTGACTAAACACATTGTTCCAACGGAAAAATGAACCCCCGCAAACCGGTATTGGGATTCTCTGCTTTCAGGATCTGCGCAAAATCAACAATGCGAGGAATCTCCTCATCGGGGACTGCAACGAAAAGCAGGTTGTTCGTGCCCGGGAAGAAATGGCTGTGCAGCTTGGGCAGAGTTTCTGCGCCTTCGCCCGTCGCGCCACGCGTTTTCGTATAGAATTTATAACCGGCTTGCTTAAAAGCATTTGTTACGTGTTCATCGTGGAAACTGTTATAAACAATTAAAAACATTTTCATGATTTCGACCTCGACAATCCAGATAGCAACCAAGACATTTCTCCACACATTCCTGCCATTTCCTCACCAGCTCATCTCAGCTGTTTTTTACTCCTGTTTTCCGGGAAATCTTTCTCCCCTGATGAATCATCTTCTCCCCCCCGCTCAGGACTTCCTGGATACGCCCGAGTATTTCGCGCTGCTCCGCCGTGACGCCGTCCAATTTCAGGCCCCATTGGAGGACCTCCAGCGCTCGCCTCCGGTCTCCGGGATCGGCAAGAAGTTTCGGCAGGGCCTGCAGGGTGGCTTCAGGTTCCAAAAGCGCCAGAACGCCGGCCTCGGACCTGATCCGGCGGAGCTGCTTTTCCGTCAGCTTCGAGAGGATCTCGTCCGACCGGACCAGTTCGCTTGCTTTCTCCAGCGTGTACAGCGGTATGGGAGCTGAGTATTGGGCCGTGAGCGACCCGATCCGGGCGACGGCCTCGGCATATCCGCCTTTGTCGATGGCCGCCAGGGCCTCTTTCACATGGGGCAGCTTGCGCGGATCGACCTTTGCGTCGGGCTCGATGACCGGTTTGACATCCCCCGATGCCCCCAGGGTAATCATGGATCCGTAGATCTGGAAGAAAGCGGCCTCGCTTGCTGCATCGCGCAGGTCGCGGTAGAGATTCAGCGAAGCCGTCATCATTTCCGAGAAGGTCTCTTCCAGTTTTCGATACGGGTTGTCCTCCTTCACCGGTTTCCGATCGGATCTGACGGCGGAAGCGGCGGAGGACACGGGCCACATCAGCGGGTTCATGTCGCTGAAGAGCCATCGCTGGACCCGAAGCGGGTGCATCTTCCGCCCGATCTCGGCGGTCTTCTCGTCGACGAACCGCTTCACAAACGGTCGTGCGTAGATGGCATAGGCCCTCTCATTGAGAATTGATATTTCATCGACCAGCTCAAAGGGCTTCTCGTCCCGCCGCTCGAGCTTGTTGTGCTTTCTCAGTTCCTCCAGCGAGACCTCCCGGAACGTCGAAAGGTATTTGTCTTTTCCGGTTCCCGAGGTTTCCTCGAGCTCCATGACGTAGCCCCCGGGCTGGAGCATCTCTATGTAGTCCAGCGCCTCGACGATCTCCGTGTGCTCCTTCTGCGCGACCTTGCCCGAAACGAAAATGCCCAGATGGCCGATGTCCTCGTGAACGAGCCCCACGATCACCTGCCCGTTGGCCTTGATCTCGGCCGTGCTCGAGTAGACATCGGATATCCAGTTGAACGCCTGCTGGGGCGGCGTGATGTTGTCGCCCTTCGAGGAGAAGATCACGATGGGCGAGCGGATCGCTTTCAGGTCCACGTACGTGCCGGGGGCGGCCTTCACTTCGCCGCGGGCAAGCTTGTTGCCGATGAAGAGGTTCTCGACGATCCAGCGGATTTCCTCTTCGTTCATGAGGAAGTAGCCGCCCCACCACTTCTCGAACTCCAGGAAGCGCTCCCGCTCCGTGTCGATGTTTTTCCAGAGGTTGTAGTACTTGTTCCAAAGGGTGTTGGCCGGGTTGAGGTTTTCCATATTCTGGACGAGGTAGGCGCCGTCATACTTGCCGTTCCCCAGATCGCTTGCGAGAAGCGACATCCAGGCGCCGCCCAAGAGCCCCCCGCTGTAGCGCATGGGGTTTTCGCCCTCGCCGCCGCTCCAGCTGCCGCTCCAGTAGGACATGGGGGCGCCGTTGATGACGACGATGCCGACCTTTTCGGGATCGTTTGCCGCGATCAGCATGGAGGCCCAGCCGCCCTGGCAGTTGCCGTAGATCACGGGCTTGGGGCTGTCCGGGTGCCGGGAAATGACGATATCCAGGAACTTCGACTCGGCAGCGGATACATCGAGGATTGTCTGTCCCGGTTCCGGCTCGGGGAAGAAGATCACGAAATAAACGGGATAGCCGAACTGGAAGGCCACGCCGACCTCGGAGTCCTTCTTGAAGCCGCCGATCCCCGGGCCGTGTCCCGCGCGCGGTTCGACGATGACGAAGGGGCGCTTTTTGTCGTCCACCTGCACGCCCGCGGGCGGGATGATTCGCAGCAGGGCGTAATTGACGGGCCGCTCGAAGGTGCGGCCGTCGGAGATCATCTCCCACTCGAATGCCAGGAGCGGCGGGCTTCCTGCCTTCACGTGCTCGAGATACCTGTCGCCCCGCTCTCTCAGGGTGTCCCCGAAGAGCACCGAACGCTGGGCGAAATCCGTTGCGTATTCGGCCCAGGACTGCCATGCGTTCGAAGGGGCCGTTCCCTCCGCTGTCTTCTGACCGGCGGCCGCGGCTCTCTGGAGGTGGGCCAGGAACGCGGCCTGCGCTTTCTGAAGGCGCTCCGCATAGTTCTGTCCGATCTTGTTCATCAACGTCCAATACGTTTCCGTCTTCTGGTCTTCCATCGCTTTTCTCCTGACGCTCACCCGCTTTGGAGAGCGCTCTTCATTAATATCCGGGTGTACGGTGCTCATCTCTGCCGAGGAGTGGCAAAGAACTGACCCAGGAGGGGGCTCCGGTCACACCGTACACGCCGGCGTTTCATCCATTTTGCTCGAATGAACAAACCGATTGGCCCTTTTTCGGAGAGCCGAGGCTGCTGTTCCGATTCCGTCGTCCGCGCGGGCTTCAGGCCAGATCTTCGCACCCGGCATATTCGATGCCGGACTTCGGTCAAGGTCCGGGGTTTGAAGCGACAATACGCTTGAGATCCGCGATGGCGAGATAGTAACCGAGAAGAGCCTGCAGGTGCTCATACTCCGCCTTCTTCACGGAAGCGACGGCTGTGGCGTATTGACTCTCCGTCACAGTCCCCGACTTCATCGCATTGCTTTTCAGCCGCAGGTTTTCCTTTTGCAGCTCCAACGATTCGCGGGCGACGTCGATCAGGCGCTGTGTCTGTTCCAGCTTCCGGTATGCCTTGTCCACTTCGACCTCGATCCGCTTATTCACGCGGCGCAGATTCTCGTCCGCCTGGTTAAGCTGCTCCTTGCGCTGACCGAGAACACCCCTTCGTTTGCCCCAATCGACGATATCCCATGTCATCCTCAAACCGACGACACCGATATTATTCTCCACAAAGGGGACGCCGTCCTGATGGATGTACTGGCCGAACGCGCTGATGTCGGGGACATATTCCCATTGTGCAGCCTTGACACCGCTCCGGGCCTTGTTGACGCTTTCCAGCGCGGCTTTGATTTCCGGGTTCTTCTCCAGGGCCTCCTGCACGTATGTCTCACGGGTATTGGCGGTCGGTTCCGGCGGGGAGGGATCGACAGGGTCAATATCCGTATCGAGGGGCAGGCCCAGAAGGTCGTTCAGTTCCGAGTTGAGATCGGCAATCTGGATCTCTGCGGTAAGCTGGGCGTGTCTGTTCTGGAGGAGAACCGCATTGCTGCCGATTGCGGCGACCTCGAGCTGGCTCCCGGCCGCCACGCTGTCTTTCGCTTCCTTGAGGGCCTGCTCACCGGCTGCAACGGCGGCAGAAGCGGCGTCCTTCAGCTTCCGGGTTACGACCAGGCCATAGAAGAGCTGATGGGTGGCAAAGATCACATCCGTCCTGGCTTTCTCCAGTTCGGCCGCTGCGATCTGATGATCGGCCTGGGCGATTTTTTCGGCCTGGTGGATCTTCGGCAACTGGGTCAGAGGCTGGGTGAGCGTGGTATTGGCAATGAGTGCCGTATCCTTTCCCTGGTTGATCGAAGTATCCTGAACGGGGAAAGGGCCGAGACCGGGCACGGTGCCCAGACTGCCAGCGGGAATGTTGATCAGCTGGTTGTTCGTCAGATGGAAATAGTTCGACTCGTTCCTGAGATGGGGAAAATAATCCGAACGGACCGTGTTCCTCTTCTCGCTTTTTTCCCGGACCTTTGAGCCGGCGATTTTAAGCGACGAGTTTTGCGCCACGGCAAGGGCAACCGCGTCATCGAGGGTCAACTGACGTGTTTCGGCGAGGGCCTGCCCCGACCCCAGGAAGAACGCCAGGACAATCATGAGAGCGGCCACGGGCGCTTTCTTGATGCGCGATATCACGACAACATAGAGCACCGGTATGACGAGGAGCGTGAAGCACATGGAGAAGATGAGCCCCACCGCGATGACGGAGGCAAGGGGGCTCCAAAGCGCCGAACGCGAAAGAATCATTGGAATCATACCCATTGCTGCAGCCATGGTGGTCAGAAAGATCGGCCTCAGACGGCGTTGTCCGGCTTCGGTCGCTGCTTCCTCGAGGGAATGCCCCTCTGCGATCTTCTCGTTCACATAGTCGACGAGGATGATCGCATTTCGGACCACGATGCCGCACACGCTGATCAGGCCGATAAACGCCATGAACCCGAAGGGATTCCGGGTGATCAGCAACCCCACCGCTGCGCCAAGAAGCGACAAAGGGATCGATGCCATGATGACGAGGGGCACCGATATATTCCGGAACTGGACGAGAAGCACGAGAAAGATTGCGACAAGGCTGATCCCCAGGGCTCCGACCATGTGAGGAAGATTATCGTCCTTATTGAATTTTTCTCCTCCATACTCGATGCGGTACCCGGGCGGCAGCTTGAGTGCCGCGATCTTCGGTGCGACGGCATCAAACAGTGCGGACGCGTATACCCCCTCCTTGACAAAACTGCGCACCGTCAGGGTCCTCACGCCGTTCCGGCGCACGATGCGGCTCGTCTGCCATTCGGGCGTGAGGTTGGCAATGGCCCGCAGCGGCACTCTTGCAGGGGTGAGCGGGGAGGTCACGTAGACATCACCCACCGAGTCAAAGGACGAGCGCTCGTCCTTGTCGAGACGAAGGAGCAGGGTCACCGCCCGATCTCCCTCCCAGAAAATCCCGGCTTGCTGCCCGTCAAAGCCGCCGGACAGGGTCTGGGAGACCGCGCCGCTGGTCAAACCGAGACGATTCGCGAGTTCGTTGTTCACATCGATATCGACCCTGTACGTGTCGTTGTAGTAGTCGCGATGCACAAACCGGGAGGTAGGCTCTGCCCGAAGCATGTTTTCCACCTCCGTTCCGATCTGTTTCAGCATGGCCATGTCGTCACCCGAAATCCGGATTTCTATGGGGGCCTCCTGTGACGATCCCTGCTGCAGTTCCTTGACGATCACCATGGCCTCGGGAACGACAGCAGCCAATTTCACTTGCAGGTCCACCACGAAGGCAGGCGTCGCTTTGACGGATCGGGTGTTGACAATGAACTGACCGTAAGCCGAATCGGGCTGCTGCGGGTTGACGTTGTAGTAAAATCTCGGGGCGCTCTGCCCGACAAAACTCGCGTAATGGGCAACTTCGGGACGATCGGACAGAACCTTCTCGATCCGGCCCATGGCGGCATCCGTTGTCTCGATCCGCGTGCCCTGGTGCATCCAGACGTCAATCACAAACTGGTTGCGTTCAGCAGGAGGGAAGAATTGCTGCGGGACCAGTTGGAATGCAATCGCACCCAGGACGACGGCTCCAACTCCGAGCGCCAGACCCAGCCCTTTTCGTTTCATGAGGAAGACGATCGCCTTCCCGTACACGTTCTGGAGGCTGTCGAGGAGATTAAACGATTGCTTCTTGCCGGGGGCTTCGTGGTCGTGGAGTCCCTTTTTTATAAAGAAACTGCAAAGCAAAGGCGTGAGTGAGATGGCGACAATAAACGAAACAACAAGCGCAATGCTCACCGTGAGCGGCAGCGCGATGATGAACTCACCGGCAGTCCCCGTCAGGATGATCAGGGGCATAAAGGAACACACGATGGTCACCGTCGCGGCCAAAACCGGGATAAAAACATCCGCGGCAGAGCGCCACATCGCCTCCGCCCTCGGAACCTTATGATCCAGGAGATCGATATAGTTGTCCACGATGACGATGGCATTGTCCACGACGATTCCCAGGACGACGATGAGTGCTGCAATCGATACCTGGTGCAGGGGAATGCCGAAGGCGTTCATGATCCCCACCGTGGCAAGGAGTGTCACCGGGATGGCCAGGGCCGCAATCAGGGCAACGCGGATCGGCAGAAGGACAATCGTCACCAGGATGACAGCCCCGATGGCCAGCATGAATTCATGGCCGAGCCCGGTGATGCGCTCCCGGACCATGGTCGGCTGATCCGCGATAAGATCGACATGGATGTCGGGAGGCAGCAGGTCTCGAAGCTGGGTCATGACCTCGTCAAGGCGCTCCCCCAGTTCGGTGACATTCTTTCCCTTCTGCATTTCGACGGACAGCAGTACGCTCGGCTTTCCATCGTATCGGACAAGAAACAGCGGGTCCTGGTAGCGCCGCTCAACCTTGGCGAAATCCTTGATGTATACAGGCTCGCCCGTTTTTGAAACGTCGACCATCACATTGGCGATCTGCTCTTCCGTGGTAAAGGGTCCCGTTGTCCTCATCGGGATCTTGGATTGGCCGATCTCGGCTTTTCCCGTTTCTGCAATCATGTTCCTCTGCTGGAGCGCCGTTATGATGCGTAGCGGGTCCGCAAAATACTGGGAAAGGCGCGCGAGGCTTCCCGTGATCCAGATCTGCTCGCCCTGGTCGCCGTATCGCATCATCTTCCCCACTTCCCGCACGGTCCGGAACCGGTCCTGGATCGTGTCGACATAATCGCGCAGTTCCCGGTACCCGTAACGCTCGCCGTGGACGGCGATGAGCAGGGCGACGGTGTCGCCGAAATCGGAATTCACAATCGGCCCGCGGACACCGGCGGGCAGTTCCGTCATTGCGGTTTCCAGCAATTCATTGCGGAGCTTTGCCCAGAAGAGATCCGCATTCTTGACGTAGTTTTCCAGTTCCACATTGATGATCACAAGACCCGGGCGGCTCGTGGAATAGGTCAGTTCCTTTCGGACCTCCGGGAACTTGAAAATGTGTTTTTCAAGCGTCTTCGTGACCTGCTTTTCCACCTGCTCGGAGGTCGCGCCGGGGTACTGGGCAATCACGAGGCCAGTCCGGATGGTGACGGTAGGGTCTTCCGTCCTCGGCATGGTCATCAGGGCGTGAATCCCAACAGCAACGGCCATCGCGGTGAGAACGATAATGACGGAGGGGTAGCGGAGTATGCTTTTAATGGCATTCATTGCGCTGCTTTCCTATCGGTATTCGGAGCGTTTCCTGCAGGCCGGCTTGCTATCGTGACCGGCACGCCATCGCGGAGATAATCCTGACCGGCGATGACGATCGACTCGTTTCCTGACAGACCTTCTTTGATTTCCATTTCGGTGCCGCGCAGAATACCAACCTTCACCCGCTTGCTGTACACCCGCTGCTGCTCGGGGTAGTACACGAAAACCGTCGTTGCCCCCTGGGCGTCGCGGACGATTGCCTCACCGGGCACGGTCATCATGGATACCTTCCGGTCGCCTTCGATCTTCGCCTCTGCCACCATCCCGATTTTCAGCACGTTATCGGGGTTGGGCAGGCTGATGCGCGTCATGTAGGTCCTCGTGCCCTGGTCGGCGGCAACATTGATCAGGCGAATGGTGCCCTCAAACGATTGACCCGGCAGGGCAGGGATCGTGACAACGGTCTTTTGGCCGACCCGCACGAGATGGACGTCCGTTTCCGGGACTCCGACGTTGACTTCTATGGGATTGAGACGAACGATACGGAAAACGGGTCTTCCGGGCGACGCCGTTTCGCCCGGCTCGATGCCGCGCATGTCAACGTAACCATCGATGGGGGCAACCAGCGTTGCGTCGGAAAGACGCTTTTTTGCCAGCTCATCATTGGCCGCCGCCTGGCGGACCTGTTCCCCGGCGGAATCCAGCGCGGCCTTGAACTTTTCGAAATCATTGGGCGCAAGGCTTTTCGAATCGTAGAGATATTTCATTCTGCCGTATTCTTCCTTCGCCCGCCTCAGTCCCACCTTGGCCTGGTCATGCTGAGCGGAAGCCGCTGCAGCCCCCAGCTGATAATCGAGCGGGTCGACCTCCGCCAGTTTCTGTCCCTTCCTGACGTAATCGCCTTCGCGGGGCCCCACGAAAAGGACTTTCCCCGGAACGAGGAAGGTCGGGGTGGAAGGTGCCTCGGGCGAGACGACGGATCCGCTTACAGAGATCATCTGGTTACCCTCGCCATGATGAACATTCCCGATTACAACGGAAACGGGGTCAACCTTTGCTTCCGGTTTCGTGGGCGAACAGGAAGCGACGACAACGCTGATGGACAGTATCGGAAACAGGTATGCTAAAAACCGTGGAATCGATGTCATTGCATCCTCCCCTCGAAATGTGCATAATTTTCAGGCTGTTAAAGCCTCGCCGATCTTGTTATCGAGTAGATCTTTGATCCTGTTGATCATGTTCCGCTATTTATAGCGTCAAGCGTAGGCGCCCTTAGTATCAATCCGGAAAACCATGATTTCGATCTTCGAAAAACCTTAGATAAGGAGGCCTGACGGGAGTGCATAAAGCTATCCACACTGGCGCACGACGAATCTTCGATGGTTTGCATTCTAAATCCTCCTGTGATGGCGGAGAGCTTCCCGCCACTAAAAGCTCTATTTCTTGCGACCTCTCTCGCATCATTGCGATTCGGGGTCGCTGCGAAGCAAAGCGACTCAATGGGGACGCCGGGTGCACGGTGCTCTTCTCTGCCGAGGAGTGGCAAAGAACTGACCCAGGAGGGGGCTCTCGTCGCACCATGCACCCGGCGTTTCATCCATCTTGCTCGAACGGACAAGCCAGCTGGCTCTCTGCGGAAAACCGCGGCTAGCCTCCGCGAATCGAACCGAACCGCGATTTAGAGCCACATGTCAACGGTTTCATTTGCATGCGTTCATTCCTCATACGGAGATAACTTCCTGTTTGGACATCGTTTGTTTCTGCCCTTCCTGGCTTTGTTGAATAGCGTCCCAGCAGGCTTCCGCGGCCTTCAGGATCATGGCATCATCAAGATGGACGAATCCCCGGATGTGATCCCGGCAAAGGCTGATCGCCGGCCCGAACGCCAGTGCAAAGTGCATGAGAACAGGCAAGTCCTTCAACATCCTGCCGGAGATCCCTTCCTGGAAGAACATCCGGAAGAAATCGAACTCCCCGGCTTTCCCGAGAAGCCTCCCCCTTACTCTGATGCTGTAGGGGGAACTCAGGAACTGTTCGACAAAGAGGAATAGAACCGGGTTTCTGACGAGGTATTTCAGGACCACGGTAGAAAGATAGAGAAAGCGCTCCTTGAACGGCAGGGACATGGGATAGCTCGCCTGTACGGCGTCTATAATTTCATTTTCCACGTCTCGATAGACGGCCGATATCAAGGCCTCCTTGTTTTCGAAATAGCTGTAGATCGTTCCCGTCCCGACACCCGCTGTCTCGGCAATCATGGACATCGGCGCGCCGTGGAAGCCATGAACCGCGATGAGCTTCAGGGCTGCTTGAATAATTGCTCTGCGCTTTTCACTGTCTTTCAAAATCCATCCTCCCGGAAATGGATCATTCCGCCTTTAGCTCCACGGGATCAGCGTTGCTCACCTTCTGAACCCCGCGTCCCGCTCGCGTTAACCAGCCAGGCCAAAGCTGCTTCGTGGTCCGTGAACGATTTCAGTCTGAGATGTCTCTTGAAGTCTTCCGCGAAGAAGAAATCATCCATGCCATGTGGGGGATAAAGGAGAGCGAAACTGCCCCAGGGCAATTCGTCTTTGCTTTTCTTCGCATAAGAATAGACGTTCCCGGCGTCGATCCTGTTCTCGATCTTTCGAAGGTCGACCAGAAGCCTACCCCAGCCATGCACGTTCAATTGTTCTTTTACGGCGGCGTGCGCCTGATGGAACTCATGGCCCCCGATCGTACCTTCGTACCGGACAAGAACATATTCTCCGGCCTGGACCGTTTCAGTTGAGAAGGGCATTCTGAATACCTCCCTGCACTTAATGGTATTGAAGGTTCAGTCGGTAATTAAACATTCGTTTGCGTATATGACACAATCTGTGCCAGAGAGTGATATCTTGATAACTTGCCGTTTATAAACAATTATTTAAATTATTAGTCAGCTGAGATCGGGTGTGCATTCGCGTAATGTATTCATTTGAAAACCCTGGTAGTTGCTTTTTTCGTACTGCATGATGTAGTATGAACTATGGAGCATGCATCTGAATCCCGAGCGCCATTCGACATCAACGAGGCTGCCGCGCAGTTGCTTTTGGATATTGCATACGAGCAGTCAATTGAAACCCTGGCCGAAAAGATCGTTAACAATGTCCAGCCGCCCAGCGACTTTGTCCAAATCTGGCTTGTGGACAGCGGTGACCGGTGTCCATCCTGTCCGTTTCAAGTCCGCTGCCCGGGCCAGCAGCGCTGTTTGCATCTGATGGCGGCTGCAGGCCGGTCAGGGACCGGCCGGGGAAGCGCTGCCGGTTTTGGCGCGCGCGAAGCTCGGCTTCCGCTGGGAGAGGGCTTGATTGGTCAGGCAGCGGAGACAGCAAAGGTGCAGCTCTTCGAAGGCGATATCCGGTCCGGTTGGACGGCGCTCCTGGGAATGAACGACTGGCTCGAAAAAGAGCAAATTCGGTCCATAGTCGCTGCGCCGATCGTGTTCAAGGGAGAAGTGCTGGGGGTGATCGCCGGATTTATAAGGGGAGATTTGTCGAAAATGTCGGCCGTCTGGGCCCGGGTGATCGGCGAACATGTCGGTGCCGCTCTGGCCAATTCGCGGGCATTCAGCGAGATCCAGCGTCTCAAATCTCAACTTGAAATCCAGAACACGTATCTTCAAGAAGAGATGATCGAAGCCAAAGCGTTCGGCAACTTGATTGGGAAGAGCGCTGCCTTGCGCCACATCGTCAGCCAGATTGATCTGGTGGCTCCGACGGAGGCATCGGTTTTAATCCTGGGAGAAACGGGCACCGGCAAGGAACTGGTGGCCCATGAAATCCACCGCCGCAGTCCGCGAAGCAAGGCAACGATGGTTCGCGTCAACTGCGCGGGTATTCCGCGGGAACTCTTCGAAAGCGAGTTCTTCGGTCATGTCCGCGGCGCTTTCACCGGGGCGATCAAGGAACGGGTAGGACGCTTTGAGGCCGCCGAAAACGGCACCCTGTTTTTGGATGAAGTCGGCGACCTGCCTCTCGACATGCAGGGCAAGCTACTGCGGGTGCTGCAGGAAAAGCGCTATGAGCGGGTGGGGGAAACCCGGACGCGTTATGCCAACGTGCGCATCATCGGAGCCACCAATCGGGATTTGAGAAAAGCGACAGCCGAGGGTCTGTTTCGCGAAGACCTGTACTACCGGATCAATGTTTTTCCCGTTCATGTCCCTCCCCTGCGGGAACGCAAGGATGACATTCCCCTGCTGGCGAGCCATTTTGTCGATCTGTCGGTGAAAGACATCAACTGCCCTAGACCCCGTCTGACCCGGGCAGCGATTACAAAACTCCAAGAGTATGAATGGCCTGGAAACGTTCGAGAACTGCGCAGCGTGGTAGAACGAGCCGTTATTCTAGCCCGCGGGGGTGCATTGGATTTCGATGTTCCGACAGCGCCCCTTTTGCCATCGAGTTCCAGAGGCATCATCAGCACCACAGAAGCTGAAGCTGTGCCGGAATTCCTCACCCAGGCGGAACTCGACCGGCGTGAGCGGGAGAATCTCCTCGCAATACTCAAAAAGACGAACTGGAAGATTAAGGGACCCGACGGAGCTGCCGAACTGCTGGGCGTAAAGTCCACCACTTTGTTTTCCCGCCTGAGGAGAATGGGAATTCGGTCTCGTGCATAATTAATTTGAAGCGCGAACAGGCAGAATCAGGAGCTTCGAATCCGCAGTGCTTCTTAACCCGTAAGAAACATCCTCGTATCGATTCGATCATGCCTCTGCCATTTCTGACGATTTCCGATTGTAAACTTGTATTTACCGCATGCTCACCCGATCCGAGGGTGTGTTAGCATGATGTCTGCGACTGCGATAAAGTGAAACTTTTGAGTTTTAGAGAAAAATCCCGTGGGAAAAGGAAAAGCCGAAACGCCAAGTGGCTGGGATTTTCACGAAGGCCCGGGACGATTAATCAATCTCTTTGTTGAACGGCTTGAAACGTCCCGATCCTTTTTTTGTCTATAATGAGTCCTACCCTATACCTGTCTCTCAGACCTGTCCCTTGATCAGTTTGTAGAACAGGATCACCGCCCCTACCGAGACGGCCGAATCGGCCACGTTGAAAGCAGGCCAGTGGTATGTGGAGATGTAGACATCGAGGAAGTCGATCACCTCGCCGAGGCGGATGCGGTCGATCAGGTTTCCCACGGCCCCGCCCAGGATAAGCGACATGCCGTAGGTGAGCAGGATGTCTTCCGTCTTCATCTTGATGATGTAGTAGACGATGAGCCCCGAGGCGAAGCATGACACGCCGATGAGGAAGAGCGCCCGCAGAAACGGTGAGGCATCCGCCAGGAATCCGAAGGCCGCCCCGGGGTTCCTGACGTAGGTAATGTTGAAAAAGCCGTTGACGACGGGAATGGTCTCATGCAGCGTCATGTGCGTGTCGATGTAGATCTTGGTGATCTGGTCGAGCACGATGATGCAGAGCACAGTCAGTACGAACAGCAGGTAGTTTCGTTTCACAATAAAATTCCTCAATGCAAATCCCCCTTTTTCCCCCTTTTACAAAGGGGGACGGAGGGGGATTTTTCTTTGCCTGCAGCCTTTCGTCTTTTGCCTCTTCCCGATACCCGAGACCCTATACCCGTTACCCCAGATTAGCCAGGCACCTTGGGCAGATCTTCGGGTGATTGGCGTCGTGTCCCAGCTCCTCGCTGAATACCCAGCAGCGCTGGCATTTCTCGCCGCCCGCCTTCGCCACGGCGATTTTGAGACCGGGCATCTCCGTGCTCTCGAAGGCGTCTTTCAACTCGCCGCCCTTATGCACACGGAAGCCGGAGATGATGCAGAACGCCCTCATGTCCTCTTCGTACCGGGCAAGAAGCTCCGCGAGTTTCTCCGGACCGGATACGGTCACGGCCGCATCCAGCGGGTGACCGATGACCTTGTTCTTCCGGGCCGCCTCCATGGCCTTGGATATTTCGCCGCGCACCGCGATCAGGGTCTTCCAGGTATCACCCAGTTTCTCGTCGGCCCAGGCCGGGTTCACGGCGGGAAACTGCGTCAGGTGCACGCTGGCCGCCTTCCCCTCGTAAGCGGGCAGGCTCTGCCACACCTCCTCGGCCGTGAAGGTGAGGATCGGGGCGAGCATGCGCGTCATCGCATCGAGGATGATGAACATGGCGCTCTGGGCGGAGCGCCGGCCCTTCGACGCCTTGCCCGACGTGTAGAGGCGGTCCTTGAGCACGTCGAGATAAAGGGAGCTCAGGTCCACCGTGCAGAAGTTGTAGAGCGTGTAGTAGACGATGTGGAACTGGAAGTTCTCGTAGGCCTTCCGTGTCCGCTCGATGACGGCCTGCATGCGGTAAAGGGCCCACCGGTCGATCTCCTCCATTTCGGCGTAGGGGACGAGGTCCTTCTTCGCATCGAAGTCGCTGAGGTTGCCGAGGATGTAGCGGCTCGTGTTGCGAATGCGGCGATAGGCCTCGACGAGGCGCTCCAGGATCTCGTCGGAGATCCGGATGTCGACGGTGTAGTCCTCGGCGGCGACCCACAGGCGCAGGATCTCGGCGCCGAACTTGTCGATGATCGCCTGGGGATCGATGACATTGCCAACGGACTTGGACATCTTCTTCCCCTCGCCGTCGACGACGAAGCCGTGGGTCAGCACCGTCGTGTACGGGGCCCGCCCGCGGGTCCCCACCGACTCCAGCAGCGACGAGTGGAACCAGCCGCGGTGCTGGTCGCTCCCCTCGAGGTACATGTCGCAGGGGGAGCGCAGGTAGCTACGCGTTTCGAGGACGGCCGCGTGGCTCACCCCCGAGTCGAACCAGACATCGAGAATGTTCGTCTCCTTGCGGAACGTGGTGCCCTTGCAGTTCGGGCATGCCGAGCCGGCGGGCATGAGTTCCTTCGGCTCGCGCTCGAACCAGACGTCGGCCCCGTGCTCCCGCATGAGCCCTACGACGTGATCGAGGATCTCCTTCGAGTACACGACGGTGTCGCAGTCCTTGCAATAGAACAGGATGATGGGCACACCCCAGAGCCTCTGGCGCGAGATGCACCAGTCGGGCCGGTTCTCCACCATGCCGTAAATCCGGTCGCGGCCCCAGTTGGGGATCCACTGGACGCGGTTGATGCTCTCGAGGGCCTTTTTTCGCAGCCCGTTCTTCTCCATGGAGATGAACCACTGCTCGGTGGAGCGGAAGATGATGGGCTTCTTGCAGCGCCAGCAGTGCGGGTAGGAGTGCTCGATGTCGCCGACGCCCAGCAGCGCCCCCGCTTCCCTGAGCTTGTCGTTCACGGCGCCGTTGGCGTCGAAGACGAACTGCCCCGCGAAAAACTCGACGTCCTTCGTGAACTTGCCGTCCTCGTCGACGGGGGCGTAGTTGTCGAGACCGTACTCCATGCCGATCTCGTAGTCCTCGGCGCCGTGGCCCGGGGCGATGTGGACCATGCCCGTGCCTGCATCGAGGGTGACGAACGGCGCCAGGATGAAGACGCTCTCCCGGTCGATGAGGGGGTGCTTCGCCTTGAGGCCTTCCATCCCCTCGCCGGGGAACTCGTCGACGATCTCGTACTGCTTGAACCCGAAGGCGTCCATGCAATAGTCCACGAGGTCTTTGGCCATGATGAGGACATCGCCGGTCTCTCTCACCTTCACGGCGGCATAGATGAATTCCTTGTGGAAGGCGATGGCCAGGTTGGCCGGGATCGTCCAGGGTGTTGTCGTCCAGATGACGGCGAAGACCTTCTCGCCCTTGAGCTTCGGGCGCACGGCCGAGATGTCGGAGATCATGGGGAACTTGACGTAGATGGCCGGCGTCACATGATCACCGTACTCCACCTCCGCCTCGGCAAGCGCCGTCTTGCAGGTCGCGCACCAGTAGACGGGCTTCTTGCCCTTGTAGACGTCGCCGCTGAGCATGAGCTTGGCGAACTCCGCCGCCGTGATCGCCTCGTACTCGTAGTGCATGGTGAGGTAGGGATTGTCCCACTCGCCGAAGACCCCGAGTCGCTTGAATTCGTTGCGCTGGATGTCGACGAACCGCTCGGCGTACTTGCGGCAATAACGGCGCTTCTCGGCCTGCGAGAGCGTGCCCTTTTTGTCGCCCAGCTCCTTGTCGACCTGGTGCTCGATGGGAAGGCCGTGGCAATCCCATCCGGGCACGTAGATGCTGTCGAAGCCCGCCATGTTCTTGGACTTGATGACGAGATCCTTGATGATCTTGTTCAGGGCCGTGCCGAGGTGGATGTCGCCGTTGGCGTAGGGGGGGCCGTCGTGCAGGATATAGGTCGGGAGGCCCTTGGAGACCTCGCGGATCCGGTCGTAGATCCGGATCTGCTCCCACCACGCGAGAGTCTCAGGCTCCTTTTTGGCGAGACTGGCCTTCATGGGGAAATCGGTCTTGGGCAGATTCAGGGTTGCCTTGTAATCCATGGTACCTCCAGGGCTTATGGCTTAGGGCTAAAGAAGATCAGAAGCTCAGAGCTTTCAAATCCCCCTCAATCCCCCTTTGTAAAAGGGGGACACAGGGGGATTTCGTCTTCCGCCGTCGTTTCACGTTTTAATTCTGTGCACTTACCACATTGCTCGATGAGTTTCAAGGATGGATGAGGAAATAAAAAAGGCCTCCCGCCGTAACGGGAGGCCTTTTCAGTCCGATCGAGGACGCGAAACGTCCTGGTTTACATATCCATTCCGCCCATTCCGCCGTACCCGCCACCGGGCATGGGCGGCATGGCGCTCTCTTTCTTGGGCTTCTCGGCCACCATGCACTGGGTGGTCAGCATGAGACCTGCCACGGAGGAGGCATTCTGGAGAGCGGAGCGGGTGACCTTCGTCGGGTCGATGACGCCCGCCTTTACCAGGTCCTCGTACTCCTCGGTCGCCGCGTTGAATCCGAAGGGTCCCTTTTTCTCCTTGACCTTCTCCACCACGATGGAACCCTCGCAGCCTGCATTGGCCGCGATCATGCGAAGCGGCTCTTCGAGGGCCTTCTTCACGATGTTGACACCCACCTGCTGGTCGCCTTCGAGGACGAGCTTTTCCAGGGCGGGAAGGGTCCGGATGTAGGCTACGCCGCCACCGGGGACGATGCCTTCCTCGACGGCAGCTCGGGTCGCGTTGAGGGCGTCCTCGACGCGTGCCTTCTTTTCCTTCATCTCCGTCTCGGTCGCCGCACCCACGCGGATCAGGGCAACACCACCAACCAGCTTCGCGAGGCGCTCCTGGAGCTTCTCGCGATCGTAGTCGGAGGAGGTTTCATCGATCTGGGCGCGAATCTGCTTGACGCGACCCTCGAGGTCGGCCCGCGAGCCGGCGCCGTCGATGATGGTCGTGTTGTCCTTGTCGACGGAGAGCTTCCGGGCGCGCCCGAGATCCTGCAGCGTCGCGTTCTCGAGCTTCATGCCCATCTCCTCGGAAATGACCTTGCCGCCCGTGAGGATCGCGATGTCCTCGAGCATGGCCTTACGGCGATCGCCGAAGCCGGGGGCCTTCACGGCAGCCACCTGCAGGGTGCCGCGGATCTTGTTCACCACCAGCGTGGCCAGCGCCTCGCCCTCGATCTCCTCGGCGACGATGAGCAGGGGCTTGCCGCTGCGCGCTGCCGACTCGAGAACGGGAAGGAGGTCCTTCATGCCGCTGATCTTCTTGTCGTAGATCAGGATGTAGGCGTCGTCGAAGTTGACTTCCATCTTGTCGGGGTTGGTCACGAAGTAGGGGGAGACATAGCCGCGGTCGAACTGCATGCCCTCGACCACTTCCAGTTCCGTCTGAAGCCCCTTGGCCTCCTCGACGGTGATGACGCCCTCTTTGCCGACCTTGCCCATGGCCTCGGCGATGATGTTGCCGATGGATTCGTCGTTGTTGGCGGAGATGGTGCCGACCTGGGCGATCTCCTTCTGGTCCTTCGTGGGCTTGGAGATCTTCCTGAGCTCCTCGATGACCGCCTCGACGGCCTTGTCGATGCCTCGCTTGATGTCCATGGGGTTGCTGCCCGCCGCTACGGTCTTGGCCCCTTCACGGTAGATGGCCTGGGCCAGAATGGTGGCCGTCGTCGTGCCGTCGCCGGCCACATCGCTCGTGCGGCTCGCCACTTCGCGCACCATCTGGGCGCCCATGTTTTCGAACTTGTCCTCGAGCTCGATCTCCTTGGCCACCGTGACGCCGTCCTTGGTCACAACGGGGGAGCCGAAGCTCTTATCGATGATCACGTTACGGCCCTTGGGGCCCAGAGTCACCTTGACTGCATCCGCCAGTGCATTGACGCCGTCGAGAATCGATTTTCTCGCCACCTCGTCATACTGCAGAATCTTCGCACCCATCTATTCTATCCTCCTTATTTCTCGATTACTTTTTCTCGATGATTCCCAGCACGTCTTCTTCCCTCATGATGAGGTACTCGGTGCCGTCGATCTTGACTTCGTTGCCGGCGTACTTGCTGAAAAGGATCCGGTCGCCCTTCTTGACGTCCATGGGGATGACCTTCCCGTCCTCGGTCAGTCTGCCCTTGCCCGCTGCCACGACTTCGCCTTCGGTGGGCTTGTCCTTTGCGGTGTCAGGGATGATGATCCCCCCCTTGGTCTTCTCCTCTTCCGCAACGCGCCTCACGATAAGTCTGTCGTACAATGGCCTGATTTTCATCCTCAAACCTCCCTTTTTATTGTTGATATCTTTCAGGATTATTTGCTGACCCTGTGGGTAGCGGATTTTTCATGCGGGAAATCAGAGGTATATATATGCATGGATTGGGGAGTGTCAAGGGAAGAGTTTAAAAAAATTTCGCTCTACTCTTAGAGGAAGGGAAGTCAACGCTTCGATGGCCGTTCAAAAAGGCCCGGATACAAGGCACTTTTTCCGATAGAGGATAAGAAGGTCTGAAGGTGAGAAGGTTGGAGAAGCAGAAAGCGTGAGTTCGGCTGCCGATGCATCCAACATTCTTACCCTCTCACCCTCTTCCCTTCTCATATTCACAGGGTGCGCCCTCCGGTCAACAGCCTGCCCTCAATCGGTGACCGGTTTGATCTCCACGGCAACCTTGCAATATTCCTTGAATTTCTTCGCGTCCGCCAGCGACCCCACAATATCGCCGTAGTGGATGGGAACCGCCACGACGGGCTTGATCCGGTTGACTGCGTCGGCCGCCTCGGCGGCTGTCATCGTGTAGGTGCCGCCCACGGGAATGACGACGATGTCGGCCCGGATCGCATCCATCTCGGGGATGACGTCCGTGTCCCCCGGGTAGTAGATCCGCCTGCCCTCCGCAGCGATCACAAACCCCACCCAGCCGCTTGCCCGCGGGTGGAAGGTCTTGTTCGTGTTGTAGGAAGGCACGGCCTCCACGACGAAGCCCGGCAGCTCGACGCGATCCCCCGGCTTGATCGCCCTTGCACCCGCCGGGAGATCCCCCAGGCAGTCTTCGGGGGCCAGGATGACGGTATCCGGCCCTGCGACTTTTTTCACGTCCTCCGGGGAAAGGTGGTCGAAATGGCAGTGGCTGATGAGGACAAGACCCGCCCGCTTCGGTTTTTTCAGCTTCCAGGGATCGATGTAGATGACCGGATCCGTGTCGATCCGCACGGTCGAGTGGCCCAGCCAGAAGATTTTTTCGAGCATGGCAATGCCTCCCTTTTTGTTCACGGTGTCTTTCATGCATCCCGGCGGAAGCAGCACGATGAGGCGCTGACTCTTGCGGCATCAATCGCAGAACAGGCAGAGATAGTAGGTACCGGCCGCGATCAGTGCGGACATGGGAATGGTGAGGACCCAGGCCCAGATGATGTTGCCCGCGATCCCCCAGCGGACCGCCGTCACTCTCTTTGTCGCACCCACGCCAACGATGGCACCCGTGATCGTGTGGGTCGTGCTCACGGGTATCCCCCCGATGGTGGCCCCGATGATGGAGATGGCCGCTGCCGTCTCGGCGCAGAAGCCCCCCATGGGAGCCAGTTTGGTGATCTTCGAGCCCATGGTCTTGACGATCCGCCAGCCGCCGGACATGGTCCCCATGGCGATGAAGAAGTAGCTCAGGATGACGACCCACCAGGGGACGTGGAAGGAGCCGCTGAGGTAGCCTGTGCTGAAGAGGACCATCGTGATGATGCCCATGGTCTTCTGGGCGTCGTTCATCCCGTGGCTCAAGCTGTAGACGGCCGCCGAGAAGAGCTGAAGCCGCCGAAAGATCGTGTCGGCCCTCCGGACACTCTTGTTGTTGCTGAGATTGAGAACGAGAACCATCATGACGAGGCCGAGGATCATTCCGACGGTGGGGGAGATCACAATGAAGGCCGTCGTCTTCAGGATTCCCGACCAGACGAGGACCTTGGTGCCCCCCTTCACCAGGCCCGCGCCGATCAGCCCCCCGATCAGCGCGTGCGACGAGCTGCTGGGAAGTCCCAGCCACCAGGTGAGCAGGTTCCAGACGATGGCGCCCAGGAGGGCCGAGAGAATGAGATAGTTGTCAATGACGTCTATGTGGATGATGCCCGTGCCCACCGTCTTGGCCACCTGGTCTCCGATAAAAAAAACAGCCGCCAGGTTGAAGAAGGCGGCCCACACGACGGCATGCTGGGGGGACAGCACCCGGGTGGAGACAACCGTGGCGATCGAGTTGGCGGCATCGTGAAAGCCGTTGATGAAATCGAAGGCCAGAGCGATGACAATGATGAAGATGACAAACAACAGGGTACTATCCATGTTTCAGGACAATCCCTTCGATGATGTTGGATACATCCTCACAAACGTCGATGGATTCCTCGATCCGCTCGAAAATCTCCTTCCACTTGATCAGCTCGATGGGGTCCTTCTCGCGCTCGAAGAGTCGGGCCATGGCCGTGCGCAACACGTAATCCCCCTCGTTTTCCAGCGTGTTGATCTCCACGCAGGCCTCGAGGATCATCTTGGAGTTTTTCTTGTCCCGCAGCGCGTGAACGACCACCTTCACCTTGACAATGGCCTCGGTCAGGATCCGCATCAGGACGAAGAGTTCCTCGGCCGGCGTCTTCACCTTGTAGAGGTACATCCTCACCGCCGAGGCCTCGATCATGTCGAGAATGCTGTCCATCTTGTTGACCAGGGCATAGATGTCTTCGCGGTCCAGCGGCGTCAGGAAGGTCTTGTGCATCCGCTCATAGGCCCGGTGGGTGATCTCGTCGGCCTCGTGCTCGATCTCCTTGAGCTTCGTCAGCTTGGGCTCGCCGTACTGGTAGTTGTTCAGGATTTCCATGAAGAGCTTTCCGCCCTCTTCGATCTTGCAGGCGAGCTCCTCGAAAAGATCGTAGAACTTCTCATCCTTCGGGACAAACTTCATGGCTGCGACCCTCCTTGGGACTCGGTGCAGGTAATAGCACACTTTCACGGCCTGTTCAATGCCATATCCGAAGACAGGGCTCCGCCTCGATTCCTTCCTATCCCATTGATACTGTTAATTATTATTTTGCTCGACCCGGGGCGTTCGTTCGTCAAAACGACCCTGCCCGAAGGCGTGGAGGAAACGCGCCGGCAGTCAGGGACTTGAACCGGCCGAAAGGTCTATGTCAGGCCGCCGGGAAGTAGAGGGATACGGTGGTTCCCCGGCCCAGCTGGCTTTCGATCTCCATCCGGCCCTTGTGTGCCGTCACGAGGTGCTTGACGATGGAGAGACCCAGCCCCGTGCCGCCCAGTTCGCGGGAGCGGGTCTTGTCGACGCGGTAGAAACGCTCTCCGAGCCGGGGGATTTCATCCCGGGGGATGCCGATGCCGGTATCTGCGATTTTCACAACCACTTCGTTTCCATCCGCCGGGGCGGCAGAGAGGCTCACGGAACCCCCTTCGGGGGTGAACTTGACGGCGTTGTCCAGGACATTGATGAGAATCTGGCTCAGACGGTCCCGGTCCGCCCGGATGAGGGGGAGATCCTCGGGGATCGCCGAGGCGATCCTGATGTTCTTCTCGCCGGCCTTCTGCCGGATCATGTGCAGAACACTCTGGGCAATCCCGGAGAGGGCCACGCTCTCGAAGGAGAAATGAATCTCCCCCAGCTCGGTGTTCGAGATCGTGAGCAAGTCCTCCACGAGGCGGTTGAGCCGCTCGGCGTGCCGCGAGATCGTGGAGAGGAATTTCTTTGCCGTATCGCGGTCCTCGATGGCCCCTTCCTGAAGTGTCTCGACGTATCCCAGGATGGCCGTGAGCGGCGTCTTGATCTCGTGGGTGACGTTCGCGACGAAATCGACCCTCATCCGCTCCAGTTTCTTCAGGCGCGTCACGTCGTGGAAGACGAGCATGGTCTTGCCTTCGGCAGCATCGACGCCCCGTACGGGGGTGATGCTCACGTCGAGCACGACGGGCTCCTCCTCGCCCAGCTCGATTTCCTGCGAGACGGGTGTGCCGTGAGTGCGGTACTGGTCGAGGGCCCTCTGAAGGCCGAGGTTCCGGAATGCTTCCAGGGGGGTCTTCCCGACGATATCGCCGTACCGATCCCCGATCATGATCCACATCCCCCGGTTGACCGTTTCGATCCGTCCCGGATGATCGAGGATCAGGACGCCGTCGAGGGCGCTGGAGAAGGCCGCCTCGACCTTGGCCTTCTCTTCCTGCAGGGCCGCGATCCTCTTCTGGAGCTCGTCGACCATGTAGTTGATGTTCTCGGCCAGCTGGCCGATCTCGTCGGAGGAGCGGATCATGAGCGTGCCCGGCGCTTCTCCCCTGCGCAGCCGCTCCGTGAAATGCTCCATGTCCCGGATCGGCGCGGTGAGCTTCCGGGAAAAGAAAAACGCGACGGCCACCGATGAGACGAGGATCATCAGGAAGGACTGAAGCAGGATCGCCGTGAATTCCTCGATCGTCTTTTTCACATCGCTGAGCGGGCGGGCCAGACGGATGTATCCGACAAGCTCCGGGCCCTTCTGGATCGGGAGGGCCACGTAGATCATCTCCTCCTTCATCGTGCGGCTGTAACGGGTTGCCGATCCCTTTCCGCGGACTCGGGCCTCCTGGATCTCCGGGCGCTCCAGGTGGCTGCCCAGGGCGGCTGCATCCTTGTCCGTCTCGGCAATGACCTTCCCCTCCCGGTCGATGACGGTGACACGGGCCCTGGCGATCCGGGCGATCTCCTCGACGCGGGACTGGATTTCCTTCATGGGGTACAGATCGACGAGCCCGGCAAAGGACATCAGTTCGATTTCGATCTGCTTCTCCAGCTTCGCCCGGATCTGGCTTCCCGCCAGAAACCCGACGATCCCGATGGCAAGCACCGTGATAGCCAGGTAGGTTGCGAAGATCTTGATGAACAGCCGGCCTTTCATCAGCTTTCGTCCCTCTTGGTTTCGCAGATGTTTTCGGTTGTGTCGCCCGGCCACTGGTGCCGCACGTTGATCCCCGTGACCATGTAGACCACCATGTCGGCCATGCCCTTGGCGTGGTCGGCGATTCGCTCGAGGTTCTTCGATACCTGCATGATGAGCAGGGCCCTGTGGATCGTCCGGGCATCCTCGAGCATGAAGGTGAGCAGTTCCCGGAAGATCTGCTCGTTGAGCGTGTCGATCTCCGCGTCCATCCGGCGGATCCGGTTGGCCAGCTCGCACTCCTCCCGGACGAAGGAGTCGAGGCTCCCGCGGATCATCTCGCGGGCGATCTCGGCCATGCGCGGCAGATCGATGTAAGGTTTGAGCTGCGGCACCTCATTGAGCTGGAGAACTTTTTCGGCGATGTTCACGGCCATGTCGCCGATCCGCTCCAGGTGCCCGTTGATCTTGATGGCCGTCGTGATGAAGCGCAGATCCCGGGCGATGGGCTGCCTCAGGGCCATGAGGCGTATGCACTGCTCCTCGATCTCCGTGTCGAGCTTGTCGATCTCGGCGTCCCCCTCGATGACCTGCCGGGCCACGTCCGAGTTGCGTTCCAGGAGCGATGCCGTCACGTTCGCGATGGCCTTTTCCGCCAGGGCCCCCAGATACAGCAGGTTCTGCTTGATGTCCTGGAGCTCCCTCTCGTAGTGGGTGATGGTTCTGCGCGTCTCGTCCATGCCTGTCCCCCTGATCGTCGATTACCCGAATCGTCCCGTGATGTAGTCTTCCGTCTGCTTGACGTCAGGCCGGGTAAAGATTTTTTCCGTGGCGCTGTACTCGATGAGCTTTCCGATGTAGAAAAAGCCCGTTTTGTCGGAGATGCGGGCCGCCTGCTGCATGTTGTGGGTCACGATGATGATCGTGTACTGCCGTTTCAGGTCCTGGATCAGCTCCTCGATCTTGGCCGTCGAGATGGGGTCCAGGGCCGACGTGGGCTCGTCCATGAGGAGCACGTCGGGTTTCATGGCCAGGGCCCTCGCGATGCAGAGCCGCTGCTGCTGGCCGCCGGAGAGCATCATGGCCGATTGGCCCAGGATGTCCTTCACCTCGTCCCACAGGACGGCCTGCTTGAGGCTCTGCTCTGCCAGCGCCTCGAGCTCGACCCGGTCGCTGAGGCCGGCAAGCCTGGGGCCGTAGGTGATGTTGCTGAAGATCGATTTCGGGAACGGGTTCGGCTTCTGGAAGACCATCCCGATGCGCCTGCGGATCTCGACGGGATCCACCTCGGGGTCGTAGATGTTCTTCCCCTCGAAGAGGACCTCCCCCTCCACCCGGGTTCCGTCGATGAGGTCGTTCATCCGGTTCAGAAGCCGCAGCAGCGTCGACTTGCCGCACCCCGACGGTCCGATCAGGGCCGTGACCCGGTTTTTCTCGAAGTCCATGGAGATGTCCGTGAGCGCCCGGAACTTCCCGTAGTAGAAATTGACATCCTTTGTTTTTATTACACGATTGTCTTCCACCGTTACCACCTTTTTCTCTTGCGGATGGTGCTGCGGATGATGATGGCGACCAGGTCCACCACGAGGACAAGCCCCACGAGGACGAGGACGGTGCCGAACTGGATGGGCCTCGTCGCCTCGATGTGGGTCCCCGCCGTGGCGAGCACGTAGATGTGGAACGGCAGGGCCATCACCTCGTCGAAGATCGACGAGGGCAGCTTCGCCGTGAAGAAGGCCGCCGCCGTGAACATGATGGGCGCCGTCTCACCGGCGGCGCGCCCGATGCCCAGGATCGATCCCGTGAGGATGCCCGGCATCGCGCTGGGCAATACGATCCGATAGATCGTCTGCCACTTGGACACGCCCAGCGCGAGGGATGCCTCCCGAAAGGTCTGCGGCACGCCTTTGAGCGCCTCTTCGGAGGCCCCGATGATGGTCGGGAGGATCAGGATCCCCAGCGTGAGCGCCCCCGAGAGGATGCAGGAGCCGAACTGCAGAAATACGACGAATAGCCCCAAACCGAAGAGCCCGAAGACGATGGAGGGCACCCCGGCAAGACAGTTCACCCCGATCCGGATGACCCGGACGAGGGGGCCCTGCCTGGCGTATTCCGTGAGGTAGATCGCCGACGTGATCCCCAGGGGAAGGGCGATGGCAATCGCGCCCAGCGTCAGGTAGACGGTCCCCAGAATGGCGGGCATGATGCCGCCCTTCGTCATGGAGTCCGTCGGTGGAAGCGTCAGGAAACCCCAGCTGATCGCGCCGAGGCCATTGAAAAAGATATAGAAGAGAAGCCCGCCCAGGGCGGCCGTGATGACGAAGGCCGAGAGCCGCACGAGCCCGAAGAAGAACCCTTCCTTGAGATAGCGCCAGCGCATCGAAGATTGAAGAGCCATAAGGTTCCCGTGATTACAGTGTGCCCGATCCCACTTCCTTGAACTTGTGGGACACGTAGTCGGCGATGAGGTTGAAGGCCAGGGTCAGCAAAAAGAGCACGATGCCTGTGGCGAACAGGGCGTGGTAATGCTCGCTCCGAAAGGGCGCCTCGCCCATCTCCGCGGCGATCGAGGCCGGCATGGGCCGGACGGAGTCGAAAAGGCTCTCGGGGATCGCCGCCGCGCCCCCGGCCACCATGAGGACGACCATGGTCTCCCCGATGGCCCGGGCCATCCCGAGGATGACGGCCGTGGAGATGCCCGAGAGCGCCGAGGGGATGATGACCTTGAGGATCGTTTCCGACTTCGTCGCGCCCAGCGCGTAGGAGGCCTCCTTGAATTCCCGCGGCACCGTGTAGAGGGCATCCTCGGCGATGCTCGAGATCGTCGGGATCGCCATGAGCGCCAGCATCAGCGACGCGTTCACGATGTTGAGACCCGTGGGCAGGTCGAAGGTGTCCTGCAGCCAGGGCGCGAGGACCACCATGCCGAAAAATCCCAGCACGACGGAGGGGATCCCGGCCAGAAGCTCGATCAGCGGCTTCAGGACCTCCTTCAACGGCCTGGGTGCGACCTCGGAGATGTAGACGGCCGACAGCACCCCCAGGGGCACGGCGATGAGCGTGGAGAAGAAGGTCACGATGAAGGACCCCACGATCAGCGGCCAGATGCCGAATGCCGGGGGGTCGAAGGTGGGGTACCACTCGCCGCCCAGGAGGAAGTCCGGGACGGAGACGATGCGGAAGATCGGGATGCCTTCGCGGAACAGGAAGGTGACGATCAGGCCCAGGATCAGGATCGACACGCAGGCGAAGAGAAAGAAGATGCGCTTGATGATGATCTCTTTCAGTCTGCGGGTCATGGATGGTCCCCGGATACGAATGATGAAAAGGAGTCAGGAAAAGTCTCTTGCTGCATTTCACCCGGTAATGGTTCCATAGTGATACCCCGAAACAAGCACGGGATCAACGGTTGAGTCGAGAGCCGATTCTCCTGGAAAAGACAAAGGCAAGGAGGAGTGAAGGAATAGCAATCACATACATGGTCAGATACAAAGCTTGATAGAGATGATCAAGCGACTCCCTGACTTTTCCCATAGGCTGAGCCAATCGGATGTACCCTTTCATCTCGTCCTTTTCACGGATGGGGAGAGCGACATAGAGCATGCTTTCCTGAAGGGTCGTGCTGAATCGCGTGGCCTTGCCCTGCCCCTCCGCTCTGGCCTGCTCGATTTCCGGACGGTTCAGGTGATTTTCCATTTTCCTGGCATCGGCCTGGGAATCCGTTATAACCCCGCCTGAAGTATCGATCAGGGTCGCCCGCATATTCAATTGTTTCGCAATCTCCGGGACCTTGCCCTCAATACTTTCCCCGGGCATCAGGGCAATGGTTTTTGCGATCCCGATCATTTCATCCTCGATACTCTTGGTGATGATGTCTCTGATCTTGGGCGTGAGAAAAAAATCCAGGACGGCAATGGCCAACAGGACCAGGATCAGATAGGAAGCGAATACCTTCAGGAAACGCAAATCTTTCATCATGGGACTCTCTGTAAAGGGATTGCCGAGGATGCACGCGCAATCGTTGCGCGAAGCGTTCTGTCCTCCCCGCTTCCGGCAAGCTGAAAGAAACCGATTCCTTCAGAAAAATTTCATGCCTGAGCTGACACAGGATGTCAGCTCAGGCGATGTTCACAGTATTTGACGTTTCAAAGCAGGGGCGTATTTCGTCGCCGGCAAACACGTGAAGACCATCCTACTTCATCGGAACGAAGCCTTCCTTCTTGACGATCTTCTGGCCCTCGGGCCCCTTGACGAAGTTGAGATAGGCTGCCGCGTTCCCCTTGGGCTCGCCGTCGGTGTACATGTAGAGCGGCCGGGCAATCGGGAAGGTACCGTTCAGGGCGTTTACGTCATTGGCGACGACGCCGTTGACCGTGACGGCCTTGACGTTCTTGTTCAGATAGCCGATCCCGATGTAGCCGATGGCGTATCGGTTCTTGGAGACGGCCTGGACGACTGCGCCGCTCGAGGCCTGGAGCTGGGCCCTCGGGCTCACCTTTTCCTTGTGGAGGATCTTCTCCTGCCAGCTCTCGTAGGTGCCGGAGCTGGTGTCGCGGGACACGACGACGATCTGCATGTCCTTGCCGCCCACTTCCTTCCAGTTGCGGATCTTGCCCTGGTAGATGAGGGAGAGCTGCTCGATGGTGAGGTTTGCAACAGGGTTTGTCGGGTGAACGACGGGAGTCAGGGCATCGATGGCGACCTTGTGCTCCACGGGGTTGACCCCCTTGGACTTTGCCAGCGCGATCTCTTCCTTTTTCATCTGGCGCGAGGACATGGCGATCTGCGTCGTCTTGTCGATCAGGGCCTTGATGCCGTTGCCGGAACCGCCGCCGGAGATGGAGATGTTCATATTGGTGTTCTTCTTCATATATGCTTCCGCCGTCGCCTGCCCGATGGGCAGCACCGTCGTCGAGCCGTTGACGACCAGATTCTCCGCTGCAAGGGCCGACGCACCCCCGAGCAGGCTCAGGGCCACGAGGCCTGTCATGAAAATTTTCGACGTTCGGGTCATGTTTAGTTCCTCCCTGGGATTCGTTTTGACCGTTCGCGGCTAATCTAGAATGGAATTGTTACAGTTTGATGACAGGCCGGTTAAGAAGTCGTGACATTATATTATCTGCCTGATCTCTGCGGATTGCAAGATCACAGTCGGTGCAGGAGGGAAGAGGGAAAAAAGAAGCGTTTCGCGTGTAGCGTGTAGCGTCTAGCGAATGGGGAAAAAGCGCCGTGCAGCCCCGGGATGCTCAGTGTGCAGCCGGCTTCGGGCCCACGGCGCAGGTGATCCTTCGGCGCCTCAGAATCATGCCGGCCACGCCCAGCCAGGCGGCAGCCCCAACCAATGAGAGCCGGACGCCGAACACGAAGGAGGCGGGGCGATACTCCATCCGGAAATGATGATGCCCCGGCGCGAGGGGTATCCCCCGGAGGGTGTAGTTTGCGGGGATGATCTCGTAGGCGTCCGATGAACTTCCCTCGAGGGGCTCAATCCGCCACCCGTCCATGTAGTTGTCCGTCACGACGAGGACAGCGGCGGTGTTCACATCGGCCTCGATCGTGAGTTGGTCCGACGAGGCATCCGTAATCCTCACCGTCCCCGGGTTTGCGGCACCCGAGGCGGCAGGAAGGTTCGGGGCCCTCTCCAGGACCACGAGTCTCCGGGGGTTGAAGCCCGGCTGACCCAGGATGGCGAACACCCGGTGCCGCTCCGGCTCTACGACCCACCGGCCGACCAGGGCCGCGCGGGGCATGACATCCCCGGTGAGCTCCGCCAGCGCGATACGGCCCTCGACGGCCGTCAGCACATGGCGGCACCCCAGCATTCCGAGCAGGGGATGATCGCGGAACTGCAGATCGTTTCTTACGATCTGCGCCATGTCCGCCTGCTGCATCCAGGCCATGAACTCTCCATAGCGACGGGGAATCAACGGGTCGTGGCCCCACACGTCCCGCCATCCCATGGACATGGCCAGGTTCGGGTTGACCGGGTTCAGGATCCGGTGATCGCCGGTCCTCTGTGCGAACATCGCCACCACATCCCCGGGGTACGCATCGTCGAGCCGGAAGGCGTGATGAGCGATCCGCCCCGCCGAGAAGAGTTCGATGACGGCCAGACCCACAAGAAGCGAACACTTCCAGAGATTGGAGACCCGCAGGAACAGGACGGCTGCGATGAGGGCGCACGTGGCGGAGAGGATCACAAGGCCGAGGGCGGCAAACTCGCCCGCCTTCAGGATGGCCAGGCTTTTTGCGAAGAACTCCGGCGAAAGATAGACTTCTCGCGTGCCTCCGATTGCACGCATGAAGTCTGCCCACAGCCCCGGCACCGCGCCGGCGGAGTACCGGATCGAAAGGCCGATGATCAGCGATGCGATTGCCGCCGCCCCAAGGGCCGCAAGGACCTGCCAGCGCTTCCGAAGCCCGTCACGAAGCAGGCTGTCAAGTCCCATGGCCGAAAGCAGGATCACGAAAAGCGTGGCCTGGAAGACAAACTTGGAGACACCCCGGAACGTGTCGAAGCCGGGGAGATGCGCGTGCAGCAACTCGAACCAGGGCATATACGACCCCATGGCCAGGAGCAGGAGGATCCCCGCCATGGCCGCGGGGATGAAACGCTCCCTGCCCTGCCGGAGCGCGACGGCGTAGAGGGCCAGCAGAAAACCGGTGACGCTGACAAACAGGGACATCTCCCACAGGTACCAGCGTCCCCAGTAGGGGAAATGGACCGTGTCGCCGAAAAAAGCGGGAACGAGCCAGGTGACGAGGTTCTCCGGCGGGAAGGAGAACATGGCGGCAAACTCGTACGGCACACCCATCCCCCGCAGGGTGTCCCTGCCGGCCTCGATGCCGGGCAGGATCTGGGCCGCCGCGAGGATGACGGCGCCCGTGTAGAACAGGATAAAACAGCCAAGCGCCTTCAGGCGCCCGGGCGCCCCGTAAAGCCGCATGGCCAGGTAGATGGTGGCCGCGATTCCCGTGTAATAGGCGTATTGAATGTGGCCGGCGAGGATCTGCATCGCCACGGCAAACGTTCCCAGCAGGCACCACCCGGCGGCGGGCTTCTCGACGGCGCCGTCAATGGCCAGAAACAGCAGCGGGGCCCAGATCATGGTGCAGAGATTGGGCAGGTGCCCCGCGTAGATGTGAAGGAAGTAGGGCGCGCAGAAAATGAACTCGGCGCCCGCCAGGAAGCAGGCCAGCGGGTGCAGGCCCCTCTTGAGCGCCCAGAGATAGAAGAACAGCCCCCCGAGAAAGGCGTGAAGCGCGATGCCCCAATTGACGGCCTTCGCCAGGGGAAGCACAAGGTAAATGACGTTCAGGGGGTACAGCAGTGCCGACTGGAAACCGGCCAGAAAAGGAGCCCCGGAGTAGATGTGCGGGTTCCAGAGAGGGAGGTTTCCCCGGGCAATCTCCCCGAAACCGAAGCCCCGCCAGTGCACGAATTGCGTGGCCAGGTCGGAACCCAGGCCGGAGAGCACCGCGTCGTCGAAAAGGAACAGCACGTCGAAAAACGCCGCGAGCGTCAGGACCAGGAGGCCCAGTGCGCCGATACCGATGTCATTCACCCTGTCCTTGTACACGGGAACTCCCGGAGTGTGCCGACCCGATTGCGCCAGGCGGCGCATTCTGCATAAACAGTACAAGATTCATGCCTTTATCGCCGATCTGCGCCGCTTTTCAGACTCCTTTTTGCGGACCCCGTTCCCGTCGGACTCCTTCCCCGTCCAGAGAGGCTTCCACGTTGACAGCCGAGGGACTTTCCCCTACTGTTTGGCAAGGTGTAAATCCCGGAAAGGACGAAGAGGATGGACAAGCAGAAAAAGAAGACAGTCAACCTGGCCCTCCAGGGCGGCGGGACCCACGGGGCCTTTGCGTGGGGAGTACTTGACCGGATCCTCGAGGACGGGCGGATTGACATCGAGGGGATCTCGGCTACCAGCGCGGGATCCCTGAATGCCGTGGCCTACGGGTGGGGCGCCATGAATGGGGGGCCCGAGGGGGCCCGGCAGGCCCTCGAGGACCTGTGGCGGGAAGTGAGCAAGGCGGGCGCGCTGTACAGTCCGGTCCGTCAGTGGCCCATGGAGAAATCATGGCTCGGCGCCGCGCCGGCGCTCTCCGGCCTGACCTTCGGGATCTTCAGCACCTGGACGAGGGTTTTTTCTCCTTATCAGTTCAATCCGCTGGACATCAACCCGCTGAGGGACATGCTCTGCAACTGCATCGACTTCGATGAACTCGTCCGCTGCGACTGCGTCGATCTCTTCATCAGCGCGACGAATGTTTGCACGGGCCAGGTCCGCGTGTTCCGCAACGAGGAGATCACCCCCGAGGTCGTCCTCGCTTCGTCCTGCCTGCCCAACCTGTTCCAGGCCGTGGAGATCGACGGGGAGCACTACTGGGACGGCGGCTACATGGGAAACCCCTCGCTCTTTCCCCTCTTCTATTACACCCGGTCCCGCGACATCGTGATCGTTCACATCAACCCCATCGAGAGGGATGACGTCCCCCGGACGGCCATGGACATCGAAAACCGCCTCAACGAGATCACCTTCAACGCCTCCCTCCTGAAGGAGCTTCGCGCCATCGCCTTCGTGGTCAAGCTGCTCGAGGAGAAATGGATCCGCGACGAGTACCGCGAAAAACTCAAGCACGTGCTCGTCCACTCCGTCCGGGCCGACGAGGCGCTGAAGGACCTGGGGGTGGCCACCAAGTTCGTCAGCAACTGGGAATTTCTCACGAACCTGCGCGACCGCGGCCGCGAGACGGCGGAGCGGTGGCTCGCCGAGAATTTCGACTGCCTCGGGCACCGCTCCAGTGTCGATGTGCGGATGGAGTACCTCCAGCGGGGCGAAGACAGGCCCCTGGCGAGAACAACGTGATTGCCGAGCGCCAAGCTGGCGCTCTTAATTGTAAACGACAGGTCATTGCGAGCAACAAACCCCGTC
>DIFQ01000039.1:139210-155894 GCA_002419215.1 Syntrophaceae bacterium UBA5744
TTCCATCGATAACCCCGTTCCCAAACGGGGTCCGTGGCTCGCAATGACCTTTTGCAAGAAATCCCCCTGCGTCTGTTTTGACACAGGGGGATTCTTTTTTCTTGTCTTCCCCGATACCCTAGACCCGATACCCTGTACCCCGTCCCCGATATATCAGTTTGTGCGCTGGTCAAAAATGGCCGGATGCAAGGCCCCCTCCGCAAGATTGCGAAGTCAGGAAGTTATGAAGAGCGCAAGATCGGAGTGGGAGCAAGATTCATTTCTTCTCTGATCCGCTCTTCCTCGCTTCTGCTCTTCCGATCTTCGCACGCTTGATATCCAAAGATGGACACAACATGTCCTGCTGGATGAACCCGGTTGTCAACCGCTACAGAAGCCGTGCCCCCATCTCAGCGACGAGCGACCGCTCTCCCTTGAACAGCGTCACATGGCCGGCGATCTCCTCGTCCTTCAGGTGCTCCACGAGGTACGTGAGCCCGTTGCTGCTGGCATCGAGGTAGGGATGATCGATCTGCTCGGGGTCGCCCGTGAAGACGATCTTCGTGCCCTCGCCCACGCGGGTGATCAGCGTCTTGATCATGTGCGGCGTGAGGTTCTGGGCCTCGTCGCAGATGATGAACTGCTTGGGGATGCTCCGGCCGCGGATGTAGGCCAGGGCCTCCATCTCGAGAATGCCGCGATCCATGAGGTGCTCGATGATCCGGTGCGGCTCGGGGTTGTTGCTGAAGATGAACTCCAGGTTGTCGTAGATGGGCTGCATCCAGGGCCGCAGTTTTTCCTCCTTGGAGCCCGGAAGGAAGCCCAGGTCGTTGCCCAGGGGGATGACGGGGCGTGTGATGAGCAGGCGCGAGTAGGTCTTCTGTTCCATGACCTTCTCGAGGCCCACGGCGATGGCGAGCAGCGTCTTGCCCGTCCCTGCGCGGCCTACGAGGGTCGCCACGCGGATCTGGTCGTTGAGGAGCAGCTCCAGGGCAAAGCGTTGCTCCTTGTTTCGCGCCTTGATGCCCTGGTTGGTGCTCTCGCCGTGAACCAGCGGCCGCAACTCCCCTCGGAAATACCGGGACAGCGCCGACTGGGAGGGAGAGATGTGGTTTTTCAGCACGAAGAACTGGTGGGGCCGGCCGGGACCCCGGCCGTTCATCTCGAGTCGCCCCTCCTTGAAGAAGGCGTCGAGTTCCTCCGCCGTCACATCCACGCTCTCCGATCCCGTGTAGAGCTCGTGGTAGTTGATCTTGTCGTTGTAGAAGTCCTGGGCGGGGATGCCGAGGACGTCGGACTTGACGCGCAGGTTGAGGTCCTTCGACACCAGGAACACCCGCCCGACGAGCTGCTTGCTCAAACTGTAGGCCACGGCGAGGATCCGGTTGTCAGTCTTTCGCGGATCGAAGCCCGGAGGGAAATCCCCCACGGCGTCCTGGTGGTTGAGCTCGATTCGCAGCCTCCCGCCGGAGGGTAGAGGCACCCCCGAAGACAGGCAGCCCGACTCCCGCATCTTGTCGAGTTCCTGGGACACGACCCGGGCGTTGCGCCCGACCTCGTCCTGCCTTTTTTTCTGATTGTCGATTTCCTCGATCACGGCCATGGGGATGACCACCTCGTTGTCCTCGAAGGCAAAGAGGGCTCCCGGATTGTGAAGCAGCACGTTGGTGTCCAGTATGAACGTTTTCACCATGGGGTCAGGTTCCTCCGTCATCGCGGCTGTTCAATGCCCTTCCCCGCGCACCTGTCCCGTCAGGGGGACATCCCGGGCAGGTCGGGGCAATAGTTATCCTCTGGATTGCTACGAAAGTCGGCCAAGGTCGGGCCGGTAGGCAGGGTTCGTAGGGTTGATCCGATTGCAGGATGAGGCCTCCTGTCTTCAACGCCGATTAATCCGGCGCTCGGATGATGCAACTCAAAATGCCGCTGAAATCTTCTTTTTTTTCATAGCTCCATCGCCCCGGTTTGTCAAGGATTTCCTCCGGGAAGACGGCTCGTTCGCGCCATAAAACGAAGAAGTCTGCGGTCATTGCGCGCCCTTATCGCGATTGCAAAAACGGTGCCGCAAAACAGCCCGCTTTCCCCACGTAAATGACCATGACTTTGATTCCCATCTCCCTGGACGGGAGAGGAGAATGACGATTCGAGCCTTTGTCGGTTGGATGAACGGGGGAATTGTTTTATTGAAGAGAAGGCCGGGGCTCAGCGATCCGCGAATTTGTAGCCCGCGCCGCGCACCGTGACGATGTAATTCGGGCTGTTCTCGTCCGGTTCGATCTGGGCCCGCAGGCGCCGGATGTGCACATCGACGGTGCGGGGCTCCACGTAGGACTCGTCGCCCCAGACGCGGTCCAGGATCTGGTCGCGGCTGTAGACGCGGCCCGGGTTCCGGGAGAGGAAGCGAAGAAGCTTGAATTCCGTGGGGCTGAGGTTCACGTTTCGGCCGCTGACGGTCACCTCGTAGGATTTGAGATCGATCCGGAGGCCTTTGAACTCGAACGTCTCTGCCTTGTCGGGCGCCTTGCGGACATCGGCCCTGCGCAGCAGGGCCTTCACGCGGGCCATGAGCTCCTTCAGGCTGAAGGGCTTGGTGATGTAATCATCGGCGCCGACCTCGAGACCGAGGACCTTGTCGATCTCGTCCCCCTTGGCCGTCAGCATGATGATCGGGATGACAGCCGTCGACGGGTCCTGGCGCAGCCTCTTGCAGACCTCGAGCCCCTGGATGCCGGGCAGCATGAGATCGAGGATGACGAGGTCGGGCGCTTTCGAGCGGATGCTCTGGATCGCCCGTTCCCCGTCATAGGCCTTCAAAACCTCGTGTCCTTCCTTCTCGAGGTTGTAGGCAACGAGATCCACGATATCTTTTTCGTCGTCGACAATGAGGATTTTCAACGATCGGTCTCTCCTTGCATATCCTGTGAACCCGGGCATCACTCAAAAAATCTCGCCCAGCAACTCCTTCAGGTGCCCCACGCGAACGAGTTCGATGTCGCCGGCCTTGTCCAGCCCACGGAGCTGTGTGCGCGGCAGGACACAGCGCTTGAATCCCATGCGGGCCGCCTCGCGGATCCGGACTTCCATCTGGTTGATCCCGCGGACTTCGCCCGTGAGCCCCACCTCGCCGAAGACGACCGTTTTCGGGTCGATGGGCCGGTCGAGGAAGCTCGAGGCGATGGCCGCCACGACACCCAGGTCGGCGGCCGGCTCGGAGAGCTTCACACCCCCCGCCACGTTGAGAAAGATGTCGTGGTTTCCCAGGTGCAAGCCACCGATCTTGTCCAGGACCGCCACCAGGAGCGACACGCGGTTCACGTCGACGCCGATGGCGGTGCGCCGGGGCATGCCGAAGCTCGTGCCCACCACCAGGGCCTGGACCTCGACCAGGATGGGCCGGGTGCCCTCGATGCTGGCGACCACCACGGAGCCCGCCATTCCCTCGGGGCGCTCCGTGAGGAAGTACTCCGAGGGATTCGATACCTCCACGAGCCCCCGGTCGCGCATCTCGAAGACGCCGATCTCGTTGGTGGGGCCGAAGCGGTTCTTGATCCCCCGGATGATGCGGTAGGAGTGCCCCGAATCACCCTCGAAGTAGAGAACCGTGTCGACCATGTGCTCGAGCACCTTGGGGCCCGCGATGGAGCCGTCTTTCGTTACATGGCCCACGAGAAAGACGGGGATCCCCGTCTTCTTGGAAAGGATGATAAGCCGCTCCGAGGCCTCCCTCACCTGCCCCACGCTCCCCGGGGCCGAGGTGAGAAGGGAGCAGTAGACGGTCTGGATGGAATCGATCACCACCACGGCAGGCCCGACTTCCTTGATGTACTTGAGGATGTTCTCCAGGGCGACTTCCACGAGGACGTAGAGATCCTTCGAGGAGGCCCCGATCCGGTCGGCCCGCAGCCTGATCTGGCTGGCCGACTCCTCACCCGTGACATAGAGGACCTTTCGCCCCCCCGAAGCCAGGCGGTGCAGGACCTGCAGCAGCAGGGTCGACTTGCCGATGCCCGGGTCGCCTCCCACGAGGATCGCCGAGCCGGCCACAATGCCCCCGCCAAGGACCCGGTCCATCTCCGCGAGACCCGTTTTCAACCGGGCCTTCTCATCGGCCTCGACGGTGTCGATGGAACGGGGCTTCTCGTTGAGCTGATACTCCGGAGGCACGCGGGAGTCCGTCGCCTTCGTCGGCTCCTCGGCAAAACGGTTCCATTCGCCGCACCCGGGGCACTTCCCGACCCACTTGGGCGACTCATACCCGCAATTCTGGCAGAAAAAGGCCGTTTTTTGCTGTTTTTTCATGATTTACCCGGCTTACGGCAGAGGGTTCAGGGCTTAAGGCCGATGGACCGGGAAGGTGTTCCTCCCTTCGCCATCCACCTGTCGCCTCAGGCCTCAAGCCTCACGCCTGTTGTTCGTATAGTTTTTTGCCGTCTACGTCAACCCCAAAGGGTCTAGAAACGGGTCGGAAGGCCTTTGAAAGTGCTTGTCTAATTCACCGTTTTCTGGTAAAAGGATTTTTTGCAATTTTCGACTACAGGTGAGCAACGATGCAACACAATCCAAACTTCAGCTCCGGCCCCTGCAGCAAGAGACCCGGGTGGAACCTCGACGGGTTGAAAGGCGCCGCCCTGGGACGCTCCCACCGCTCGGCGCTGGGCAAGGCCAAACTGGGCGAGGCGATCGCCCGCAGCAAGAAACTTCTCGGCGTTCCCGCCGATTACCTGCTGGGAATCCTGCCCGGCTCCGACACGGGCGCCTTCGAGGCAGCCATGTGGACGATGCTGGGCCCCCGGCCTGTCACCGCGCTGGTGTGGGAGAGCTTCAGCGGCGAGTGGGCCAAGGACATCCAGAAGGAACTCAAACTGAAGCCGACGGTCCTCGAGGCCCCCTATGGGAAACTCCCCGACCTGAAGGCCGTGGACTGGAAAAGCGATGTCATCTTCGTTGCCAACGGCACGACGAGCGGAGTAAAGATCCCGAACTGGGACTGGATCCCGGATGCCCGCGAGGGCCTGTCGATGTGCGACGCCACGAGCGCCGTCTTCGCCATGCCCGTGGACTGGTCGAAGGTGGACGTTCTGACCTACTCGTGGCAGAAGTGCCTGGGCGGAGAGGCGGCACACGGGGTGCTCGTTCTCGGCCCGCGCGCCGTGGCCCGGATTGCGGCCTACGATCCCCCGTGGCCCCTGCCGAAGGTCTTCCGGCTCAAGAAGAAAGGCGCCGTGGACAAGGCCATCTTCGACGGCGACACGATCAACACGCCCTCGATGCTCTGCGTCGAGGACTATCTGGACGCCCTGAATTGGGCCGAGGCAATCGGCCTTGCCGGCCTCTTCGAGCGCAGCGAGGCGAACCTGAAGGCCATTGAGGACTGGGTCGCCAGGCGCGACTGGGTCGCTTTCCTCGCGGAAGACAAGGCGACCCGTTCCAACACGTCGGTCTGCCTGAAGGTCGTCAGCGACCGGTTCAAGGCCATGGCGGATAAAGAACAGGGCGACTTCATCAAGTCCGTCGCGAGCCAGTTGAGCAAGGAAGGCGCTGCCCACGACGTGAGCGCCTATCGGGATGCCCCCCCGGGCTTCCGGTTCTGGTGCGGGCCCACGATCGAGCCCGACGATGTGAAGCAGGCCCTCGATGCCCTGGAGAAGGTCTACCTGCAAAAGATAAAATGATTCTTCGGGCCTGCGACAACGGCCCATGAGGATGATGCGATGACAGCTCAACGGAAAGGGAAGAAGAACATGAAGAGAGTGCTGATCAGCGACACGCTGTCCCCGGAGGGGATTGAGATATTGAAGAACACCCCCGGCGTCGAAGTGGACGTGATGACCAATCTCACGCCCGACGAGCTCAAGGGGGTCATCAAGGACTACGACGGCCTGGCGATTCGCAGCGCCACGAAGGTCACGAAGGAGATCATCGAAAAGGCCGACAACCTCAAGGTCGTCGGGCGGGCCGGCATCGGGGTCGACAACGTGGACGTCAACGCCGCCAGCAAGCGCGGCATCGTCGTCATGAACACCCCCGGCGGCAACACGATCACCACGGGCGAGCACACGATCGCCATGATGTTCGCCCTGGCGAGGCAGATCCCGCAGGCCACGGCCTCGATGAAGGGCGGCAAGTGGGACAAGAAGACGTTCATGGGCGCCGAGGTCTACAACAAGACCCTCGGCATCATCGGCATCGGCCGGGTGGGCACCATCGTGGCCGACCGGGCCCAGGGCCTCAAGATGAACGTCATCGCCTACGACCCCTTTCTCGCCCCCGAGACGGCCGAGAAGATGGGCCTGACGCTGGTCTCCCTCGATGAGCTGCTGAAGCGCTCGCACTTCATCTCCGTCCACACGCCGCTCACGAAGGACACGCGAAACATCCTGAACGCCGCCGCCATCGCGAAGATGCGCAACGGCGTCTTCATCGTCAACTGCGCCCGCGGAGGAATCGTCAACGAGAAGGACCTGCTCGATGCGCTCAACTCCGGCAAGGTGGCCGGCGCAGCCCTCGACGTCTTCGAGGAGGAGCCCACGAAGAACAAGGAGCTGGTGAACCACCCCAACGTCATCTGCACGCCCCACCTGGGGGCGGCAACGGACGAGGCCCAGCGCAACGTGGCCATCGCCATCGCCGAGCAGATCGCCGACTTCCTGACGAAGGGCGAGATCCGCAACGCCATCAACTTCCCGTCGGTGAGCGCGGAGCTGCTTACGCACATCCAGCCCTACCTCGCGCTGGCCGAGAAGCTGGGCACCTTCGAGGCCCAGATCGTCAAGGGCGGCATCGAGGAGGTGGCCGTCGAGTACGCCGGCGACATCGTCAACTACAACGTGGCGCCGCTGACCATCGCGCTCATCAAGGGGCTGCTGACACCGATCCTGAACGCCAACATCAATTTCATCAACGCCCCCTTCATCGCCAAGGAGCGAAACATCAAGGTCGTCGAGTCAAAGACCAGCGAGGTGAAGGACTTCACGAGCATGATCTCCGTGACGATCAAGACGACGGAGGAGAAGAGCTACGCCGCCGGGGCCATCTTCGGCAAGCAGGACGCCCGCATCGTGCGGATCGAGAAGTTCTCGATGGAGGTGATCCCCGAGGGACACATGATCGTGCTCTACAACAACGACAAGCCCGGCGTCATCGGCAACCTCGGCCACACGCTCGGCAACAACGGCATCAACATTGCGCGTTTCCAACTGAGCCGCGAGCACGTGGACGGCAAGGCCCTCGTCGTGCTCTCGACGGATACCGTGGTCCCCGAAGACATCCTGAAAAAACTCAGGGACCTCCCCAACGTCATATCCCTCACCCAGCTGGAGATGTAAACCAGCACGGAGACAGCCTATGTCAAGCGTGATCGTCGTAGGGACCCAGTGGGGCGATGAAGGAAAGGGCAAGATCGTCGACCTCTATGCAGAGGACGCCGACGCCATCGTGCGTTTCCAGGGCGGAAACAACGCGGGGCACACGATCGTCGTCAAGGGGAAGCAGACCATCCTGCACCTGATCCCTTCGGGGATCCTCCATGACTACAAGACGTGCATGCTGGGCAACGGCATGGTCATCGACCCCAAGGTGCTGATCGAGGAGATCCACTACCTGAGGAACGAGAAGGCCTTCCCGCCCAACACGAAACTCGTCATCAGCGACAAGGCGCACGTGATCATGCCCTACCACCGCCGGGTGGATGCGGCCCGCGAGGCGGCCAAGGGGGCCGGCAAGATCGGGACGACTCAACGGGGGATCGGGCCTGCCTACGAGGACAAGGTGTCCCGCGTGGGCATCCGCATCTGCGATCTGCTGGACAGCGAGGTGCTGACCGAGAAGATCAAACGCAATGTGGACGAGAAGAATTTCACCCTCACGAAGCTCTACGGCGAGCAGCCCATCGACGAGAAGCCCATCCTGGAGGAATACTTGGGTTACGCCGAGGTCCTGCGGCCTCACGTGGCGGACATCTCGCTGCTGCTCGACGAGGCGATCCGGCAGAAAAAAAAGATCCTCTTTGAAGGGGCCCAGGGCTGCCACCTCGACGTGGACTACGGCACCTACCCCTTCGTCACCTCGTCGAACACGGTGGCCGGCAACGCCTGCTGCGGCGCAGGGGTGGGCCCCACGAAAATCGATTCGGTGGTGGGAATCGTCAAGGCCTACACGACCCGCGTGGGAAGCGGCCCCTTCGTCACGGAGCTCAACGACGAAACCGGCCAGCGCATCCAGTCCGTGGGCCAGGAGTTCGGCGCCACGACAGGACGCAAGCGACGCTGCGGCTGGCTCGACATGGTGCTGGTGCGCCAATCCGTGAGGGTCTCGGGCATCACGGGCCTGGCGATCACCAAGCTCGACGTGCTCACGGGCATCGACAAGCTGAAGATCTGCGTGGGGTACCGTGCGGAAAAGGGCGAGGAATTCACGAAATCCGTCCCGGCCGATCTGAGGGTATTCGAGCGCTGCCAGCCCGTTTACATGGAACTCGACGGCTGGACGGAAGACATCAACACCGCCAAGAGGCTCGAGGATCTGCCGCGCAACACGCGGCGCTACGTGGACACCCTCGAGAACCTCTGCGGAGTCAAGGTGGTCCTCGTGTCCGTCGGCGCCGACCGCAACGAGACGATCGTCACGGAAAATCCCTTCCGACGATGAAAAACAGTGCTTGAGTGCATGAGTGTCTGAGTGCGGGAGTGAATGAAGAAAAATGTTTTCCTCCTTCACTGAGACACTCAGACACTTTGACACTTTGTCACTTTATCTTCCGGGCCGTTAGCTCAGTTTGGTAGAGCAGCGGACTTTTAATCCGTTGGTCGGGGGTTCAAATCCCCCACGGCCCACCAGTCAATAACGGGGGTTTCGGGGCGGACACGCCTCGAAGCCCCCGTTGCTTTTTTGCCCTTCTCTCCGCTCTTTTCTCGCCTTTCGGGGGAAAACACCTTTTCGGACGCATGGACAGAAGATGGGAAGAAGTCGTCAACCCAGGGAGCAGGGCCGTTTCTGATCCTGACCGGCAGGATTAAAATTCCTCGCACCAGGGTGCCAGGATTTCAGAAACGTACGGAAGTGGATGATCTGTTGTTAGGCTCGCTTCCCCCGCAGCAAGCTGCGGGACGCGCCCCCGGTCATGAGTCGGAATGGGCTTTCTGGGAAGGATCCGCCTCGGCGGGAAGAAACAGGCTGAAGGTCGTTCCCTGACCCCATTCGGACTCGACAGCAATCGTGCCGTTATGATGTTTCAGGATCGAGTAGCATATCGACAGGCCGAGTCCCAGGCCCTTTCTCCCGCCCGTTGTCTTCGCCTTGAAGTAAGGATCGAATACTCTCGAAAGATCCTCTTTCCTGACGCCGGCACCGCCGTCCTTGATCGATATTTTTACGTAACGTCCCGGCCTGAGAGAAAGGGGGTTCTTTTCGCCGATCGTGACGCATTCGGCGCCGATATCCATGGTGCCGCCCTCGGGCATGGCCTGCAGACCATTATTGACGATGTTTTCTATCACCTGGCGAATTTGCATGGAATCCATCTCAACGGGCCAGATGTCCTCTGGAATCGAGATATTCCACCGGATATCGGACCGGCTTTTGTAGCATTCGATGGCCTCCCGCAGCAGCGGGACGACCGATTCCATCTTCCGCTGGGAATATCCTCCCTTGGCGAAGGTAATCAACTGGTGGGCCAGCTCCTTGGCCTGGAGACCGGCCCTTTCCGCCGTGGCAAGCCCCTCCTCCATCATCTTGTCTTCATCGGAAGCGACTAATTTCGCCAGGAAGATGTTTCGCAGGACGGCGGACATGAGGCTGTCGAAATCCTTTGCGACGCCGCCTGCAAAGTCGCCGAGGGATTCGTGTTTTTTTATCCGGATCAGTTCCTCGATCGCCTGTTTCTCCTCCGTGACGTCTTCCGTTGTCTCCACGGCCCCGAACATCTCGCCCCGTGAATCCCTGATTGCGGCCGCAGTAAACCGGAACCATTTCCCCCTGTCGCCGATCTCGGGAATGAAGACGACATCTTCGATGGCCTCATCGACCAGCCGGGCCTTGCGGAGCTTTTCCGAATACCATTGCGGTGCCGTGTCAATCCCCCCGTCCACGATCAGGTCCGCCACGCAGGGCCTCTGCTCCCGATAAAACGCTCTCCATTGCTGATCGGTGCCGATCACAGCTTCCGCCTTGATGCCGCTGAGCTTTTCCATTGCAGCGTTCCAGTAGAGAACGCGATGATCCTTCCGGATCACAAAGGTGGGGAGGGGGGACGCCTGGATGATTCGGCGCAGCATCTGTTCGCGGCGTTTCCATTCCCATGCCGAATACATGAAGTAGACAAGAGCGATACAGAGCAAGAAGGCGAGCAGGAATTCCATGTGAGCCTCGTTCCCGGAGCGAGAGATGAAATGCTGATCATGCTTTCCAGTAAGAAAGCGGGGAATGCATCAAAAAGCAAGTGAAATATTGCCGTGATGACAATGCGGCGCCGGGGGCGCGGGACAAACGGAAAGAAGGGCTCCAGCACCCTAAAAGCGAAGGGGGTTCCGAGTTGCTTCGGAACCCCCTTCTTTTCTTACCGTTTACCCGATACGACTGCCTACTTGATCACCGCCGCGCCGGCGCCGGCAATCTGGCCGTCCTGAGCGGCCGAGCCGCCGGAGACTCCGATGGCGCCGATGATCTTGCCCTTTTCGATGATGGGCACGCCGCCCTCGATGGCGCTGATGCCGTCCAAAGTCAGGTAATGGACGTTCGACTTGACCGCATTCTCGAGGGCCAGGGTGGGACGTTTGTACATGACGGACGCCTTGGCCTTGTGGATCGCCACGTCGTTGCTTCCCCACTGGACCACGTCAAAGCGCTCCAGGTATACGAGCTGTCCGCCCGTGTCCGCAATGGCGATGACCACATTGATTTTCATCTCCTTCGCCTTTGCCGCTGCCGCCGCCGCAACTTTCTTCGCCGCATCCAGGCCGATGTTCGGGCCGTAGGGGTTGGGCATCTGCTGTGCGAAGGCCGAGCCGGCGATGAAAAGGGCGACAACACAAAGTACCGCTGCTAACTTCAGAGAACGCATTGTACTTCCTCCTTCGTCCTTCATTCTTTGAGAAATCCCTCACGGGATCATGTAGAACTATAGGAAAGCGGGATCGCAATGTCAACGGAATTCCGCGAACAGGATGGCTGGAAATGCAGTCCCCTAGCCTATTTCATAAATGACATAACCACCGGGAATTCGCTTCGGGACGGGGGATCCGGCGCTCTGCCCGGTGTTACAGGCTGCAACCTTGCCGTTTTGGACGAATGTGTGATAGAGAAGCAGTCAATTATCCGAAATGCGACAAATTCTCTGAGCTGCAGGGGACTCCATGCAACACATTTCCCGCAATCGCCGTCATCGACCCTGGCACGCCGCCCTGATGCTCCTGGCCGGGCTCCTCCTCTCCGCCTGCGCGGCCCAATACCCCATGAACCCCGGCGTGGAGAAGATCGATCGAGGGGAACCCTACCGGGTCAAGCTCATGGCCAGGGAACGCTCATCGGATGCGCTCCTGATCCTGGCCTTTTCGGGAGGAGGCACCCGCGCAGCAGCCCTGTCCTACGGCATCCTGGAGGCCCTCGATCTCGTGGAGGTCCCGGCGCCGCCGGCAAAGGGAAGCAAGCGGCATACCCTGCTCGACGAGGTCGACCTGATCTCGGGCGTCTCCGGCGGCAGCTTCACGGCCTCCTACTACGGACTGCAGGGCCGCGAGATCTTCAACGATTTCCGCACCGAGTTTCTCTACGCCGACTTCCAGGGTTCGCTGCTCTGGGGGCTTGCGAACCCCGTCAACTGGGTGCGCCTGGGGTCCCCGCGGTTCGGCCGGAGCGACCTCGCCCAGGAATACTACGAAAACAAGCTTTTCAAGGGCGCAACCCTCGGGGACATTGCGAAGAAGTCCGGGCCCGTCATCGTGGTCCTCGCCACGGAGGCGATCGAGGGGATCAGCTTCGCCTTCACGCCGAGTCAGTTCGCACTCATCTGCTCCGATTTCGACCGGTTCCCCGTGTCCCGGGCCGTTGCGGCTTCGGCAGCCTTTCCAGGGGCCCTCTCACCGGTGGTCCTCAAGAACTACGCGGGCCAGTGCGACATCCGGACACCGCGCTGGATCGAAAAGGCCCTGGCAAGCCCGGACCTCGCCAGCCGGGCCTACTACAACGCCCTGCGGATGAAGACCTACCTCGACGTCAAACGCAAGCCCTACATCCATCTCATCGACGGGGGCGTATCGGACAACCTCGGAATCCGCGGCATCCTCGAGTCCCTCATCGCCCGGGGCGGCATCCATGAATCGCTCAGGGCTTTGGGACTGCAGAAGACCCGGCGGGTGGGCATCGTCATCGTCGACGCAAAGACCCAGGAAAAGGCCCGCTGGCAGATTCTCGACGAAGTCCCCGGCATCGGGACCATCCTGGGGGCCTCGTCGACCATCATGATCAACAAGTACAACTTCGAGACGATCGAGTTGCTGCACCACGTCGCCCGGGAGTGGACGCACGACGACGAGATCCATGGACAGAGGCCCATCGATTTTTATATCATGCACGTGGCGTTCGACGCGCTGCCGGACGAGAAGGAGCGGGACTACTTCAACGCGATCCCCACGAGCCTTAACCTCGAGCCCGAGCAGGTGGACAACCTGCGGGAGGTAGCGGCAAAGCTCTTGTATAACGACAAGGATTTCCGGAGGTTTGTGAAAGACCTCGAGGGGCGGATGCCGGAGCGGCCGATCCGGTTCAGCCTGCCGGCAAGGAACCCAGCCGACGGAACCGGTGAACCGGAGTTCGCAGGACACGAAATCCAGCCCTAGATTTTTTCGGCAACACGGTCATGCCGGAAAAAGAAGAGCCGGTCTCAGTGGCCGGCTCTTCTCTTTCCCGATTTTCAACGCGTGAAGAGGCTTGCCGCCCCTGCCCGGACATCAGGCCGGTCATCGTTTCCCGCTGCGCTCTCTCCTAGTAGAAGATGTTGCAGCCGCTCAGGCCTCTATGGTCCTCGACGCACATCTTTCCGGGTTCGTGGATCGTCGTCTTCCAGAAGTACACCTTGTTGCCCGTGATCTTTACATGGTGCATGAGGTAGTCAACGACTGTCCAATCACCTATCCAGTTCAAATAACAATGCGCAAAATTGACCGGGTTCGTCCCGTCCCAGCACTGGAATTCGTTGCCGTCATCCTGCAGAACTTCCTCGACCTGGAAGGGACCCTGGTACAGAAGCCCCTCCGGGGGGATGAGAGCGGGCTCGGGCGGAGTACCCAGCCACATTGCATAGGGAACGCAGACGGGGTAGAGCCACTGGTTGGGGTTGTTATGGACGGAGATCTTGGCAACGGAGCTTGCGGCCGACGCCCACCCCTCGCCGGCGCCTGTAACGGCACCCGCATCGTAGATGTACGCCGTGCCGTGCATGTTGCGGTTCCAGCCCAGATCGACGCCGCTGTCCTTCACGCGAACGTTCATCTTTTCCGTGCCCACGTACCGGATCACGACGGACTTGCGCCATTCGGCACCCGGTCCAAAAGGCCAATCCTCGGCGCCATAGGGACAGAATTCCCAGTAATCAACGTCCTTGTCACTGTAACCGGTTACTACTGTTTTGCCCGTCGCGCTGAACGGGAGAGCCACTACCAGCAGCGCCGCGAAAAGACATAACAGACCCTTTCTCATACCGAACCTCCTGTGGTGCATATTGGATCCAAATCTGACCATGGTCACCCCGTCGGGTGGATTTATCGTCGGGAAGGCAAAGAGAGGGCCTGTCCCGCACGCAGGACAAACCTTGTATTCGTATTCGGCAGGGAAAAGGTAAAACTTGAGGGGCAAATCCCCACTGCCCCCCTTTTTCAAAGGGGGATGGGGGAATGGGGATTTCAGAGAGAACAGGGGCCTTCCCCCTCACCTCTCATCCTCTCCCACCAGGGGAGAGGACGCCTGAAAGGAAAAGTGGTCATAGGGAGAGGGAGAGCAGGGTGAGAGTTGTTTCTAGGCCCGGTGAAGCCACTCGCCTTTTGCCTTTACCACGTTGCGCGTGTCCACGACGGGCACGCCGAGGGCGGCGAAATCGACCTTCCGGTATTCGTCATGGGGGGTGGCAATGAGGACAAGGTCATAGTCTTTTGAAATTGCAGCAGATTTACGGCCCGCATATTTGGCGTACTCCCGCGTCAGGCGGATGACGGGGATGTAGGGATCGTTGTAGCTCACCCGCGCACCCAGGTGCTCGAGTTTCTCCATGAGCCGGTACGAGGGCGACTCGCGGTCGTCGTCCACGTTTGCCTTGTAGGCAAGCCCCAGGATGAGGATCCGAGACCCCCGGACAGGCTTTCCCTGGACGTTGAGGGCCTCCATGACCTTCGAGACCACGTAATCGGGCATGGACGTGTTGATCTCGCCCGCCAGTTCGATAAAGCGCGTGTTGAACTCGAACTCCCTCGCCTTCCACGTCAGGTAGAAGGGGTCGATGGGGATGCAGTGCCCGCCCAGACCCGGCCCCGGGTAGAAGGCCTGGAAGCCGAAGGGCTTGGTGGCCGCCGCCTCGATGACTTCCCAGACGTCTATGCCCATCCGCTCGAAGCAGATCTTCAGCTCGTTGACGAGTGCAATGTTGACGGAACGGTAGATGTTCTCGAGAAGCTTGGCCGCCTCGGCCACCCGGGGAGAAGATACGGGAACGACCCGCTCCACAATCGTCCCGTAGAGGGTCTTTGCCGCCTCGAGGCACGTTGGGGTGTAGCCCCCCACGAGCTTGGGGATGTTGCGCACGCCGAAATTCTTGTTGTTCGGGTCCTCCCGCTCGGGCGAAAAGGCCAGATGGAAATCCCGGCCCGCCTTCATCCCGTCGGCCTCGAGGATCTTGCGCATGTCGCAGTCAGTCGTCCCCGGGTACGTGGTGGACTCGAGCACGACGAGCTGGCCCGGACGGAGGTATTTTGCGATGGCCCGCGTTGTGTTGAAGACGTATCGCATGTCGGGCTCGCGGTTGCGGTCCAGGGGGGTGGGCACGCAGATGAGGATGCAGTCCACCTCGGCGAGGAGCTTGAAGTCCGTCGTCGGCGTAAAGTTGCCGTTGATCTCTTTTTCGAGGAGCGACGAGTCGATGTGGCGAATGTAGCTTTCCCGCTTGCGAAGGGCGGCGATCTTCTTTTCATCCACGTCGAAGCCCGTGACCGTGAAGCCGGCCCTGCAAAACTCGATGACCAGCGGCAGGCCCACGTAACCCAGGCCGATGACTCCCACCCGGGCCTGCTTGGCGGTGATTTTTTCTACTAGTGACATGAACGGATCCTTCCATAGATATCGATTATCGCCGGCACACCGGCGGATGAAAAACTTGCAAGTTTCGTGCTCTGCAGCATGAAAAAGACCCCCTCTTCACGCAGGGGGTCTTCTCTGTTGATTTAATTTCCGCTCTTCCGATCTTCCTCTCTTCCGCTCTTCTATCCCTTTGCCGCCGGAAGCAGGATCTGGAATGCCGAAAACTGCCCTTTCCGGGACTCCACGCGGATCAAACCCTCGTGATTGCGGATGATCGCGTAGCTCACGGCGAGCCCCAGGCCCCGTCGCGCCTCCTTCGTCGTAAAGTAGGGGTCGAAGATTTTCGAGAGATGCTCCTCGGGAATGCCCTGACCGTGATCGCGTATCGAGATCTTGACGTATCGGCCTTCCCTGATCGGCAGCCTGTCCGATGCCTCGACGATGGCATTGCCCGCCAGGATATCCAAGGCGCCCCCGCCGGGCATTGCCTCGACGGCATTCTGGATGATGTGCCTCAGCACCTGCTGGATCTGTCCCTCGTCCACCTCAGTCGGCCAGAGCTCGGGGTCAATGGCGTACCGAACCTCGATGCCCTGCTCTGCGGGAATCAGACCCGCCGCATCTTTCAACAACGGCGCGAGATCCGTCACCTTCCGGACCGGATAGCCCCCCTTGGCCACGGTGATGAGCAGGTGGGTGAGTTCCTTGGCGCGAAGCCCCGCTTTCTCGGCGATCGCCAGTCCGTCCTCGAGCATCTTGTCCTCGTCGGGAACGGAGATCTTTGCCAGGAAGACATTGCGGAGAATGGCGGACAGCAGCGTGTTGAAGTCCTGGGCGATGCCGCCGGCCATGGCGCTCAGGGACTCCAGCTTCTGAACCTTGTGAAGCTCCTCCTCGGCCCGCTTCTGTTCCGTGATGTTCTCCAGCGTCTCCAGGGCCCCTACGAGCCGGCCCTCTGCATCGTGGATGGCCGCCGCCGTGAACCGCAGCCAGCGGCCCCCCTCGCCCAGTTCGGGGAAGAAGTCCGTCGCCTCGTAGGCCTCGTCGATGAGCGGCGACTTGCGGCACTTGCCGGCGTACCAGCTCTCGATGGCGTCGAAATCCTGATCCACGAGCAGGTCCGCCAGGCAGGGCCGAGCGCCGCTGCGGTAGAAGGCCCGCCAATGGTCGGTCGACCCCAGAACCTCGTGGGCACGGATCCCGCTGAGCTCCTCCAGCGCCCGGTTCCAGTACAGGATGCGGTGGTCCCGCCCGATCACGAACGTGGGGATCGGGGAGCCCTGGATCACGCTCTGGAGCCTGCGCTCGCTGTCTTTCAGGCTTTCCTCGGCCAGTTTCCTCTCGGTGATGTTCTCCAGGGTTTCCTGGGCCCCAACCACCTCGCCCCCCGCGCCCCGGATCAAAGCCGCCGTGAACCGCAGCCAGCGGC
>DIFQ01000063.1:0-13080 GCA_002419215.1 Syntrophaceae bacterium UBA5744
AAAACCTATTTTGGACAGATGTGAGGTATCCTTGTATATGCTATATAAATCATCAACCTTTTTCTTAATTAGAATGCAAAGTCCAGAGACTGTTTTTGGGCTGGTCATATCTCGAACACCTTCAGCACTTCATCCCCATAGTGATTGATGACCTTTACTGCGATTTTACCGGACTCGGGTTTATCGAATGGCTGGCTTGTCGTGCTGTATAAACTGCTCCATGCAGCCTCGTCAATATCCGCTCGCAGGGCCCGTTTTAGCTTGTCGTAGGGTTCGTCTGCCCCTGTGAAGTAGGCATGCCGCACAAAGAAGCTCTCACCATTGTATTCCGTGTCGATAAACCAACAGGCGATGTCCTCGGTGGAGGCGCTTCGAATCTGTCCTGTCGTCGGGTCATAGACATCGACGCCCTTGATCTTTGCGACGATCTGTCCGTTCTTTTGCTTTTTTATCTCCACATCCGGCTCGCCGAAGACCATAAACAGGTTTCCCGCGCCGGTCTTCTTGAGCAGTTCCTCGCCCATCACCAGGTCGTGATTCATCCGGGCGGGCAGGACCGTCAGCTTCCCGTATCGCTTTACCTCTTCGGCGACGTGCGGGTCAAAAGCGAATCCGCAGACAATGAGTATATCGAAACCAACACCTTGCACGGCTTCCTTTGCCGCTTCTTTTACCTGAAGCGGGCCGACCGTACCGTGTTCAGGGCCGATGGAGACGGCTACACGCCGGGTCTTTCCTTCTGCATCGGTGTATTCGCCCGAGGCATGCAGCCAGGCCCCGGCATAAGCCTCGAGGCGGTCAAATTTCAGCCGTTCCTTCTTGCGAGTGTTTTGGACTCCCGCCTTCCTGAGGTTGTCGAGAATCATCGTGACGAAGTCCTGCTGTTTTTTGGCTTCCTGCTCCGTAACCGTCCCATCCTGATTTTTATCGGATGTAGAGAGCACGCGATGCGGCGAAAGGCTCTCCACCGAGAAAGGCCCGCACACCCGTATCCGCTTGTTGTCTTCGTAGGGCTGGTCGTATAGAGTTTCTCTGTCGGCATGACGGGCAATGACAGCGTCGATCTGCTCCTTGGTTATGCCTTTCTTGATGTCCGGATTGTTTGCAATGGATTTTAGCGTGATGTGAGGAACGCACTTGTAAACAAAGCCTCTGCGGATGTCATTTTCCGTTTTGTATTTGGGGGGCATTTTGCCGGTCAGTTCCGTTTCCTTCTTGATACCCTCCGGTGAATCGGCAAGTAAGTAGTAGGGATATCTGGCCGCCATGAGGCGTGTGCGAGCCAGTGCAGCGGCGACACGGCTGGTGTCACATGTGATCCAGCGACGTCCCCACTGCTCTGCGACATAAGCTGTGGTGCCGCTGCCGCAGGTAGGATCAAGTACGAGATCACCTGGGTCGGTGGTCATGAGGAGACAGCGCTCGATGACTTTCGTGACGGTCTGCACGACATAAAGTTTTGGATCTACAAAACCCGCCTGTGTCGTATCCATCCAGACGTTGGTTAATGGCTGAACAGCAAAGTCATCGAAAAATCGAACATATTGAATCTGGTTCGCTGTAAGCTCAATTCTATATGCTTGTGCCAACCTTTCCATCCCAGACACAGTTGTTTTCCAATGCGAACGCGTACCAGGATGAAATGATTTTTCTCTAAAAACAAAGTTGACTGTTCCTGACGGCGTCGGTCCTTGAGAAGTCAAGTTGTCAAGTCGATACAAACGCGCTGATGCAGGTAGGGAGATCTCATTGCGGCGTTCTTCGGTTGTAAGTGGTCGACGATTACCGTCGCTTTCTTCAATGTAATTGAAACCCCATCCGCCTGTCGCTCGGGGATCTTTAGGTAAATAGAGTTGGCGATACTTGAGAGAATTCCTATTTTTCGCATACCATAAAACAGTATCAGCAACCGAGCCGATATAATCTGCTGTTTGCGAGCTTGTGGTTAGAAAGGATACTTCGGCTATGAAGTTCTCACTCCCAAACACTTCGTCCAATACGCACCGCACTAGATGAACATTCTCGTCGCCGATCTGTACAAACAGACTCCCTGTCTCTGTGAGTAGGTCCCGGGCAATGACAAGGCGGTCGCGCAAATATGCGAGATAGGAATGAATGCCCAGCTTCCAGGTATCCCGAAAGGCGCGCACCTGTTCGGGCTGGCGGGTCGCATCCTCGGCTTTTCCATCCTTAACGTCTCTTTTGCGCGTGCTCACCTGCCAGTTTGAGCCGAACTTGATTCCGTAGGGCGGGTCGATGTAGATCGTCTGTACCTTGCCCTTGAGCCCTTCCTTTTCGGCAAGCGAGGTCATCACCAGCAGCGAATCGCCGAGGATGAGGCGATTGGACCAATTCTGCTCGTGATGGTAGAAATCGACTTTCTTGCTGAAATCGGCCGGTCCTCCATTGAAGTCTGCAAAGAGATTGACCTGGCTGTCGGCGGACTGCTCCTTGCGGGGCAGGGCGTTGATAATCGCCTGCGGGTGAATCTTCTCCTGGATGTATATGGGCACCACAGGGATTGCGAGGTCTTCACGGTCCTGCTCGTCCTTTCCCTTCCAAACCAGTTGCGGATCAAGGGAGGGATCTCGAGGATAAAGCATGGTCTTCGGGGAAAGCTCTTCGGCGGCCACGAAGTCGCGCAGTTCCTCGGTGGGGATGTTGGCTCGTTTGTCCTTGTGGCGGATGGATTCGACCTTCGTCGGAGTCGTTTTCTTCTTGGCCATGCGCGATTCCCTCTGGTTACATCGACTGCGACTGTTTCAGGAAGCCGCGGATGAGATTCTGAGTGTTCCACGGATCAGCGACTTCGATGAATGCCCAGCGGCCGAAGCCGCCGTGATTGTTAATGGCCGGCACCCATAGCGTGCGGGCCGTAGCGACCTTTGCCGCCTTATCCTTTTTCTTCTCGCCCGTTACTTCCACGATCAGATTGAGCAGATCATCCGGTCCGTGGCCGTCGTCGATACAGGCGATGAAGTCGGGGAGATAGTTTCTCTCTTCGCCATTCAGCGTGAAGGGGATGGCAAACCCGAGATTGTGGTTCTTGACGTAGCGGAAGACCTCGGGCATATCTTCGAGGGCTTCGGCCATTTTCTGCTCCCATGACTCCGTATCGGCGACAACGTGAGAAATGTGACATTTGACATCGCTGGTGGCAAAAACCGGCCGTGTCGTGTCGAAATCAACGTGACGGGTAGAACCGATCGTATCATATGGGCGCGGGATGGGCTTGAGTGCGGCCGTACCGTCCGTCGAGGCGACGATGGCCTTGTAGATGCGGTCGGAGGCATCGTGTGCAAACTCGATCAGCATCAATAGTTGCGGGAAGGTGTTGTCCTTCAGCGTGAGGCATTCGTCAAGCCAGCGTTTGGCGATGCCCAGCAGTTGAGGAAAGAGCCAAGGCTTGTCGTTGCCGTCATCGTCGCGGAAGTATTTCTCCAGCGTGTACTTGGCCAGCATGAAGGCTACTTCGTTTGGTCGGCGGCGCTTGAGATCGTCGAGTGTGTGGATGCTGGATTCGCCGACAATCGGATCGAGTTGGACCCTGGTTGGAATATCGGCAGTAGACAGCGACAGCTTGGATGCCTCGTTGAAGGTTGCACTGAGGCGTTCTCCGGCAACGTCGTAGCGATAACCGAGTAGCCGAGGAAAGGTAATTTCGCAGGCGATACGGCTTTCGAGGGCCCGGACGCGGGTTGGCAGCGGCCCGGGTTTGGGCTCCTTCGTCGCTCCGCTGCAGGGGATGAAGGAAAACGGCACACCATAGACCTCGGCATACTCGGGCTCAAAACGACCCTTATCATTGGCTGCATAGCTCATGCGCCGTAAGGCGCGGCCGACGACCTGCTCGCACAGCAGTTGCGTTCCGAATGCGCGCACACCGAGAATGTGGGTAACAGTCTGCGCATCCCAGCCCTCGGTTAGCATCGAAACGCTGACCACGCACTTCACATGCTCACCCAGCTTTCCGGCCTTGCCGACGGTATTCATCACCTCTCGCAGGAGGTCTTCATCAGTGAGGTTCTCGGCATCGCGACCAGGGAAGCGGGTGCGGTACTCGGCCTTGAACTCGCTGATTTCATGAGCGGCAATTTTCTTGAAGTCGTCGCTCATCGCATCACCGGATTCGAGTTGCTGGCTGTCCACCAGTATCGTGTTCGGACGCTGCAACCACTTGCCATTTCCGTCATCGTTGCGGAATATGGGTAATTGCCCTGCCTGAACGATGGTCTGATCACCTATTTTCTTTTCCCATCCGGCTATGAAATCGAAGACGAGCTTGGAGACGTTGGTGTTGTTGCAGACGACAATGAAGACGGGAGGCGTAATGCCGCGATCTCTGGCCTCTGCATTTTGCTCCCAGAGTTGGTAGTGTTTCTCGTAGTTGCTGTAGAGGCTGTGCAAGGCCCCTTGCAGCTCCACGGGCAGCTTGGGTTCTCCCGACAGGGCATCGGTTTTGCGCCCCTTCTTGGGCAAATCCTCCCGGATACGCAACCAGAGATCCCGGTAGGTGGGCTGCTCACCAGTCATGGAGTCATCGGCTACCGGGACGCGAGGGACCTTGACGATTCCCGCTTCTATTGCGTCGATGAGAGAGAAATCGGAAACGACCCACGGAAAGAGCGTGCCTTCCGGGTAGCCCGAACCGCGCAAGAAAAATGGTGTGGCTGAAAGATCGTAGATGGTCTTTACACCGATTTTGGCTTTCACCGCCTCGATGCCCGAGATCCAGACGCGGGCCTCTTCGTCGCGCTGCTTGGCTTCGATACGCTCATCACCTTTAAGGGTTTCATCCTCGCCGTCGGGTTTGCGGCGGTAGCAGTGATGGGCTTCGTCGTTGATGACTATGATGTTTTTCTTGGTGCTTAGCTCGCGGCAAACGCGGCGTACCATCTGGTCGGGGGTCTCTGTGAATGCATTTGACTGTCCATCGGCGAGGATAGACTTTGTGATCTTTCCAGCGGTGACTTTCTCTCTTAGTTGGAAAGCGTGGAAATTGGTGATTAGGATCTTGGCCTGCCTGAGTTGCTCCATTTGCTGGGCGGAAACGATGTCGCGCTTGCGGTAGTAATTTTCAGGATCATTAGGCAGCAGTACCCGCAGCCTGTCGCGGATGGTGATACCGGGCGTGATAATCAGGAAGGTATCGGAAAAACGTGGGTCCTGCGGATTGGCGCGCTTATTAAGCGTGTGCCAGGCGATGAGCATGGCCATGACAACCGTCTTGCCGGACCCCGTGGCCATCTTGAAGGCCATGCGAGGCAGGCCGGGATTCGAGGTGTCATTGGCCTCGCGAATCGCATTCTCGATCCATGCATCGCTGTATTTTTTTGCAACTTCGGTTATGTAGATGGCGGTTTCAAGGGCTTCGTTCTGGCAGAAAAAGAGCTTTTTCTCGCGTTCGGGGTCAGTCCAATACGAAATTAGTCGTGCCGTGGTAGGTGTCACACCGAGGTAGCCGCCTTTGCGCCACATCTCGACACGGCGGCGGATACTGTTAACCAGCTTGTTTTCCTCGATGCGATCCTGTGTCCACTCCGTATCGAAGAGCGCTTGCTGTGCAGCACCTTTCTTCTTCGGGCGGGCAATAGGCACGAAATAGGAACTGATCCGGCGACCTTCAACGACTTCGTTCGTGATTCCCTCATCGGTAAATCGGAAGTGGCGGGTCGGCTCGTGAAAGGGCGAGTTGATGATTGGGTTTTCAATGACGACCTGTGGCATAAGGCCTGACCTTTGGACCAGTTAGCAGGTTGTTTCCATTATGGGAATAAACACCAAGGTCACAGCAAGAAAAACCCTTGACTTTGTAGCACAATATTCGTAAAAGACAATAGACAATTTCGAGCGGCCAGACCGCCATACCTACTTCCTGAAAAGGGTGAATAGAGGCTCACGAAGCCCGGTTTCCGGGGACGAAAAGTCCCCGGAGCCGGGCTTTTTTTATTTTCCGGTGCGGGCGCCATGAACGAGAGGCTCAAAGACATCCTGGGCAGGCACGAGGGCAGGCGCCGCTTTCCCTACGATGACGCCGACGGCCGGCAGATCGGGCCCCGGAAGCGGACGATCAAGGGCAGGCTCACGATCGGCAAGGGCCGAAACCTTGAGGCCGTGGGCCTTTCCGACGACGAGATCGAGCACCTCTTCGAAAACGACATCCGGCGGGCCGTTGCCGGGGCCCGGCGTCTCCTCCGAAATTTCGATTCTCTCTCCGAGAACCGGCAAATCGTCGTTGTGAGCCTGGTCTACATGATGGGCGAGACGGGCTTTGCGGCCTGGACGGATACGCGCAGGCACATCGAGGCGGGCCGCTTCGAGGAGGCGGCCCGGCACATCGAGAAATCGAAGATGTATGCGCAACTGGGCGGGGACCCTCCCGGGACGGACGACGGGAAACTGGAGCGTCCCGAGGAGCTCGCCCGGATGATGCGCGAGGGCTGAATACACCACCGGAGGCCCCCGGCTTTGCCTTTGGCGGCCGGGGGCCACACAAAACGAGAGGCGCCATGCTCGAACTCAAGCCCGGTGACTGCTTCGTCGTGAAAACCGATTCCTGGGCGGCCGGGGCCATCAACTGGGGCCAGGCCCTCTGGTCGCAGGACAACCGCGCAGAGTTCAACCACGCGGGGATTGTTGTCTCAGCCGATGGGACCACCTTCGAGAGCCTGAAGCGGATCGGCCACTATTCTCTCGGCCAGTATGCAGGCAGCCGAATCCTGATCGTGCGCTACGAGGAGATGACCCCCGAGCGCTTCTGGTTCGGCTACGGCCAGGTCAAACGCTACGACGGCAGGATTTACCCCTTCTGGCGGCTGCCGCTTCACCTGATCAACGCGGCGAAGTTCATCCATTGGTCCTTCCCCGTGTGCTCGGAGCTGATGGGCCGCTTCCTGAACGCTTCCGGGATCACGCCCAACACGGGCTGGGGGACAACACCCGACGGCTGGGCGGATCTAGAATGCCTATGGGGTCGCGTCTTTCAACATGCCCGCCTTCTCTGGTCCCCACACTCAAAACCCCGCTCTCTTCCGAAACGGAGAATATTCATATTTCAAGAAGAATTTTGTCCACAATCTGCTATCCCAAAACGGCCGCATCGGCCAACCAAGCGGATATTCCCGCCGAATTCAAGCTCCCCATGCATAATAGCACGGTCCGGCGGGGGCATCCGCCGCTGCGCGATTATCGTATCGCACTGATTTCATTAGCTCTATGATTGCGGAGGCACCGGGCATGCCTCATGCTCCCATGCAGTCGCGAAGGAAGAAAGAATGGCGAGAGATGGGGTGCATGTCATTTCTGAAAATTCTGGATGTCGACGTTCGATTCATACGAAAAGCGGCGGGCAGCGATTTTGCGACCGAGCTGCGCCGCGATATTGAAGCACTTCACGCAAGTCCTGTCGAAGTGAAGGGGTTGCCCTACGGTAAATCCGACATCGTCGATCTGATATGCACCATAGAGACCTGTAAAAGGAAATGCCTGAACGGAGAGATCAGCGCCAAACGGCTCTACCGCGATGTGGATTATGCCCTCAGCCTGTTCAAGATTAAACACCCCGGATTCGATTATCTGAAGGACCCGGTTCTGAACGCCTACTACTCGTATGGAAACCCGCCTTGTTGAACTGGGGATAAATGCATTTTATCCCTTACACGCAAAAGCCCCGCGTCTCTTCCGAGACGCGGGGCTCTCGACTCATAGCGCTCCCCCTGATTGTTCGGGCGGCTTCAACCGACAATGACGGATTTGCCCGACAGCTTCAAAATCAATATGACGATCAAAACGATCAGGAGCAGGGCGACCAGGATGCCGAGTCCGTTGTCTCCACCGGCTAGTACGCCGTCGGAGGCTTGCGCCAGAAGGTGAATCTGCTCGTCGGTCATGTCCTGCAGCTTGGCGTTGATCTCATCGGGCGCAAGACCGTACGCCTTGAACTTTTCCTTCACCATTTCGGTTTCGAGAGCCTGTTGAATCTTGCCGATCTCCGTCTCCCTGGGCCCCTGTCCCGAAGCTCCGGGAGAAGAAACGGAGCCGATCATCCCGGCGGCAGCCGGAGACGAGAACAAACAAAGCAGGTATAGGGTTAGACAAACCGCCAGGAAGGGTTTTCTGCTTCTTCGGATCATGGCCGACCTCCTCGTCTTTTATTTTTTCATGCTCTTTTTGTCCGCGATTTTCCCGAATGTTTTTTAGAGCTACCCGACAGCCCATCCTTAATCGCGGCCCTTGCCGTGCCCGTGCTTGCCGTTTTTGTGTCCCTTGTCATGCTTCCCTCCGTGCTCCTTGTCATAACGAGCCTGATGATGGGGCACGTACACGTCGTTGTACCATCGCTCTTTTACAAAATAGACGGGGTGGCCGCAGGCATTGTATTTGTGGCAATGCTTGCTCCATTTCTTTTCATGCCCGGGAGGCACATGCACGTAGACTGGCTGATAAACGATGCCGACAGGCGCCGGCCGGACTTCGACGGGCCGCGCATAAATCAGTTCCGGCTGCGGATAGTTCCCGATGTCGATGCGTCCGTAAAAGCCGGGCTGGCCGACGCTGACCGACACGCTGACATCGGTTGCGTGTGCTGCCGAGGCGGCAACAAGGATGGTCATAACGGCTAAAAGAAAATGCTTCATGCTGGGCTCCTCTCTGTTTGTTTTACATGCGGTTGGCTGCATCCGAACCATTAAACGAATCAGTGCGATCCTGGTTTACATGGATCAATCGGTTTTTTCCCATAAATGCTTTAATTGCTTGGACAAAATCATATCTGTCCGGCTCATCGGAGCAGAAATCCATGGGAGTCATATTCATGTTCTGTGTTTTTTGTAGTGAAAAACTCCTTAACCTAAGAGGAGGCTGACTGCCACTTTTTTTAAACTAACCTGTTTGGGAAGTCCCTAATTTACAAATTAGCGAATGAGTTAGCAGGGGACGAAAGTTCCCTGGCACAGTTGGAGAAGATGGAGGTCATGTGGGAATGCGTCTGGGCGTAGAAGCAAATAAATCAGTGTCGCAAGATTTAGGTGAACGTTTAGGGAATATCAATTCGACCATTCCCAGCGATAACCGTCTGAGGTTTGATGCATTGTTCGGGAAGGATTCGATATGAAAATGGCCGAAGGAAGGTAAAAAGAGATCATAAAAGAAGTCGATTCTGGTTAGCAATAGGTTAGCAAATAATTGAAAAGGGGTTAGGCAAATCGCCTAACCCCTTGATTTTTGGCGCGCCCTCTAGGGCTCGAACCTAGGACCTTTGGATTCGTAGTCCAACGCTCTATCCAACTGAGCTAAGGGCGCGCTTTATTCGGTTGTAAAAATGGCGGAGAGAGGGGGATTCGAACCCCCGGTACACCTTTAAAGGGCGTACATTCGCTTAGCAGGCGAACCCATTCGGCCTCTCTGGCATCTCTCCGCGAGTAGGCCTCTATTTTCACCCTCACCCGGCCTCTCCCGTCAAGGGAGAGGAGCCTTGTGGTAGCCTCTCTTCCGGGAGAGAGGCGTTACCCCAAAGGGACAGGTGTATGTTCTATTCTGGCGGAGGGAGCAGGATTCGAACCCGCGAACCTTTCGGTTAACGGTTTTCAAGACCGCCGCCTTAGACCACTCGGCCATCCCTCCGGCGTTGCCCGTTTGCTGCGAACCGGCCGGGTCAGGCCGGCAGGATACCCGTTTAGGAAAACGGCATATTACCCGCCGGCGGGTATTCTGTCAATCCCTTTCATGTAAGGTCGAAGGGGCTCGGGGATGACGACGCTGCCGTCCTTCTGCTGGTAATTTTCCAGGATGGCCACCACGGTGCGTCCCACGGCAAGGCCCGAGCCGTTGAGAGTGTGGACGAACTCGACCTTCCCGGTGCCCTCGCGGCGGAAGCGGATCGAGGCCCGGCGGGCCTGGAAGTCGCCGAAGTTGCTGCACGAGGAGATCTCGCGGTAGAGGTTCTGGCCAGGCAGCCACACCTCCAAATCGTAGGTCTTTGCCGAGGAGAACCCCAGGTCGGCCGTGCAGAGGCTCACCGTGCGGAAGTGGAGGCCCAGGGTCTTGAGGATATCCTCGGCATCCAGGGTGAGCTTCTCGAGTTCGTCGTAGGAGGTCTCGGGGGCAGAGAACTTCACGAGCTCCACCTTGTTGAACTGGTGCTGGCGGATGAGACCGCGGGTGTCCTTCCCGTAGGAGCCCGCCTCGCTTCTGAAGCAGGGCGAGTAGGCCACGTAGTAGACGGGCAGGTCTTTCTCGCTCAAGATCTCGTCGCGGTGGATGTTCGTGACGGGGACCTCGGCCGTGGGGATCATGTAGTAGTCCATCCCTTCGATCTTGAAGAGGTCCTCGGCGAACTTCGGCAGCTGCCCCGTGCCGGTCATGCTCTCCTTGTTGACCATGAAGGGCGTGAGGACCTCCGTGTAGGTGTGCTGGAAGGTGTGCAGGTCGAGCATGTAGTTGATGAGGGCCCTCTCCAGCTTGGCGCCCCAGCCGCGATACAGGGTGAAGCGCGCCCCGGTGATCTTGGCGCCGCAGGCGAAGTCGAGGATTTTCAAATTTTCGCCGATGTCCCAGTGGGGCTTGGGCTCGAAGTCGAAGACGGGCTTTTCGCCCCAGTGGCGGACGACGGGGTTGTCCTCGGAGCTGTTGCCGTACTCGACGGAGTCGTGCTGGACGTTGGGGATGACCATGACGAAAGCCTGGATGTCCGCATCCACCTGGGCCAGCTCGGCGTCGAGGGCCTTGATCCTATCCGAGATGGTCGCCATCTTCGCCACGAGCTCGGAGGCGTCCTTTTTCTCTTTCTTCAGGGTCCCGATCTCCTTGGAGGCCTTGTTGCGCTCGCCCCGGAGGGCCTCCACCTCCTGGAGGATGTCCCTGCGGCGCTTCTCGGAGTTGACGAAGGGGGCAAAGTCGATCTCCTGCCCCCGCTCGAGCATCTTGCGGCGGACGAGGTCGGTGTTTTCCCTCAAAAACTTGACGTCCAGCATGATCTTATCTCCTCTGTGGACTGGCAAACTGGGTGGTGAGAAAGCCTTTCAGAAGACAATTTCCCTTATCACTTCAACGTCTTAACGTCAATGATTTTGTCTCGCAGGAACTCCCGGGACGCCCTGGCGTCCTGTCTCGGAAATAAGTTAACCTTGCATTCACAGCGACTGAGCGGGATTCAATATCCCGACGAGCGGAATACAGACAAGTCGTCATCGCGAGGAGGCGAAGCCGACGCGGCGATCTGCCGTTGAGAACGCCTGAAGATGAGAGAAGTTCTTAATCGTTGATTGCCACGGCTCGCGAGGCTCGCCTCGCAATGACATTGTTTTTACCGGCTCTCGAAGGAAGAAGCCCGCGAGGGAAACTGTGGACAATAGCGTAAACTAATTTCTGGGACACGACACTAGGGCCGGCCGAGCTTGCGGCGGATCATGGAGAGAAGCGTCGTCGTTTCGGGGCATCGAAGGGCGAAGGCCGAAGCCGCGAAAACGGAGATCCCCACGGCAACCCCTGCCGCCAGGACCGTAAAGCGGTGCCGGAAGGGGGCTGTGACGTCCCAACCGAGGGTGTGGGTGGTGAGGGCCACGGCGGCCCACATCAGGATCGATGCCGCCGCGACGCGGGCAATCGATCGCCAGAACGCGGCGTCGAGAAATGCCCCGATCCGTTTCCGCAGCAAGAAGCCCAGCGTGAGGACGTTGACGGCCGAGGCGATGGAGGTGGCGAAGGCCAGACCGCTGTGCTTCATGGGGAACATGAGGGCAACGCTGCAAAGGGTGTTGACGATGAGGGCCACCACGGCAATCCGGACGGGGGTCTTCGTGTCCTGCAGCGCGTAGAAGGCCGCCACGACCACCCGGATGGTGGAGAAGGCCCAGAGGCCCACGGTGTACCAGAAAAGCGCCTGGGCCGTGAGCACCGACGAGCGCGGGTCGAACTGGCCCCGCTGGAAGAGCACCGAGATGATGGGCTCGCGAAGCACGATGATCCCGATCATCGCGGGGATCGTGATGAAGAGCATGAGGCGGAGCGAAAAGGAAATCGTCTTCTTCATCTCCTCGTAATGCCCGCGAGCCACCTGCTCGGAGAAGCTCGGCAGGGCCGCGGTGCCGATGGCGATGCCGAAGATCCCCAGGGGCAGCTCCACGATGCGGTCGGCGTAGTAGAGAAACGACACGCTCCCCTCGGGCAGGAAAGAGGCGAGCAGCGTGCTGATGAAGATGTTGATCTGGTAGACGGCGGCCCCGAAGGCGGCCGGAAGCATGAGGGCGCCGATCCGCCGCACGCCCGTGTGCCCGAAGTGGAAGTTGGGCATGAGTACAACCCCCAGCTTGAACAGCACGGGCAGCTGCACCGCCAGCTGTAAAAGCCCCCCGATCATGACGCCGACGGCCAGCGCCAGGATGGGCTCGGCGAAGAAGTCCCTCAGGAAGAGCGCCGCCCCGATCATGCTCAGGTTCAGGATGACGGGCGAGAGGGCCGGCGTGGCGAAGTGCCTCAGCGAGTTCAGGATTCCCATGCACAGGGCCACCAGGGAGATGAAGAAGATGTAGGGGAACATGATCCGGGTGAGCAGTACCGTGAGGGCGTACTTGTCCGGGGTGGCCCGGAAGCCGGGGGCCATAACCGTGACGATGGCGGGCGAAAAAATGACGCCCGCAAGCGAGATGACCACGAGGATGACGGAAAGGAACGTAAAGGCCACCCGGGCCAGTTCGAAGGCATCTTCCCGGGATTTCGTCTTGAGGTACTCCGTGAAGACGGGCACGAAGGCGATGGTGAGCGACCCCTCGGCGAACAGGCGCCGCAGCAGGTTCGGGATCCGGAAGGCGACAAAAAAGGCGTCCGTGGCAAGGCCCGCGCCGAAGAAGCGTGCCACGATGACATCGCGGATGAAGCCGAAGACGCGCGAGAGCATCGTGGCAAGCCCCACCACGCCCGCCGCCCTGGCGACGCGGTGGTTCTCGGTTTCGGGAACGGGCTGTTGGATACCCATGGTCATCGGGGACCTGTCCTTCAACTTCCTCTCCCCCGGCGGGAGAGCCCTTCGGTCGGCTCAGGGTCGTGAGCCTGTAGAACTATCACCCTCACCCCGACCCTCTCCAG
>DIFQ01000063.1:13149-13769 GCA_002419215.1 Syntrophaceae bacterium UBA5744
CCCTCAAGGGAGAGGGAGATTATGGTAGCGGCCTCCAGAGGGAGAGGGAAATCAATATGAAGGCTTTCAAATGTCTGATCGCTTGGTTGATCAACCCCTATAATGGACAAGGGCATCACACTCATACAGAAGGACCCTCTCCCGCGTCAAGCACGGGATGAGGGTCCTCTCCATTTTGTCTTTACTGTCCGTCAAGGCTGCAGGAAGCCCTTCAGACGCTCCTCCAGTTCCCCGCGGGCAAGGCCCGTGACGGAGACGGTCTTTTTCCTGGATTTTTCTCCCGAGGTGATGGCCAGGGCCGAGCGTCGCACCCCGAGCAGGCCGGCCAGGAATTCCACGCAGGCCCGGTTGGCCTTGCCCTCGACGGGAGGGGCCGTGAGCCTGACCTTCAAGGCGCCGTCCTGGATGCCCGCCACCTCGTTCTTCGAGGCCCCCGGGACCACGCGGACGGCGAACTGAACAGCCCCGGCCTTTTCTTTGATTTCGATCATGGCTGCCCTGCCCGGTAGGTGGGTATTATGGCGGGTGAGCGGAGAAAATCGATAAAGTGTCTGAGTGCCTGAGTGTTTAGGTGTCTGAGTGAAGGAACAATTCTTGGTAGCGTCAACTTTCTTGTGTAA
>DIFQ01000087.1:0-9876 GCA_002419215.1 Syntrophaceae bacterium UBA5744
GGGACTCGTGGCCGTCACACCGGCCTGCGGATTCGTGAACCCCATGAATGCCATCTTCATCGGCATCATCGTCAGCTTGCTGTGTTACGTGGCCATTGCAAAGGTGAAGTCCTACTTCAAATACGATGACTCGCTGGACGTCTTCGGCGTCCACGGCGTGGGCGGGATCTGGGGCACCATCGCCACGGGTCTCTTCGCAGAGAAAGCCGTCAACGACGCAGGCGCCAACGGTCTGTTTTTCGGCGGTGCGCAGCAGCTTCTGATCCAGTGCATGCTCGTCGTCGTGACCGTGGTCTTCGCTGCGGCGATGACCTGGATCATCTTCAAGCTGGTGGATGCCGTGATCGGTGTCCGGGTGGAGAAGACCAAGGAAATCGTCGGACTCGACCTGACTCAGCACAGCGAGTCGGCCTACACCCTGGTCGATTAGGAGGATTCAGACATGAAATACATCATCGCAATCATCAAGCCGCACAAGATCGACGACGTCATGAAGGCCCTGGAAGAGGTGGACGTGAACCTCATGACGGTATCCAACGTGCTCGGACGGGGACGCCAGATGGGTGTGACCGAAGTCTACCGGGGCACCAAGGAAGTGGGAAGCCTTCTGAAGAAGGTGAAGCTCGAGATCGCCGTCAACGAGGATTTCGTCGACCCGACCATCCAGGCCATCACCAGGGGCGCCCGCACGGGCGAGATCGGCGACGGCAAGATCTTCGTGCTGGATCTTCCCGATGTCTATCGGATCCGAACCGGTGAACGGGGCAGCACCGCAATCGGATGAAAAACGGGAATCGGGTTTCGGGCATCGGGTCTCGGGAAGGAACGACCTTTCTTCCCGGCGCCCGGCGCCGGGGCGACGGGAATCGCGGTACTCTCCCGGTCCGCTTCTCCATTGCGCTTATGACGATTTTGTATACTGCGTTGCCGATCAAACACTTTTGTACTTATTCTCGGGCCGTTTCCGCATCCATCTTTAGAGATAGATACATGATATCTTATGGTTACAAAACATTTCCTCCGTGGCATCCCTATTGCTGAAGAGATAAAGAAGCTCCCCGCCCGCAGGGCGGGGCGAGCCCCCCTGAACGATCGCCGGCCGGGTGTATGCGCGCAGAAGGGAAATGAACACAGTTCAGGCTCCTTTGGCTTCATACCCCTTTTCGGACGCGAAATACCTGCGTGAACCCTGGCAAGCGGTCTTCAAACCGTCCGGGCAGTCTGCCGCCGACAGGGGTCGGCGGCTGTTTCCACAACGGAAGGCGACGAGAGGAAAGCCATGGTAAAGGCGATCGTGACGGGCGTGAGCAGCAAGATGGGCGGCAGGCTGGTGCAGTTCGTGTACGAAACGGAAGGTATCGAGCTCATCGGCGCCGTCGATTCGAAAGGCATCTCCGCCATCGGGCAGGATGTCGGGGAGTATCATCACAAAGGGTTTTTCGGCGTACCGATTGTCGAAGACCTGAGGGACTGCATCAAACACAGCTGCGTCGTCATCGATTTCACGGAAAAGGAATCTTCCCTGGCCCACCTCGAGATCGCCGCCGAGCACAAGACATCGATGGTCATGGGGACCATGGGGTTCATGCTCGACGAGATGGATCGAATCCGGGAGCTTGCGAGAAAGACGCGTTGCGTCCTCGTGCCGAACGTGAGCCCCGTCCTTTTCAGCGAGATGGGGGCGGGGGTGGAACTGATCTATCGCTCCTTCATCCGCGACACCTTCGCCCGGGAGGCCATCGCCGCCGCGAAGTGGGTTGTGAAGCAGAAGAACGGGTTGTACGACATGCAGGATGTCCTCGGCCTGAAGTAGGCTGGTGACCGGGGGCGCAGCCCATCGAACGCAGCGATCTCACCTCTCGAGATCACGGCGCGAAGATCGGAAGAGCGGAAGTGAGGAAGCGCGGATAAGAGAATGGATCAATCCTCCATCCCCTCCGAGCTTCATAACTTCATAGCTTCCTAACTTCCGTCCTTTCAGGCCGCCTTCCAACCAGCCCGTTTCGACTGCATGGCAGCAGCCTCCGGTGCACGTGATTTACGCACCTTTCACCCCGTCCGACAGGGCAAATCCGAGGAAAAAGCTGGACGCTTTCGGTTCGAAACGCTATAGATGGGAGCAAATACTGGACGGAGGTGGAATCATGAAACGAGCGTTCCTGTGCGTCGCAGCCGTCATGCTCGTCCTCGCGCTGGTCGGCGGGGACGATGCGCTGGCACAACGGAAAACCTTTCTCACGCTCTCGTCTGGAAGCCCCGGCGGTGCCTACTATCCCCTCGGCGGGGGAATGGCGGTTATCATCGAGAAGACCGTCGAAGGGTTCCGTTGCGCATCGGAGTCGACGGGCGCCTCCGTCGAGAACAGCCGCCTCGTCGGAAACGGCGAATCGGACATGGGGATGGTGATGGGCAGCATCGCCTACAACGCCGTGCAGGGGAAGGACCCCTTCAAGGAGAAACTCCCTCTCGTGACGCTTTTCCAGATGTACCCCGCTCCGGAGCACATCGTGACGACGAAGCAGTCGGGGATCAAATCCATCAAGGATCTGAAGGGAAAGAAGGTCTCCATCGACGTCCCCGGGAGCGGTTGCGCCAACATGGCCCGGATTATTCTCGAAGAGCATGGATTCACGCTCAACAAGGATGTGACCATCGCCAACCTCTCGCAGAATGAATCCGTCCAGGCCCTCAAGGACGGCGTCGTCGATGCCGTTTTCTTCAATTTCGCCTACCCGGGCGCCGCGGTCCTGGATCTTGCGGCATCCCGCGAAATCGTGCTGATCCCCATGGACAAGGCAATGGCCGACCGGATCGTCAAGAAGTACCCCTACTACATCAAGATCGGCATCCCGGCCAAGACTTACCCCGGACAGGACAGGGAAATCCTCTGTCTCGGCGACTCCAACGTGCTCGTGGCCAACAAGAAAATGGCCGATGACGTGGCCTACAAGATCACCAAGGCCATCTTCAGCAATGTCAAAGAGGGGAAATACGCGCTCGTGAACATCCACCCGATCGCTGCGCAGCTTACGCCTGCAAATGCCGTCAACAGCCCGATTCCGCTTCATCCTGGCGCGGTGAAATACTTCAAGGAAGTCAAAGTCCTCAAGTAACCGGCGAATGCCCGGCCGGGACGATTCCGGCCGGGTTTGCTTGCCCATGGCACGACGCATCGCCCTCTGTGTCCTCGTTGCGGCCGTTTTGCTGCCCCTCCCCTCGTGGCCGGCCGAGCGAACGGACAACCTTCAGCTTCAGATCCTGCGCCATCCGGATGGCGACCTGCTGTGGCAGGTGCCCGTCAGGCCGGGAGACCTCTTTCGGCTCGAATACACCCACTCGTCGGACGGAACCCCTGTGCGGGACCTGTTCCGAGTCGAGGAAGACGGGTACCTGGTCATCTTGGAAGAGCAGTACCTGTGGTATGGGTCGGGGCTGGAATCGCATCCGCAGGCGAGCATCTCCTTCGACGGCGAGTACACGCGCGTCACCGTGAACCGTCGTCTGCAGCAGCTTCTTCTCAGGGTCGGCCGGGTTTCCCGCCAGGTGATTTGGTCGGGCGACTCGCGGGTTGCGTTGGCCGGGCTTGCACCGGGCGGAAGCCTGCTTCAACTACGAATCGCGAAACGGTAGGTCCGAGACCTCTATGGCGGAAATCGAGAAGACGCTTCAACAAGACTTCGAGAAGGAGAAAAAGCTCGGACAGGAAATTCTCGAGAAGTTCGAGAGGGTCCGCACATACGGGGGATCGGCAAATACGCTGCTTACGGTCTTCGCCATCACGGCAAGCCTCTACCATCTCCACTACGCGTATGCGCATCCCTTCTTCGCCCTCGATCACCGGGCGCTCCACTGGCTCTTCATGTCCGTTCTCGTCTTCGCCCTCTACCCCCTCTCGAAGAGGCATTCTCCCTGGCATCGCATGTCGGTGCTCGACGGGGCCTTCCTTGTCGCATCGGGGGCCATCTGCATCTGGCTCTTCATCTACTCGACGCCCATCATGAACCGTGCCGGCTCCTACGAGACCCTGGACGTCGTGATGGGGTGCCTGCTTGTCCTCATCGTCCTGGAGGCAGCCAGGCGGTCTACGGGGCTCTCCGTGACGCTGATCGCCGTGGTGTTCATCCTCTACGCCCTGCTGGGTCCCTGGCTGCCCGACGTCATCTCTCACAAGGGGTACAGCATCAAGCGCCTCTCGACCTACCTCTCTCTTTCTACGGACGGGATCTTCGGGGTCCCGATCGGGGTTTCGGCCAACTTCATCCTCCTCTTCATCCTCTATGGAACGCTCCTTCGAAAAACCGGGGCAGGCGAGTTCTTCACCGACATCGCCTTCGCCCTCACGGGGTGGACGAAAGGGGGGCCTGCCAAAGCGGCCGTCGTGTCGAGCACATTTTTCGGAATGATCTCGGGAAGCTCCGTTGCAAACACGGTGACAACGGGTTCCTTCACGATCCCCCTCATGAAGCGGACGGGTTATCCGGCCCACTTCGCGGCGGGCGTCGAGGCCTCGGCATCCACCATGGGGCAGATCATGCCGCCCGTCATGGGTGCAGCGGCCTTCATCATGGCGGAGTTCCTGGCGATCCCCTACTTCAAGGTCTGTGTCGCCGCGTTCATCCCCGCTTCACTGGCCTTCTTTGCCACGTTCATGCAGGTTCACTTCCGGGCCGTCTCGCTCGGCCTCACGGGACTGCCCAAGTCCGATCTCCCCAGCATCCCCAAGACCTTCGCACGGGGCTGGCACCACCTCTTCTCCGTGTTCGCGCTCATCTACTTCCTCATGGAGGACTACTCGCCCGAGCGTGCCGTCTTCTGGGCCATCGCCGTGACGATCCTGACCTCGTTCCTGATGACTGTCGCGAAAAGAGAATCCCTGAAAACTTTCGGTCTCGGGATCCTGGAGGGGCTGCGGGACGGCGCCATGGGTTCCGTCCAGGTCGCTGCTGCCTGCGCTGCGGCGGGGATCATCATCGGGAGCATCACCATGACCGGCCTGGGTCTCAAGTTCTCGTCGTTCGTCGTCGACGCCTCCCAGGGTTATCTTTTCCTCGCTCTGCCCTTCACCATGATCGCCTGCCTGTTTTTGGGAATGGGCGTGCCGACTACGGCACAGTACATTATCATCACCTCGCTTGTGGCCCCGGCGCTCGTCAACATGGGCGTGTTGCCCATTGCGGCCCACCTCTTTATCCTCTATTTCGGCACGCGGGCCGATATCACACCCCCCGTTGCTCTCGCGGCCTATGCCGGCGCAGGGATCGCCCAGTCGGATCCATGGAAAACGGGGCTTGCGGCCTTTCAACTCGGCATCGCGGGCTTCATCATTCCCTTCATGTTCGTCTACGCCCCGGAACTTCTGATGATCGGCGACTGGCCCAGCATCCTGCTGGCCGTTTGTACGGCGACCCTCGGTGTTGTCTGCCTTGCGGCTGCCGTGCAGGGCTGCCTGATGATCCGGACAACAGGGTACGAGAGGATTGCCCTGATGACGGCGGCGTTGCTTCTGATCAAGCCGGGTTGGATGACGGATCTCGCCGGCCTGTTCATCTTCCTGCTCGCTTTTCTTTCGCAGGCATTGAGGAAACGAAAAGGAGGCGTGCTGTCCGCGCAGGACGTGCCGGCCCTGAAGTAAGAAGAGGTTGAGAAGGTGGGAAGGGAAGCAGGTCGGACAACCTGCCCGTTTCAGGCACGTCACTTGCTCATCCAGCCTTCTCACCTTCTTACCCTCTTACCTTCTGTTACTGCTGCAACCAAGGCAGGAAAGCGCTGGCAAATTTTCCTTCGGATCGGTAGGATAGAATGCAACGGAGGATCCCATGGCCGTCCTGCCCAAAGAGCCCCTGATCTATGAGATCAACACCTGGGTCTGGCTCGACGAACTGAGCCGAAGGCACAAGAGTCCCATCACGCTGGCGAATGTCCCTGCGGAGGAGTGGGAAACCATCGCCTCCTTCGGGTTCGAGGCCGTCTGGCTGATGGGTGTCTGGCAGCGCAGCCCGGCCGGCGCGAGAATCGCACGGGCAACGGCCCCTCTCCTCCAGGAATGCCGCAAGGCGCTTTCCGACTTCACCCCCGACGACATAGCGGGGTCCCCCTACTGCATCCGGGATTACACGGCCGATGAGCGCCTCGGGGGGCCTGAGGGCCTCTACAGGGCCCGCACGGCCCTTACCGCCCAGGGGCTCTCCCTGATCCTGGATTTCGTTCCCAATCACGTCGCCCTGGACCACAACTGGATTCTCGAGCATCCCGAGTTCATCATTCAGGGGGATGCGGCGGACCTGATCCGGGCGCCGCGGGAGTTCTTTCAAGCAGGCGGACGTGTCTTTGCCTGCGGTCGGGACCCCAACTACCCCCCATGGGAGGACGTGGCCCAGATCAATGCCTTTCACCCCGGCCTGAGGGATGCTTCCGTCGGCACCCTTCTGGGCCTCGCGAGCCAGTGTGACGGGGTTCGCTGCGACATGTCGATTCTGCTCATCAACCGGATCTTCCGCAGGACGTGGGGAAGCCGTGCCGGAAGAGAGCCGCGGAACGAATACTGGGTGGAGGTCATCGAGGGCGTCCGAAGGCGCTACCCGGATTTTGCATTCATCGCAGAGGCCTACTGGGACCTCGAGCGGGAACTTCAACAGCAGGGATTCCATTACTGCTATGACAAGCGCCTCTATGACCGTCTCATCCACGAGTCAGCCGAAACGATCCGGCTTCACCTGTCGGCAGACCCGGAGGTTCAACACAGGCTCGTCCGCTTCATCGAGAATCACGACGAGCCGAGAGCGGCCGCAATCTTTGATCCGGAGAAGGCAAGGGCCGCGGCGGTGGTCATCGCCACGCTTCCGGGGGCAAGATTGTTTCACGACGGCCAGCTAGAGGGTCGCAAGGTGAAGCTGCCCGTCCAGCTCGGGCGCCATCCGGAGGAGTCGCCTGACCTCGGGCTCCGCGGATTCTACAGGATCCTGCTGGATTCCGTGAGGAGTGCGCAGTTCCGGGAGGCCGCATGGGAATTGTGCGAACTTTCCGGCTGGCCGGACAATGAAAGTTTCAGAAACCTCGTGGCGTGGAGCTGGTCCCGAAACGACAAACATCACCTGGTCGTCGTCAACCTCGCGGACAGACCTTCCCAGGGACGAGTCCGGATGCCGGGGCTGCAGCTTGCCGGGCAAGCCCTGCGGCTCGTCGATCTGCTGTCCGGGGATGTCTTCGAGCGCAACGGGGACGAAATGACGGATCCGGGGCTGTTCGTGGACCTGAAGCCCTGGGGATATCATTTCCTGGAGTTCTGAAGAAGGTAACGGGTGCTTCCCAGCCTTTAGCCTTTAGCCTTTAGCCTTTAGCCTTTAGCCTTTAGCCTTTAGCCTGTTTTTACCAGATCTCCCTGACCTTCACTCCGTTGCCGGAGAGGTACTCCTTCAGTTCGGCGATCGTGTAAGTCCCGTAGTGCACGATGGAGGCGATGAGGGCCGCATCGGCCTTCGCCGACGTCAGCACATCCAGGAGGTCTTCCTTTTTGCCGGCCCCGCCCGAAGCGATGACGGGGATCTTCACGCTTGTCGTGATCAGGTGGGTGAGTTCCAGTTCATATCCCTCCAGGGTCCCGTCGGCATCGATCGAATTCAGGCAGATCTCCCCTGCCCCGAGGTTTTCGGCCTCCCTGGCCCACCACAGGGCGTCGATGCCCATGGACTTCCTGCCGCCCTGGATGACGATCTCGTAGCCCGATGGGATCTTCTCGCTCTTCCCGACCTTCTTCACATCCATTCCGAGGACGACGCACTGGCGACCGAAGGCAACGGCGCCCTCGCTGATGATCGAGGGATTTTCCACGGCGCCGGAGTTGACACTGACTTTCTCGGCGCCGGCCAGGATCACCTTCCGCATGTCCTCGAGGGTCCGTATGCCCCCACCCACCGAAAAGGGGATGAAGATCGTCTCGGCAACCCGCTTCACCACGTCGATCATGATGTCTCGCCCCTCGGACGAGGCCGTGATGTCATAGAAGACGATCTCGTCGGCGCCCTGCTCGTAATAGTTGCGCGCCACCTCCACGGGATCGCCGATGTCGATGTTGCCCTTGAACCTGACCCCCTTGGTCAGTTTACCGTCCCTCACGTCGAGGCAGGGGATGATCCGTTTACTGAGCATGGCTCCCATCCCAGCGGCTGAAGTTTTCGAGAATCCGGAGTCCGAAGCGACCGCTTTTCTCGGGGTGAAACTGGACCGCCACGAGACTGCCCCGCGACACGGCCGAGGCGAACCGGATGCCGTACTCCGTCTCACCGAGGATGTCCGACTCGCTCGCGGGCGCCGGGTAGTAGGAGTGCACAAAGTAGAACTCGGCGTTTGCGGGAATCCCGGCAAACAGCGGGTGGCTTCCCCTGGATTGAACACGGTTCCAGCCCATGTGCGGGATCTTCAGAAGATCGCCCTTCTCCTTCAGGCCCTCCGGAAACCGCTTGACGCCGCCGGCAATGATGCCGAGGCAGGTCGTCCTGTCGTCCTCTTCGCTGGTATCGAAGATGACCTGCGTTCCCAGGCAGATCCCGAGAAGGGGTTTGCCCGACCGGGCGATTTCGCGGATGCACCCATCCAGTCCCGATTCCCGGAGATTCCGCATCGCCTCCCCGGCGGCCCCCACGCCCGGGAAAATAACGCGCTCGGCCCGACGCAACTCATCGGCGCGGTCCGTGATGACACAGGGCACCTTCAGGCTCTGGAGGGCACGGGCAACACTCGTCAGGTTGCCTGCCCGATAATCGACAATGGCAATCATGCATCCCTCGAATTCGAGTCGTTCGGACGTTGATCGGACGTTCAACTATAGCGCAGGAAGCCGCGAAAATCAATGTTTGCGGGCATTTTCGGCAGAAAAGATCCTTGACCGCACCCCGTCCAGGGTATTAATATTGTAACAGGGATTTTCACGTGGTTTCTTTTTTTCCCGCTGATTGTTCACTCCTTCGACGCCCGTACTGACGATTTCAACACATCATTCTGCGACATCCCTGCGGCAAACCCTTCGTGTGGCGTAACGATTCCGTATCCCCTGCCCAACCATGAAACATCACAAAGGAGGTCCGGCCATGCTGCAGAACCACGATTACAATCTTCTCGAGACGATCACCATCATCGCGCGAAGTGTTTACCGCTACGACACCTACATGAAGGACCTGGACAAGGTGAAATGCGAGACGTGCCGCAAGATCTGGCATGACTTCCACGAGCAGCGGCAGAAGGAACTTGCCATACTGCTCAATGAGTTGCGCGCCCACGTGGAAGGCGGCATGATGACGATCGAAAAGCCCTGAGGGTCAAGACCGGTGCAGGACGGGACGCGTCACCTTCACCTGAAGGATAAGCAGGCGGGCGTGACAGACGATCGCCACGGGCAGGACCCGGGCAGGATCATGCGTCTCCCACTTCCCGGAGCCTGTCCACGTCGCTCTTCCGGGCCACCAGGGTCCTGGTCCCCGCGCGAACGACGACAAGGTCTTCGACCCCGATGAGGGTCACCGCCTCATCGGGCGTCTCGCAGAAAACGAGATTCCCCGATGAGTCGAGGGTCTTCAGATTCCCCCTGAAGGCGTTCCCCTGCTCGTCCCGGGGCAGGAGCGTCTGCATGGCCGGCCAGCCACCCACGTCGGTCCACGAAAACAGGGACGCCACGCAGCGCAGGGGTTTTGTGGTCTTTTCCATGACACCGTAATCGATGGAAATGGGTGGTACTGCGGCAAAGGCCGCTTCGAGCGCTTTCTGCCAGCCCGGCGACCCGTCGTATGCGCCCAGCGGCGAAATCGCTTCGTGGTGCTGCGGCAGCCACGTGCGAACCTCCTCAAGAATCGTTGCGGCTTTCCAGACGAACATCCCCGAGTTCCA
>DIFQ01000087.1:9931-10085 GCA_002419215.1 Syntrophaceae bacterium UBA5744
CTCGATCCCGCCGTCATTGAGCACGCAGGCGCCGGTTTCGAGATAGCCGTACGCGGTGGCCGGGTAAGCGGGCTTGATCCCGAAGGTGTAGAAAACATCCCGCTCGGCAACCTGCCCTGCAGCGGAAATCAGGTTTTTCTGGAAGAGCTCCCTC
>DIFQ01000012.1:0-1922 GCA_002419215.1 Syntrophaceae bacterium UBA5744
ACGCATTTTTGTTGCAATCAACTTCGTAACTTCCCAATCGCCAAGACCAGAAACGACCGCAAGGCAATCCATGCGATTTGGTTCGACACGGAGGGTTACTTGCTCAGGGCTCCGCCCATCTGCATCATGAGCCACACGTAAAAGTTCACCGGCGTCCCCTCGATCTTCGATCTCGCGCCTCCGCCCCAGTCCGAGAGATACATGCCGATGAGCGGGCTTTCCGCCATGATCACCCCGATCGGGGCTACGTCCTCGCTTACCAGGGCTGCCAGGGCTTCGCCCCTGTCATCGACGGCCTCTACAGCCCAGGCGTTGACGCTCCGTCCGCCGATCGGGATCGCACGCCTGGCAAGCCGCTTCGCAACGGAGGTGCCCTTGAAATTGCCCACGTCCTTTTCCTCGCCCTTGTAGAAGCTCTCAGGAACGGTAAAGGGCGAATACCCCTGCACCTGGACGATGACGTCCAGGATCTCGCCGGGACCGCTCCGGGTTTCTTCCACCAGGAAACGGGTCACAACGGAGGGGTCCTTTTCCGTTGTCACCCCGACTTCCATCCAGGAGCAGGTCTTTCCGTTCCTGTTCAATCGCTCCAGGGTGGCAATGTACATGCGGTAATATTCCTTCTTGGCGCGGACATGGACGTAATAGCTCGACCACGCCCCGGGAGTAAACTGAAACGCATCTTCCACGATCATCATGGGGCGCTGTCCCTCGATCTCGGCCGCTTGACCCTGCGACACGAACAGCCCCGCCCCGAAAACGACCGCGGCAAGCCAGACGACGATCCGTCGAATCCGCTTCGTCATGAACAGCATCCCCGTCCCTTTACTTCTTCTTCGTTTGTTCCGGTTCGAACCGGGGTTTCCACGCCTGCACCCTTGCCGCCGCAAGACGGCCCGCGTCGCTTTCCGGGGCTGCCTGGATTTGGAGCTTGTACTGCTCGTAAGCCGACCGCTGGTCGTTGACGCTCTCATAGCACTGGCCCAGGATGCCATGGATCGTCTTGTTTTTCGGACTGGCCTGCGCAACGGTTTGGAGCGGGCTGATGGCAGCCCGGTAATTCCCTGTCCTGTAATAGCTCAACCCCAGCAGCCGCTGCGCCGCCACATCGCCCGGGAAGATCTGAACCGCCTGTCTCATGTTCTCGATCGCGGCGGCGTAGTTCTGCTTGCGGTAGTTCATCATCCCGAGGCCGCGGATGGCCGGCTGGTAGGTTCCCTGCAGGGACAGGGCCGCTCGAAAGTAGCGCTCCGCATCGCCGTGATGGTTCTGCTTGAGGTAGATGAAGCCCGCCAGTGCGTAAAAAGGCGGCTGGTGGCGGTCCTCGGCGATGGCCCTGCTGATGAGGTTGTTTGCCTCGGCGATGCGATTCTTCTCGAAGGCCCGCGCAGCCTTGTCGTAGTATTCCGTGTAAACTTTGTGCGTCCTTCGCAGGCTTGTCGTCATGGTCTGGTACGCTGCCCGGTTCGACCCGTCGCCCGCCATGGCGAATCGCGGCGTCGAGTTGATCATCTGCTGCATCTCATCGATNNNNACAGAAGCTCTTCGAAGAAGGTTCTCTCTGCGGGTTCCTGCCCCACGGACCGGGCATATTCCTTGTAGACCTTGTCCATGTTCCGGTGAGCGCTCAGGGCGTTGTTCGGGTTGTAGCCCTGGCGGCTCATGTAGGCAACCCCCAGCCGGTCTGCCTCGAGCTCGTCATCGCGGCTGTACTTGAGCAGCAGGAGCTGTCCGCCCAGGGCGCCCAGTCCCACCACGGCCTCCCCGTAGTCATCGCCGCCGACCGCAACGGCCGCAATGCCCAGGGCCAGGCCCAGCATCATGTTCTGCGACATCTGCCTGGCGGAATGCTTCGCCGAGATGTGGCCGATCTCGTGCCCCATGACGTAGGCAAACTCCCCCTCGTTTTCCAGCCCGGCGAT
>DIFQ01000012.1:1969-2766 GCA_002419215.1 Syntrophaceae bacterium UBA5744
ACGCTGAAGGTCAGCGGCAGATTCGACCTGTGGGATGTCCTGTGGAGCCTTATGACGACGCCTTCGAGGTAGCGTTTGAGCTGAGCATCCGGGTATTCGCCGCCGCCTCCCTCGGCGCTCCAGAGCGCATCGCGGTAGACCGAGTTGCCGATCTGGATCTCCTCTTTCTCGGAGACGAGCATCAGCTCGTCCTTCCCGGTTACGGGGTTTGCGGCACAGGAGGCAACCAACCCGCACAACAGGATCAGCAGCAACAGGCGCAAGGCCACCTGTCTGCGTCCGGTCAGCATGGCGAGAGATATCGATCGAGATTCGATCATCGGCACATTCCTTTCCACCCTTCTCACCTTCTTACTCTCTCACCCTCTTCTTCAACGGAGTCCCGTCATCACGAACAGCTTGTCGTTCAGGTTGTCATCTTACAGAACGGCCGGGATCCTGTACGGGGATTCCGGATTGCCCGTCCGGCTGCGGGATGCAATCGCCCGGCCGTTTCTCGACGCGATGAAGGTCACCTCCCCGTTCGGTGCGAGTTGCACCGGTCGAATGAGAATCTCCCCTGCCCGCACCAGTGTCGCCGCCTCGGAGGCCTCCCCGCGGGCCTGGATGTGAATGCCCTGCGTGGAGCAGAACCTCCCGCAAGCGGGTGAAAAAAATGCCTTGCCCGGTTTCCCGGCCGGGCAAGGCATCTTCAGTCAGGCAAACGATTCGTTCAGGAACATATCCCCGTCTGTCGGTTGAGCCGATGGACCGATGGAATCGAAACCCGCTTCTAGTTGAGGAACACCTTGTACTTC
>DIFQ01000144.1 GCA_002419215.1 Syntrophaceae bacterium UBA5744
CATTTGACAGCTAAAGGCTAAAGGCGGGGAGAAGGCATCTCTTCTTTAAATACGATGAAATATGCTGATGGAAAGGCAGATCGAGTGCAGAGAATGGAGGTTCTGGAAAGGCAGATCGGTGCCATTGAGGGGCTGATGGGGGGGTCGGCTGTATCGGGGGAATTCGGCGAGTGGCGGAAGAAGACGGAAGAGACCCTGAAAGCCCTTTACGGGGAGGGTTCCGCCGAAGTGCAGGAATTCAACGCGATCTACTACACGCCGGTTTTCCTTACCTGCCGCATGGGTGACGAGGCCTTTAACGAGGCGTTTCGAAGCGGCCTTGGAGAAGCGAGGGTTTTTCTTCTCTCGTTGACGGAAAAAATCAGGCCGCCTGCTTGACGGAATTCTTGCGAATGGACACCCAGAAAGTCAGCAGTCGGGTGGCCACCATGGCCGTGATCAGCCGCGGCACCCAGAGCCAGAAGGCGCTGATTCCGAAGGGCAAAAACAGGAAGGGGTCCTCGACCATGGAGTGGTTGATCCCGATGGAGAGCTGAAGCTCCTCGAGATCCTCCTTCGAGATGTGACCCTGCCGGGCCTCCTCCACGATTACCGCCCCGCCGTAGGTCAGGCCGAAAATGACGGCCGTCATCCAGAGGATCCCCACCTTCTCGCTCAGCCCCAGGACTCTCAGGAAAGGCGACAGGGCCTTCACGATCGGCATGACCCATCCCATGCTCTTGGCGATATCGAGCAGGGTGAGGATCGTCATGATGATGAAAAAGATCTTCACGGAAAGGTTCAGCATCGAGATCCCCCAGTCGGCCACCATCAGCTCAAAGGCCTGCGTGGAGGCTCCCAGGGCGCCCGCCTGAGCCGCGGCGGCGGGGTCGGTCTCGATGAAGAAGGTCACGGCATAGACTGTGGCCACGGCGGCGAAAATCCGGAAGAGCGTCGCCTTGACGGGGTTGAGACCGGATTTGGCCTGGATGACCCCTTCCTGGATGAGGTTGTGGCTGATGAGCAGGAAGTTTGCCAGTAGCGTCATCTCCGCGACGGTGAAGGGCAGGACCGCCATCGCCGCGATGCCGCCGTAGATGCCCGTGAGCCCCCCGATGATGATCGGCAGGGCCGCCATGGACGGCAGCCCCATGAACCCCATGAGGGGCGCGAGCAGGAAATCCAGACTGCCGAGCCAGCCGGTCCAGGCGAGCACGGCCGTCAGGAAGGACATGGGGATGACGATCTTCATGAGCCAGAGAAACGCGCTCCATCCCCGCTTCAGTCCGTTGAGAAAACCTTCTTTGAGCTTGGCATGGGTATCGGTCACGACAGCTTGATGATCCCTTTCAGACTCCGCTCGATTTCATCGCCCGACAGGACACCGACCATCCTTTTCAGGAGCTTTCCCCCCCGGAAGAGGAGAAGCGTGGGGACTCCCTGGATCCCATACTGTGACGACACGACGGGATTGACTGTGGTGTTCAGACGCGCGATCAATGCGGTCCCCTCGAATTTCACGGCAAGCTCGTCGATGACGGGCGAAAGCATCCGGCAGTACGGGCAGCTCGGAGAGTAGAAAAAGACAAGGGCAGGCTCCTGGGCAGCCAGAATGTCCCGGGCGAAAGTCCCGTCTGCCGTTTCCAGCGGCCTGACCGCAAAGGCCTCCAGGGAGAGCGGTGCGTGACAATGCCCGCAATTGGGCCGGTCGTGGATCCGCGCCCGCGGGACGCGGTTCCTGGTCCCGCAACGGAGGCACTCGATGATTACCGTCTCCTGATCCATCGATTTCTTGAACTTCATCGGTCCGTCCGGTCTCCGCCCCCCCGCTCTTCATAACTTCCGAGCTTCCTAACTTCCATTTTTTCACCGTGCCACGCTCACCGGCGTCAGTTTAAGCACCTTCGCCAGATCCGCAGGCTTCATCTCCACAAGGAGTCCCTTGCGGCCTGCATTGATGTAGATCACCGGCAGACTCAGGATGGTCTCCTCCACATAGACGGGCAGCGATTTCCTCGTTCCGAAGGGCGAGGTCCCTCCCACCAGGTAGCCCGTGTGCCGGTTGGCTGAGGGCGGGTCGCAGGGCTGTACCGTCTTCACGCCGAGGATGCGGGCCAGGTCCTTCGTCGAAACCTCCCTGTCGCCGTGCATCAGGACAATGAAGGGCGATTTCCCGTCGTCTTCCATGACAAGCGTCTTGACGGTGAGGTGCTCGTCGACGCCCAGTTCCCTCGCTGCTACCTCCGTGCCGCCCCTCTCTTCGTACTTGTAGGGCCTCGGGACGAAATCGACCCGGTTTTCCCTGAGGACACGGACAGCCGGCGTTGCCGGGATGTGATCCTTGCTCATGGTATGCCCCGGTGCATCGAAAACTTCCGGTTACTTAACACGTTTCAGGGCGGTATTTCCATCGTCAAATGGCTTGTCGACCGGGTGAGCGGGACGCATCGCCTTGAGGATTTTCCCCTCGAGCCTCGAAACGGCAAGCCGGGAAAGCCCCTTCATCCCGACCCAGCGCCATTGCACCTCGCCCCCGGAATCAGGAATTGCCCCCCGGATCGTGCAGGGAAAGACATGCGCGGTAACGGTGAAATGGGAATACCCGTGCTCGACGGAGAAGAGCTTCCTCCCGGGGATTGCGTTGAGGCCCAACTCCGCCCGCAGCGACCTTCGAAGCCAGGCGGCAGGCGCATCCCCTTCCTCGATGGCGCCTCCCGGAAAACGCCAGAGGCCCCCGAGGAGCCCCCTCCCCGGCCTCTTGACGAGAAGGATTTCACCCCTTTCGTTGCGGATGACGGCCACGGCGGCCTCGCGGTGGGGAACGGCCGCCGCTTTCCTTTTTGCGGGGATCGAATCCTGGACCCCTTTCCTCCTGGCCCTGCACGCCGCGGCCAGGGGGCAGGCCGGACAGGCGGGGCTCCGGGGAGTGCAGATGCCGGAGCCGAGATCCATGAGGGCCTGGTTGTAATGGCCAGGCTCGCTTGCCGGGACGAGCTCCTGCGCGATTGCCCCGATTCGCCGTTTCGCCTTGCTGCCGTCTACGGGGCCCTCGACGGCGAACAGGCGGGCGATGACGCGGATCACATTGCCGTCTACGGCCGCAACGCGCCTGCCGAAGGCGATGCTCAGGATCGCCCCGGCTGTGTAGGCGCCCACGCCGGGCAGCTTCCGGAGATCGTCCATCTCGGCGGGGATCTCGCCGCCAGATTGGCCCACGACGACACGGGCCGCCTCGTGGAGGTGGCGGGCGCGGGAATAGTAGCCGAGGCTCTCCCAGGCCTTGAGGACGCTGTCCTCGCGGGCCCGGGCGAGGGCCCTCACGTCGGGGAACTTCTTCAGGAACCGATCGTAGTAGGGGATGACAGTGTCGACCCGGGTCTGTTGAAGCATGATCTCGGCCACCCAGATCCGGTAGGGGTCCTTCGTCCTGCGCCAGGGCAGATCCCGTTTGTTTGTCCTGTACCAGTCCAGAAGCAGGCGGGGGATTTCCATGTCGGCTTTACGCGGCATGAAGACAGGATATACGCGTCGGAGCGGTGCGTCAACCAGACAGGATGACAAGAGGGTAAGAGGGTATGAAGGTGAGAAGGTTGGAGAAGCAGGGGGCATGACTTCGGCCACCGACTTATCCAACGTTCTTATCCTCTCACCTTCTTACCTTCTTCCGGTTGGTCAGATGCGCCCCCGGTCAACAGCCTCAAACGTGGTTGCGGAGCATCAGCTCCGCCGGGTGCGGGTTCAGATAGGTCTGCTCTTTCAGGTAGGGTTGGTTGTACTTCCGGACGTAGTGGGCCAGCAGGGTGACGGGGACGATCAGAGGGATGAGCCCTCTCTTGTAACGGCTGATGACCTCCAGGAGCTCCTGCTTCTCGTCGGCGCCCAGGTCCTTCTTGAAGTAGCCCATGATGTGCAGCAGGACATTCTCGTGCTTGGCCACGGTGGGCTTGAGCGCCATGGCTTCCATGAGAAGGCCCTCGTAGCGCTCGACAAGCTCCCGGGCCGGCATCTCCTTCGCATGGGCCACGAGGCTCCCCATTTCCTTGAGGTGTTTGGGGCTGTGGGCCATGAGCAGAAGCTTGTTCTTCGTTTGGAAGTCCACGAGGCGTCCCACCTGCCTCGTGCCCTCCATGATGTCGCAGTAGCGCATGCAGGTGAAGATCCGCTCGATGAAGTTCTCCCTCAGGACGGGGTCGTGGAGGCGACCCTCCTCCTCCACGGGGGTGAGCGGGAAGTGCTCCATGAAGATCCGGGCGAAGATGCCGACGCCGACTTTCGACGGGATGCCCTTGTCGCTGTAAACCTTGACCCGTTCCATGCCGCTCGAGGGCGAGTCGCTCTTGAAGATGAACCCGTAGAGGTCTTCCTTCTCCAACTCCCCGACGCGCTTGCGCGCCCAGGTCTCCATCCTCTCCGTGTGATCGGCGCCGGTCTTGTGGATCACGAGTCGCGGCTGCTTCGGGTCGCCGACGAGGCGGAAGGTGTCGCGAGGGATGCCGAAACCGCACTCCACCTCGGGGCAGACGGGGACATACTCGACGTACTTCCCCAAGGAGCTTACGAGGAAACGGTCCAGGGCGTGCCCGCCGTTCCAGCGGACATTCTGGCCGAGCAGTCAGGTGCTGATTCCAAGACGGATCTTTTCCATGGCTGACATAGTAGCACACTCCGCTGCGGAGGAAAATAAAATCATGGGCCATAAACGGCTTGCCCCCCGGATTGTCCTTCTTGCCTCGAAAGACTCAGGCGTGCTAGAAATGGAGCCGGACCAACCGAAGACGGGTCCGGGAGCAGAGGCATGGCGAAAATCAGGCGCGTTGCGATCGGGGACAAGGCATGGAAGGATGCCCGGGGCTGGGTCCTCGACCCGCTTCCCCTGGCGGGGCTCGAGGGAAGACCCCTGGGGAATCTCCACGTGGCCTCCATGCAGCCCGGGGCTGTCCGGGGCAACCATGTACATGGCTCGGCCGTGGAGTGGTTGCTGTTCTGCGGGGGCCCGGCTGTTATCCTCGCAGGAGCGGAAGGGACTCCTGAAGCGGAGGAGATCCATGTCTGCGGCGGTGAGCCCGAGCTTTTCGAGATCCCGGCCGGTCTGCCCCACGCCATCGTAAACCGCGCCGACCGGGAGATCTTTCTGGTTGTCTTCTACGAGGAGAAAAATCTGGCCACGGAGCCGACAAAAATCGTTTAGCCTTTGCCGGGGCCGTTGTCCCGGCGGAAAAGGAAGGAAAACACCATGCTCAAGAAGATGAAGAAGCTCGTGAGGGAAAAGGATGTCTGCGTGCTCGCTACCGTGATGGACAACGTTCCCCACTGCTCGCTCATGTCCTACGTGCCCGACAGGAACTGCCGCGAGATCTACATGATGACGCAGAAGGGGACAAAGAAGTTCCGCAACCTCGCCGCCAACAGGACGGTGAGTCTTCTCATCGACACCCGCGAGGAAGACTGCGGGGCCGATCGCGCCCGGATCAGGGCCCTCACGGTGAACGGCGTCTTCTCGGCCATCGGCAACAAGGCCAAAAACAGGCTCGTCCGGCAGAAACTGCTGAAAAAACACCCTCAGCTCAAGCCGTTTGCGGAAGACCCCGACGCGGAGGTCTTCGCCGTGAAGGTGAAGAGCTTGCAGCTTCTCGACGGGGTGAAGGACTCCTACTTCGAGAAGGTGAAATGAAGAAGTGATTCAGTGAAAAAGTGTCTGAGTGTCTGAGTGAAGACGCAATCCCTGTATCCTCTTCACTCAAGCACTTCCGCACTCAAGCACTCAGTCACTTGCCCCTGATTCTGGCGAGGGCCGCCTCGTATTGCTCGATGAGCTGCGGGGGCCGTGACGTGCCGAGCGCTTTCCGGAGCACCCCTTCGGCTCTCGATGGGTCGATGGCTGCGAGGGTCTTCACGGCGAGGACTTCCTTCAGCGTGCGGGGAGGAAAGGCGCGTGTTACGGTTTTTTTCTCCGGGTCGAAGAACTGGATGTAGCCCTGGCGGATCGTTTTCCCGTACAGATTGATGCTCACGGCGATCCCGTCTGTGGGATTGTCCATGGCGTGAAGCCCCTTGTTGAGGGGCAGGACAAAGGTCGTCTCGCCCGGCCCGCACACTTTGTGCTCCGTCTCGCGAATCTCCGCGTAGCCCTCCCGCCCCCCGTCGTCGATCCGCTCGTACTTCCTTTCCCCCAGCCTGGCGCAAAGCGTGCCGATGATGCCCCAGGAGCCGTGGTCGTGGATGATGTCGGCCAGCTTCGCATCCCAGATGTAGGCCAGCACAACGAAAGACCTCTCGGGGCTTCGGTACAGCGCATACTCGTTGGGCCAGATTCCGGGACTGCGGCTTTCGAAGGAGGACGGCTCGAGGATCATTTTTTTCAGATAATCGAAAAACCAGTCAGGCCGGATCACGAGTTCCGACACCAGCTCCCTGCCGTTCTCGATCTTTCGGGTTATGGTCCTCTCGTCGGCGATCATCCTCTGGATCCGCCCGCAGAAGTTCTCGAACCGTTCCATGGGTTTACTCCCTGTCTTTGCTTTTTTCCCTGGGTTTTTGAGGCGCCCCGTATTTGCGGATGTGGGTCCACGATTTATACTCGGGGGCGTCGGGGTTGGCCGCCAGGATCTCCCGTTCCCTCCCGTATTTCTTCCGGATCCCCTTGCTTTTGTAGAGCTGGCGGTCCTTCCCGATCGGGCAGACCTTTGTGCAGATGCCGCAGGGATAGCAGCGCCTCTTCACAAGCTCTTCGTGCATTTCCAGGCAGGCCGTCTTGTCGTAGTCTCCGACGACCCGGTCCTCCCGCGGCTTGATGGCATTCTTGGGACAGCTCTCGGCACAGAGCTCGCACTTGATGCACAGATCCTTCGGCTGCATCGGGTCGGGCGGGATCGCGGCATCGGTGAAAACGGAGACGAATCGGACCCGGGGCCCGAACTCGGGCGTGAGGATGCACTGGTTCATCCCGATTGTGCCCAGGCCGGCGTATTTTGCCGCCGGGACGTGGCCGAAAGCGGCCAGGTTGTTCTCCCGGAGGGCGCGCATGGTGGTGTAGGTGTCGCGGGTAAAGGGGAACGAGGCGTGGCCCATGCGGTTGAGATAGCGCGTGAGCTCAACGGCCAGATCATCGAGCTGGCGATTCGTCGTCGTGTAGAGTTCCTGGTGGAGCGCCGACGGGGTCGTCTCCACGACGGGCAGCGGCATGGACATGCCGATGACGATGACGGTGCGCGCCTGGGGGAAGATCGCCCCGGGCCGGAAATCGGGCGGCACCTCGCCATACTCGTCCCAGCGCTCCACGGGGGCAAACCCCACGAGTTCTGCATTTCGCTCCCTGCAGAATCGGATGATGTCGTCCTTGAGTTCCTGGTCCTTGAGGGGGATGGTCATGTCCGGTCTCCGTGAGGCTGCATCTTAGCGTATTTTTCCCTCAAAGGGAAGCTGAGGCTTCGATGGTGACGATACCGAGGTAGCCATCGACGCTGACCCGGTCGCCCGTCCGGATAAGCTCGGAGGCCCCGGGGATCCCCGTCACGCAGGGGATTCCGTACTCGCGGGCGATGATGGCGCCGTGGATCAGCATCCCGCCCCGGCGTTCCACGATGCCGGCGGCAAGCGGCACGGCGAAGGTCATGTTGGGGTCGATGGCATCACAGACGAGTATCTCCCCGGCACGGATTTCGAGCAGGTTTTCGGGGCCGAGGATC